>NZ_CP041330.1:2460313-2767267 GCF_013394165.1 Pseudoalteromonas sp. Scap06 | reverse complement strand
GCGTTAACGACGTGGCTACTGACTACTGTATGGCGATTTCTAACGAAGGGCGGATGTTGTTATTCCCACTGCGAGACCTCCCTAAGCTAGGTAAGGGTAAGGGCAATAAAATTATTTCTATTCCGGGTGCGAAAGTGCAAGCCCGCGAAGAGTTTGTAAAAGTATTAGCTGTTGTACCACAAGGCAGTAGTGTTACGCTGCATGCAGGTAAACGTAAGCTGACCCTTAAACCAAGCGACCTTGAGCACTATCATGGTGAGCGAGGGCGCAGGGGGAATAAGTTACCTCGTGGCTTACAGCGCGTTGATGAAGCTGTGGTAGAGTTAACACCGCAGCAAGTAGATGAACCAAGCTCAGACGCAGAGCCAAGTTAATCCTAAGATCAAATTAGAAAACGGCTTACCTAGGTAAGCCGTTTTTTTATGACTGTTTTATTTCAGCGCACGCTTGTGCGCTATTTTCTCGTCTACGCAACAAAATAACGTTATAATAGAGCAATACATGATTGTGGTTATATTGGAGAGGCGCATTTGCTAGCTGTTATACGTATTTTAATAATGCTGTTGTTTATATTGTTAAGTTGTTTTTTTGGTTTGTTATTATCAATATTTAGACCATTTCATCCTAATAATGTGCACGTTATTGCAAGTTGGTTTGGTTCAATGGCTAAAATGCTTGGGGTTAAATTAGAACTAAAATATCATCCCGATGCGCTTAAGGTGGGGCCTGCTGTGTATGTAGCGAATCACCAAAATAGCTATGATTTATTTACTGTTCCAGCCATGGTGCCAAAAAATTGTGTGAGTGTTGGCAAAAAAAGTCTGAAGTGGATCCCATTTTTTGGTCAGCTTTATTGGTTGTCGGGTAATATTTTAATCGACAGAGCAAATCGCTCTAAAGCGGCAGGCACTATTTCTAAAGCAGCGGCTAAAATAAAACAAAAAGGCTTATCGGTGTGGATGTTCCCTGAGGGGACGCGTAGTTATGGTCGTGGTTTACTCCCTTTTAAAACCGGTGCGTTTCATACAGCAATGAGTGCAGAGGTACCTGTTGTGCCAGTATGTATGAACACAACCGATAAAACCATTAAACTAAATCGCTGGGATAATGGTACAATTTACATTGAAATGTTAGCCCCCATAGCACTTGATAACAGTATCAGTGCCCGTGAGCACGCTAAAAGTGTGCACAGCATTATGGCTGCTAAAATAACAGAATTAGATGCTCAAGTGAGAGAGAAATAATGGAAAACTGGCGTGAAATAAGTGAAGACATCGTAACTTCATTACTTGAAGATGGTTCCGATCCGGAAATTCTTTATGAAGTAGAACACCACTTTGTATGTGAAGATTTTACTAAGTTAGAACAAGCTGCACTTGCTGCGTTTAAACTAGGTTACGATGTAGAAGAGCCAGCAGAACTTGAGCTTGAAGACGGCGAAAAGATTTGGAGTTTTGACATTGTTGTTGAAGCCGAATTAGATGTTGACGTTATAATGGAAGACGTTGATAAGCTTGCACAACTTGCTGTTGAATGCGACGTAGAATACGACGGTTGGGGCACTTACTTTCAAGAGTAAGGGTTACCAATGCAAAAGGCGAACAATTATGTTCGCCTTTTTTGTGCTGTTAGATCTGCGTTGTAATTACAGCCACTTTTTATTTTTAAAGTAAATACCAATCCCACCAGTCAAAACAACCAAAAACACCACAAATGCAGTAAATGCATAGGGGCTGTCTGTGCCAGGAATACCGCCAACATTGACCCCCAATAACCCAGTCAAAAATCCTAGTGGTAAAAATAAAGCAGCCACCACCGACATCACATACATACGCTGATTTAATTGCTCAGACACTTGGTTAGTAATGGTTTGCTGAATAACGAGTGCACGCTCTATTGAGCTATCGAGCTCTTCTAAATAGCGAATAAGTAAATTGGTGGTTTCATTTAGCTTGGCTTTATCATCGTCAAACAGCCACGAGTAATGATTATTAACCATGTTGCTGAGCGCTTCCTTTTGTGGTTTTAAGTACCGTTTTAGCGCGATTGTTTGACGGCGAAGTTGCGACAAGCCCTGGTTATCAAACTTTTTACTAGGCTCATCAATTTCTTCTTCAAACTCATCTAAGCTTTCATCTAGTTCATCTATTACCGTTTGCATACGTGAAGTTAACTTTTGCGCTAAGCTACACACTAGTTCAGAAATACTGCTAGGCCCCTCATTATTATTCAACGAGGTTAAAATATCTTGCACTGACAATAATCGGCGCTTACGGGTAGTGATCACCACATCTTTATTAATAAATAAGCGAATAGACACCATGTCTTCAGGGCTTTGCGCTGGATTTAAATTGATTCCACGTAAAAACAGCATATGGCCATTCATTGTAGGAGTAATACGAGGGCGTGTTTCATCTGCGGTAAGTGATTCAAGTTCGTAGTCGTTTAATTGGCCGCAGTTTTTTAACCAATCAACGGCTTCTTTTTGACTGTAATCCATATGTACCCACAGTTTTCCATCAGTAGGTTGCCATTGATGTAATTGTTTACTGTTTTCTATTGGGCGAGCGCCGCCTTGTTCATCAAGAATAAGCGCATGAAGTAAGCCGTTAATCATAATAATTTCTCATAAATAGTATGTTTTTAATACAGTTTTACTGTAGTGTATTTAACTTAGCTTTACTTTGAAGAGTTAAGCAACAAAAAGTTATTTTTTAGCCTATGGTTAAGTGTACACATTAGAGGGCATTGTTAACCGAGTAAACTTAAAAGATCAATCAAATCGACTTATCGAGTGGATGAATTTATTTTGCTGGTGTTTTATTAGCGGTAGCGTATAAAACACTTTTTTACTAAGGGCGCATTTATGACGACAAAAATAACAGTTGGTTGGCGTGAGTGGTTAAGTTTACCCGAGCTAGGTATCGAGCAAATTAAAGCAAAAATAGATACTGGTGCGCGTACTTCCTGTATTCATGCAATTAATATTGAAGAGTACGAAGTAGATGGCGAAAAGTGGGTTAAATTTACAGCCCAACCATTGCAAGAAGACGAGCAAACGCAAATTACCTGCAATGCCAAAGTTAAAAAAATGAAGTACGTTACCAGCTCTAGTGGCCAAAAAGAATTGCGTTACTTTATTGAAACTACATTGCATGCAGGCGAATTTAGTTGGCCAATAGAAATTACATTAACAAGTCGTGCGTCAATGAAGTTTAGAATGTTGTTAGGGCGCACAGCAATGGAAAATCGTATAGTCGTTGATCCGGCTTTATCACACTTATTATAAGGATTCGTTGAGTAGTAAATACACTTACATGTGCTTACTCAACATAATTTAGTTAAGGTTTTAACTATGAAAATTGGTATTTTATCTCGTAACAAAAAATTATATTCAACGCGTCGTTTAATTGAAGCTGCTGAGGCGCGCGGACATGAAGTGAAAGTTATTGATGCGTTACGCTCTTATATGAACATAAACTCAGAGCAACCTGAAATTCATTATCGTGGTGAAAATCTAAAAGATTTCGATGCTATCGTGCCACGTATTGGTGCATCGGTTACATTTTATGGTTGTGCTGTATTACGCCAATTTGAAATGATGGGAGTGTTCCCTGTTAATGAATCTGTGGCTATTTCTCGCTCTCGCGATAAATTACGTTCTTTGCAATTACTATCACGTAAAGGTGTAGGTATGCCGGTCACAGGCTTTGCCAGCAAGCCGGATGACGTAAAAGATTTATTAGAAATGGTAGGCGGTGCACCGGTTGTTATTAAATTACTGGAAGGTACTCAAGGTATTGGTGTGGTATTGGCTGAAACACGTAAAGCAGCTGAAAGTGTGATTGAAGCATTTATGGGCTTAAAAGCCAATATCATGGTGCAAGAGTATATTAAAGAAGCTGGCGGTGCAGACATTCGTTGTTTTGTACTGGGTGATAAAGTGATTGCAGCAATGAAACGCCAAGCGCAAGAAGGCGAGTTCCGCTCTAATCTTCATCGTGGTGGTAGTGCTACACTGGTGCGTATTACCCCAGAAGAGCGTAAAACAGCGGTTGCAGCGGCAAAAGCAATGGGCTTAAACGTTGCTGGCGTTGACCTACTTCGCTCATCTCGTGGTCCTTTGGTTATGGAAGTAAACTCATCGCCAGGCCTTGAGGGAATTGAAGTGGCAACAGGTAAAGATATCGCGGGTATGGTGATTGATTTCATCGAAAAAACGGCCTCAGTGAAAGGAACAGCAACACGTGGCAAAGGTTAAAATTAACAGTCCTTTTACCTTATTAGGTGAAAGTATTGGCGTGGGTGAGCGAAAATCACTGGCGCTGGAAGCTGCAAAGCTTTATACCCATTCACCGCTTAATATTCCTATTGAAGTGGTCAATGGTGTAATGGAAGGCCCTGTATTGATGGTATGTGCGGCAATACATGGCGATGAGCTAAATGGAGTTGAAGTAGTGCGCCAGCTACTGGCTAAAATCGACCCTAGCCAGCTACGAGGCACATTAATAGCGGTGCCGATTGTGAATGTATTTGGTTTTATTCATAAGTCGCGTTACTTGCCTGACCGTCGTGATATGAACCGAAGCTTTCCAGGTTCTGAACGTGGCTCGTTAGCAGGTCGTATGGCGTATATGTTTTTTAACCAAGTTGCTGTGCACTGTACGCATATTATAGATTTACATACGGGGGCGATTCACCGTACTAACTTACCGCAAATACGTGCTAATTTAGCCGATGAAGCTACAGCGCAAATGGCTAAGGCCTTTGGCACACCAGCTGTAATTAACGCATCACTGCGCAATGGTTCACTACGTAGTGAAGCGGCTAATTTGGGCATACCCGTTATTACCTACGAAGCCGGTGAGGCGCTGCGCTTTGACCCGATTGCGATTGCTGCGGGAGTACAAGGGGTTGATTATGTTATGCGCCATTTAAAAATGATGCGCGGTAAACGACCAAAAAAACTACCTGAGCCGATTATTGCTGGTTCAACAAGTTGGGTACGTGCTGAGGTTGACGGCATAGTAAGAGCGCAAGTATCGTTAGGTGAACGTGTCACAAAGGGGCAAATACTGGCGTATATAAGTAGCCCACTTGGCGACTCTGAGCTTGAATTACTCGCTCCACGTAGCGGTATTATTATTGGTCAGCAAACCATGCCTCTAGTAAATGAAGGCGATGCCGTATTCCACATTGCTTATTTTGCACATGCAAATAGCCTGGTAGAGCAGCAGCTAGAAACGTTTATTGATGAGATAAATGACTTAGATGATGAACTGAAAACGGCTGAGCTGAATAATTAACTTCACTGGTAAAAAATTAAAAAAGCCGCTTAAGCGGCTTTTTTAATTGTTATTTAATTACGTGGTTTTGGGCCAATAATACGTTTAATTTTAGGCGCCTTTGTTGGTTTTGGCTCTGTATTGAGAACTAACACTGGGCGGGTAACAAATAAGTTATTTGGATAAATCACCCTATGCCCATCAACGTGTTCTAGTAATACATTCATCAGCCCCATTTCAATAATGCGTCCTTCAATGGCATTGGCACCATCCACGATTCTAACCCAATAGCCTACACGGCAGTCATTTTGAATAAACATCAATAAAAACGCGGTTAAGTTGCTCAATAGAGACCAAGCAGCAAACAGCGCAACGCCTAACATGGCAAATAAGGAAGAACCTAATACTAATAAACCACGCAGCTCTATTCCCCAAAAAACTAATACTAAACACAACATAACAAAGGCGAGTATTATTTTTAATAGTAACTCTGCTCGGTATTTTCTGTGTAAGTCGATTTTACCTCTAATGGCTTTTTCGAGTAATTTTTTAGTTAGCTTTAACAGTAACGGAAAACTCAACAGCGCAATTACAGTTACGATTAACTTATATTGTGTGCTCACAAGCTCTAAAAGAGAGATTAATTCCAAAACGTATTCTCACAATAATGATAGGCGCAAAGTGTAACGTGTTAGCTTTGTGCGCAGTAGTGATTTAAAAAGAATTTTTAACGCTCAGTAGCCATTGTACCGAGTCAACATCGTTATATTTATTTAGTGGCGCGGCAATATCAAGGTGGATCATAGTACCCGCGTTGGCGCGACTTGGCGCAAGGCGTAAACCGAGTCCAACATTTTTAAGTACAGGTGTGTTTTCAACTTGATACAGGGTATTCGAGTCATTGTTATACCATGCGCGACCTACATCTAGAAAGGCTGCGCCTCCCACTTTAAACAGTTGTAGTAAGTCATACTCCCAATAGTAGCGCTTTTCTAAGCTGACTAAAAAACTCCGATCGCCATGTTGAAACTCAATAGGGTAACCGCGTAAACCTGTTTCGCCCCCGAGAGTGAGCTGCTTATCGTTGGTGAGGTTTTTTGCGTATTGTAGCCTGGCTTTTACATACCAAGACTGATCAATACTGGTATTTAAATAATATTGAATTTGGCTGGTGGTGATTAAGTTTTCAAGCTGTTTTTGTTCTTTATTCCAATAACCTTGAATATCTGCGTGAAACCGCCATAGCGTATTATCACCACTAAAATGTGCTTTGTTAAAGTTAAACGAGTAAATAGCGCGGCTATCGTCGTTACTAATTGATTCATCAGAATAACCCAGCGTAGCTTTTATATTCCAACCTAAATTTAAATCCTCGGTACGGTAAATACTGTCAAAGTTACGCACCTTTATAAAGTAATCTTCAAACCAGTGGCCGCTTACATAAGGATAACTAAGCTGCCTATTTTCAGCTAGCGGCACAGTGGTTTCATCTATGCTTTTAAATGTTTGTTGCTCATCGATATAACCTAGGCTCAAGCGCTGTGTCCAGTTATGGCTAAGGGCTTTAGAGTGACCAAAAAATACCTGATTTAGATCGGTGGTCTGTTCAAACTCACTAAATTTATCGCCCCTGAGATAGAGCGCCTCTTCTCGCTGGGTCGAGTAACTCAAGGCACCATAACTGTAAGGTGTATCGATGGCGTAAAACGGATAAGTTAGCTCAACTAAGTGGCTTTTACCGTCACTGTTATCGGCATACTCTATACGACCTCTGTAGCGTGTTGATAGGATATTTGGATCATCGTAAACAAATAAATAGCCATTACGATCACTGTCGGTTTTGCGAGCAAACGATAATCGTTTGCCCCAACCAAATAAGTTAGACTCGCGAAAGCCGATACTTGATTTATTTTCGCCACCACTGCGGCTAAAGCTAAGCTCGGGTAGCAAAGTCCACAAATCGCGAGTCACCACGGTTACATCAATATCGCCATCGCAGTTTTCGTTGGCAACAATTTGTGCGTCATATAAATAGTTTTGTTTACGCAGTAGCCGCTCAGATTCAGCCAAGGTTTTTTGATTAAAAGTATCACCCGCTTTAAACAATAAAATGCTTTTAATAACCTCAGGCTCAGTTTGTATATGTGCACGATTAGCAAAGCGAAACAGTGCGTTGTTTTCAGCTTCGAGTTCGGTATTAAAAACATTAAGTTGTTTAAGATTAATTGAGGCAATTTTAGCGTTACTATTTATCGTAAGCGATGGAGGTTGAGACTCGATTTGTCGACGCAAGTTAATTTCAGAAGTTTTCAATGAATCGTCATTTTGGCAGCTTTGGGCTAGTGGCGTTTCTTGCGCGCAAACGCTGAGCATAAACATACTCAAAATAGAAAGGCTAAAACAACTACGTGCAATCCATTTTCTATTTAGCATTGACCCTCTTTAGCGCTATTTTGCAAAATAAAACACTTACTCTTAGCTTACATCATTGTTATTAATATGTAAGTAAAAGTGCCAATTTAGTTTATTTTTTATAGCAATTATAAGGTATTAGCGATAAATAGACGTGGCCTTAGCTTAAATAAAATGTTAACGCTGCCAATAGGTTGTCGGCATCTTGACCTTCGCCGTTAATCCACACACTTTGACTGTAATGCTCAAAATTTAAATTAAAAGTGTGGTTAGCATAGTTAAAACGCAGTTGGTGACGATCAGCCCCAGCTGCAAATTCACTAATGCTAATTTCATCGCTGTGCAAAAAAAACGTTCCCCATAACTCAAAGTCTTCATCGTGCGGCAACTCTGTTGGTTTAACAATAATGCATTGATGTGTGTGATCGTATTCAAGTTCGGTCATAAGGGGCTTATTGCGTTGCTAGATAATGTCGAATTGCGGTTAAAAACTCACCGCCATATTTGTTTAATTTAGTAAAACCAACCCCCGACACTTTTAAAAATTCACTGTCGTTGGTAGGCATAAGCTGCGCCATTTCGGCCAGCGTTTTATCGTTAAATACTACATAAGGGGGTACGTCATCGGCATCGGCTAATTCTTTACGTAATGCACGTAGGCGAGCAAATAACTTTTTATCGTAATTAAACTGCGCTAATTTATCCTGATAAACGTGCTTAGCTTGTAGGCGTGGTTCAGCCAGTTGTAGCGCATACTCACTCTTTAAAATAGCGCGTGCAGCTTCGGTAAGCCGTAGTGATGCGCCTTGGGTTATATCTTGGCTTAGTAGCCCTTGGTGAATAAGTTGGCGTAAAATACTGAGCCAAAACTCACTGCTTTTATCTTTACCTATGCCATAGGTGCTGAGTTCATGATGGTTGTTATCACGAATGCGGCTGGTATTTGCGCCGCGTAATAACTCTACAATGTAACCTAAGCCAAATCGTTGCTGTGCCCGATACACACACGAAAGAGCTTGTTGGGCCACCAGTGTGCCATCAAAGCTTTTTGGTGGATTTAAGCAAATATCGCAGTTACCGCACGGCTCTCGTTGGTATTCACTAAAGTAGTTTAATAATATTTGACGTCTGCAAGTCTGCGCTTCGGCAAAACTGGCCATGGCATTAAAACGCTGCTCTTCTACACGACGGCGTTGTTCATCGTCAATATCTTCAAAAAAGCGTCTAACCCGACCTATATCAGCGGGGTCAAAATACATAATGGCTTCTGCAGCGAGTCCATCACGTCCAGCGCGACCGGTTTCCTGATAATACGCTTCAATACTTTTTGGAATGTCGTAATGTAATACAAAACGTACGTTAGGCTTGTTAATTCCCATACCAAAGGCAACGGTGGCAACCACAATTTGAATATCGTCGCGGGCAAATCCAGTTTGCACAAATTGACGCTGTTCGTTACTCATTCCCGCATGATAAGCAGCCGCATTAAGGCCTGCATCGGCAAGCTTTTCAGCAATATCATCAACCCGCTTTCGACTGGTGCAATAAATAATGCCACTTTGATTTTTTTGTTCTTTCAAATAGCGCAGTAATTGCACCATAGGTTTAAATTTCTCTTCTATGGTGTAACGAATATTAGGGCGGTCAAAGCTGCCGGTATGAATATAAGGCTGCTGTAGCTTGAGTTGCTCAACAATATCAAAGCGGGTGGCTTTATCAGCGGTGGCAGTGAGTGCCATCATAGGTACATGTGTAAAGCGTTGCTTTAATTCATTTAATCTAAAATAGTGAGGTCTAAAGTCATGTCCCCAATGAGAAACACAGTGTGCTTCATCAATAGCAAACAAACTGACATTTAAATGCGATAAGCGCTCTAAAAATTCCCTTTGTAGTACTTTCTCTGGGGCAACATAAAGTAATTTTATTAGCCCCTGATGCAACTGCTGATAGACTAACTGCTGTTCTTCACGGGCTAAGCTGTTATTTATATAAGCGGCTTTTACGCCTAGAGCTTGTAACTGAGTTACTTGATCTTGCATTAAAGAAATGAGCGGAGAGATAACAATGGTTACCCCCTCTAATACTAGTGCGGGTATTTGGTAACACACCGATTTACCACCACCGGTAGGCAATAATACTAACGAGTCTTGGCCGTTAATCGCAGCATCGATTACTGCACTTTGACCGTCGCGAAATTCGCTGTAACCAAACACTTGTTTGAGTACAGTTTCAGGTTTACGCACCAGCGTATTTGGAGAGGGAGTTAGTGTATTCATCGGCGCTATTTTAGTGGTTTTTTATCAGTATGTCTTTAGCTTTCATTATTTGGTGTAAACATCGGTAATGATAATCGAGGAGGTTACAACAGCTTTAAGTTGTGCTTTACTCATCGTACCACCTTAAACATAGAGAATAATAATGAATAAAGAAATGTTGATTGAACAAGTTGGGGCATTGTTTGTAAATAATATGCCTTTTAACCAGTTTTTAAAAATAGCGGTGGAGTCACTTAGTACTGAACAAGCTAAAATCTCCTTTCCTTGGCAAGATGTATTAATAGGCAACCCTGCGCAAAAAATTCTCCATGGTGGGGTTATTTCGGCGGTACTTGATAATGTGGGTGGAATGCTTGCTGCCGCCAGCGTTATAGGAAAACTAGACGATGCAGATTTACCCAGTGTACATAAAAAGTTAGCCACACTGGGGACAATAGATTTACGCACCGACTATTTACGTCCAGGCAAAGGCGAGGTATTTATTGCTAGTGCTAAGCTGATTCGCTCAGGAAATAAAGTATGCGTGTGTCGAATGGAGTTGCACAACGAGAAGTCAGTACAAATTGCTTTTGGAACGGGCACGTATTTAGTTGGCTAAAA
This sequence comes from Pseudoalteromonas sp. Scap06, assembly GCF_013394165.1. NCBI lineage: Bacteria > Pseudomonadati > Pseudomonadota > Gammaproteobacteria > Alteromonadales > Pseudoalteromonadaceae > Pseudoalteromonas > Pseudoalteromonas sp. Scap06. The sequence continues at coordinate 2,756,694 of NZ_CP041330.1, read as the reverse complement.
AGTGAGAGGGGGTTAAACTGACGGCCTTTTAAATCACCAAGTGGTTACTATGTCGATTGATACCGAGCAGCGAAAGGGTGCTATTTTTGCCTGCCTCGCTTTTTTTATGTGGGGCCTCGCACCCATTTATTTTAAGATGATCCAACATGTGTCAGCATTTGAAATTTTAATGCACCGTGTTATTTGGTCAGTGGTGTTTCTTATTGTGGTGGTGAGTGTGCTCAGCTACTGGGATAAAATTAAACGCATTTTAATCCAACCTAAACTTATTTTGATGTTAGTTGTTACCTCGACCTTACTAGGGTTTAACTGGGGATTGTTTATTTGGGCCATCAATAACAATCACATGTTGGATGCCAGCCTAGGTTACTACATTAATCCTCTATTGAATGTGTTGCTTGGTATGGTGTTTTTAAACGAACGATTACGTAAGTTGCAAGGTGTTGCTGTTGCTTTAGCTTTTACAGGCGTGTTGTTACAGCTAATTAGTTTTGGCTCATTCCCCGTGGTAGCGTTTTCATTAGCGACATCTTTCGCACTATATGGCTTATTACGTAAAAAGCTACAAGTTGATGCTCTGCCTGGGATTTTAATTGAGGCATTAATATTGTTACCCGTGGCGCTTACCTATTGGTGGCTAATGGTACCGACTGAAACGTCAAATTTACCAGCGAATGATTGGCTAACTAATGCATTATTGGTGAGCGCGGGCATAGTAACTACGCTGCCACTGCTGTGTTTTACCGGCGCGGCTAAGCGTTTGCAATATACAACGTTAGGGTTTTTTCAGTATATAGGGCCTAGCCTAATGTTTATTTTAGCGGTGGTATTTTATGGTGAGGTGTTTGATGCTGAGCGCGTAATTACCTTTGCGTGTATTTGGAGCGCATTGGCTATTTTTAGTTGGGACTCATACCATCAATCGCGAAAACGCAGAAAAGCGGCCATTGTAGCCTCTGGTGTGGTTTAAAAACTAAACCACTTTATTACGACCCGACTCTTTGGCTTTGTAGAGCTTTAAGTCGGCTTGTTTTAATAGCTCGTCAATCTGATAGGTTTTACTGTTGCTGAAGCCTATCGACAGCGTAAACTTGATGTTTGCTTGACTGAATTCATGACTGTTAAGCTCAATAAAAAGCCTGAAGCTCTCTAGTCGTTTTAGCGCCTCCTGTTCGGTTAGCTCAGTAAAAAATACCGCAAATTCTTCTCCGCCTAAACGGGCAACCAATTGGTTTTCAAAATATTTATTAAAGCATATCGCAAGCCCTTTAAGCACTTCATCTCCGGCATCATGACCATAGGTATCGTTAATCGCTTTAAAATGGTCAATATCAAGCATGGCGAGCTGTGCCGGCATTTTTGCTTTTTTAAACTGCTTTAATGACTTATTAGCCTCTTCAAAAAAGTAACGGCGATTAGGGAGTTTAGTTAAATAGTCGGTATTGGCTTGGCGTTTTATAGTTTCGATATGCTCTAGCATATCGACGTTTTGGCTCAACCGGCAGTAAAATTCTTCACTGTTAAAAGGTTTATATAGATAATCGTTTGCTCCATTTTTTAGAAATAAAGCAGACAAATTAGACGATGTAGCGCCTGAGATACCAATAACAGCTTTTTCGTCATTACTATAAATGCGCCTAATTTCATTACATAGCTCAATACCGCCCATGTTAGGCATTTCTTTATCGGTAATGATCACAGAGATGTCAGGGGTGTTTTCAAGCTCTTTAAGCGCCTCTAGGCCATCGGCTGCTTGAAAGATTTGATATTTATGACGTGTTAATAAATTACAAATATATTGGCGTGTTGAAGCTGAATCATCAACAACCAGTACTTTTACCTGCTTATTTCGAGGTAGGCGATAAAGCTGCTTTTCTAAATATTCGTAAGCTTGTTTATTGCCTTTGATAATGTAATCAATAATAGGGTATTTTTCGACGGTATCGCGAGTTTGATTATCGATATTGCCTGTCATAACTATGGTAGGAATATCTGCTGCAACGGTGCAGGGAACCGCTTCCCCTTGTGGGGCATCAGGTAATATAAAGTCTACCACTGCGCAAAAATAAGCATGTTTACTTATCAGCTCTTTAGTCTCAGCCAGCGACTGAGCAATATCAACCTCGTAGCCCGCTTTTTGCGCGATATGCTTTTGCACTCGCGCAATAGTAGGGGTGTCTTCAATAATAAGTATTCTGTGCGTCACGTAACAGCCTTGTTTAAATTTTGCAAAAGTGTTTGCTTATACAAGTTGTAACTGCTAAAACGCCAAAAAGCAACTATTGTAATGACTTATAGATTGTCAGCCTCAGAATAATAATCTTGGCTGATTGGTGTTGGCCCTGAAATTTTTGAGCGACCAAATAATGTATGAAATTTTGTTTTGCAGGTTGTTAGCTTTAAGTATTTAACCCATGCTCGCTCAATGGGGTTACTTGGCTCTATGATGCCACTTATTGCATTTACAAATTGTTGTTGATATTCGTTTTGCGGCTCAACTGTTTTGTTATACAAACTTTTTAAAACAACACCGTGCTGTTCTAAAATACTTGCCTCTAACAAGGTAAAGTGTCCGCTGCGGCTAAATCCGCGTGGAAAGTTTTGATCATCATAAAACTGACGTTGACTAACAAATGCTTGACGAAGTAGTGAAATATCATTGCTCATAGCTGTACCCTCATACCAATTATTAGCTGGAGTATGGGTCATAATCGCTATTTTTTTAAACAAAAAATTTTTATCGTGAGGATAAAAAATTGGACATAGATTTATTAAAAACATTTGTTGAAGTGGTGCGTACTCGCCATTTTGGTAAAGCGGCAGAAAACCTATACATAACGCAGTCTGCAGTGAGTTTTCGAATTCGTCAATTAGAGCAGGGCTTAGGCGTAAATTTATTTATTCGCCAGCGCAATAATATTCAACTAACGGCTCCGGGTGAGCGCTTGTTGCCGCATGCACAAATGATTATTACTGGAATGCAAAGGGCCAAAGTGGATGTTGCACTTGCAGATAATATGCATAAGCAAATCAGCTTGGCTGGGACTCCTAATATTTGGGATGCGTTTTTACAGTTTGGTATTACAAATATAGTATCGGCTATGCCCGGTGTATCTTTGGTGGCAGAGGTAAAAGCACAACAAGAGAGTACTCGATTACTATTAGAGCGCACCCTTGATCTAGCCATTTTATTTGATCCACCAAAAGTAGACGAACTCGTTGTTGAACGAATTTGTGAACTACCTATTATTCCGGTTAGTGGCTACGATACCGCAACAGGCGATAACTTTTTTGATAATCAATATGTTTATGTTGATTGGGGAACTACGTTTTCTCTTTGGCACGCCCGTCAGTTTACCGGTAAAACGCCGCCTTATTTTAGAACCAGTACCGGACGTATAGCCCTTGATTTAATACTGCAATGTGGCGGCAGTGCGTTTATTCCACAGGTATTAGTTAAAGACCATTTAGAAAAAGGCGAACTTTTTCATGTAAAAGGGGTAGAAAATACGTCAAGAGATGTATTTGTTGCCTATCATAGAGATAACGAACAGAAAGAGTTAATAGAAACTCTGGTTAATTTGCTGTCGCAAATGACACCGAGTTTACTGAAACAAAGTAAGTAGTCGTTAGACGGTATATTTTAGATGTTATTTTGATTTCAGATTTAATGCAGTTTTATTAACTTAAAAAGACAAAAATATGTCCTTTGTAATATTTTTGTCATTTAGCGGTGACACACTGCTGCTGTTTTAAAAATTAGTCTATTGTGTTTATCGAGGAAATAACATGAAATTTGCAAAATCGAGCCTATGCCTAGCCTTACTTAGTGGTTTATCTTTTAATGCGCTTGCAGAAGTAGACATTTACGGTAAAGCGAATGTAACCGTTCAATCATCTGATGATGGAGAAGGGTCGTTTACTGAAATTAAAAGTAATGCATCTCGTTTCGGACTTAAGGGGTCTGAAAAAATTTCAGACGGTTTAGAAGCTGTTTATAAGTTTGAGTTTCAGGTTGATGTGTCGGACGCTGACTCAAAAGGCGATAAAGATAATATTTCAGCGCGTAATCAATATGTAGGTTTTAAAGGTTCATTTGGTCAGGTAGTAATAGGCCGTAACGATACCGCGCTAAAGCAGGCGCAAGGTAAACTTGATTTATTTAATGACCTTGAAGGTGATATTAAAAACACGTTTAAAGGTGAAAACCGCTTAGGTAACTCAGTATCTTACGCTTCAAACTCATATGAAGGCTTTAAAGTATTAGCTTCATTTATTGCAGAAGATGATAAAGATGCCAAAAATGGTTACTCAGTGGCGTTAACTTATGGTGATGCTGGCCTTAAAAAGAGCGCTGTATACGCTGCTGTTGCTGCTGATAGTGAAGTAAATGGTTACGACGTAGTACGTGCAACAGTTCAAGGTAAAATTGAAGACTTTAGACTTGGTGCAATGTACCAAACACAAGAAAAAGTAGACGGTAGCGCTGAAGCTGACGGTTACTTAGTGAATGCAGCTTACCTAATGGGTAGCAACACTTTTAAAGTGCAATATCAAACAATGGATTTTGATGACAGCGATGATAAAAGTGCAGTATCGGTAGGTGTTGATCACAAGCTAAACAAAAATCTTAAGGTGTTTGGCTTTTACTCAAGTTTTGATATGGACAACAACGTTGACCAAGATTACCTAGGTTTAGGTATGGAATATAAGTTTTAACTAAACCTTAGTTAAAACACTCCCTTTTAACCGCACTCAGCTGAGTGCGGTTTTTTTTGCTTTAAATTATTTACTTATCTGCGCATAATAGCCAAGCATTTGGAATGAGGTGAAACTCCTCAACTATACCCGTAACTGTAATCAGTTTTACTGTAAGTCAGATACAAGTGCCTTAAAACTTCATATAACGAGCGGGTTAACTCATTTTCTTTTTGGTACTTGTGGTACTGAGTGTGGGTTTTCCCTGCCTAGGATAATTTTTTGCACACTCAAACCGCTAAAAAAACTGCACTTCTAACCGTTAATAATGTCTCTTGGCGAGTGGGTAACACCTTAATCCTTGAGCATATTAATTTGAGTATTGAGCGTGGCAAGTTTGTTGGCTTAATTGGTCCTAATGGTGCGGGAAAATCGAGTTTACTGCGTTGCTTGTATCGATTTAATCAGCCGTCAGCGGGAGAGGTTAAATTTAATAACACCGATATTTGGCAACTAAAAAGCGAAGACTACGCCAAGCAAGTTGCCGTTGTGCTACAAGAAACACCGTCGCAATTTAACCTCTCGTTATTCGATGTTGTGGCTCTAGGGCTTACGCCACATAAAACGCTATTCAGTTCGACCACCCAAGCAGATAAACAAAAAATAGCTCAGGCTATTAGCCATGTGGGGCTTGAATCTCATAGTACTCAATTATTTGATTCGCTATCTGGCGGTGAAAAGCAACGAGCCTTTATTGCCCGCGCTATTGTGCAGCAACCGCAACTTCTTATTATGGATGAACCAACTAGTCACCTTGATGTGAAATATCAAATTCAACTGATGGAGCTGGCTAAATCTCTAGGGATCACGGTATTTGCGTCATTTCATGACTTAAATTTAGCTGCTGCTATGTGTGATGAGTTAGTGGTTATTAAAAATGGAAAAGTTGTTGATGCAGGTAAGCCAAATAAAGTGGTCACTGAGCAGATACTGGATGAGGTGTTTGGCGTTTGTGCACAAGTGAGCACTCACCCTCAATCAGCAGCTTCGGGTGAGGCTATTCCTCATATTACTTATTATTATGGATACCAATAATATGACGGTTTTTTCTAACCATACCGTTGCATTAATCGCTGCGCTACTATGCGCACTATTAAGTTTATTTATTGCACTGAGTTTTGGTGCGGCACCCACGTCGCTCGCAGATGTATATCAAAGCTTAACCTTTTCAAACGAGGCTTTATTCACCAGCCGTATTATTATTGAATTAAGAATGCCACGTACTTTACTGGCTTTTTTAGCTGGGAGTGGCTTAGCGATTGCAGGTTTAATACTACAAACAGTCACCCGTAACCCCTTAGCAGATCCTTACTTATTTGGTATTTCGTCCGGCGCTTCATTAGGTGTGGTTATACTAATGTCTTTTGTGGGAGCAGGGGCGGGTATTGCGCTATCTGGGGCGGCATTAACCGGTAGTTTAGTGGCGATGGGATTATTAATTTTAATTGCTGGCAGCCAGCGTAATGCCCAAGTTGAATCGATGTTATTGGCGGGGGTAGCCTTATCATTTTTATTTAGTGCTTTTACTAGTTTGTTACTTTATTGGAGCGATCCACAAGCAGTCGCGGCTATTTTATTTTGGACTTTAGGTAGTTTTGCTAAAGCACAGTGGCAGTCGCTGCTATTACCTGTCTTAGTCATTATAGTCTGTACAATAATCATGTTGGGTTTTAGGCGTCAGCTTAATGCCATGTTGTTAGGCGATGAAAGTGCGACAACGCTTGGCGTAAGAGTACATCGTTTTAGAATTTTAATGCTTATTTTAAGCTCGTTGATCACGGCCGTGTTAGTTGCCAACTGTGGTGGTATTGGTTTTGTTGGCTTGATGGTGCCACACATAGTGCGCTTTTTTATCTCTCAAGGTAGCCGCGTTGGATTATTAATGACTGGATTAGTCGGGGGAATATTTATGGTGTGGGTCGATGTGCTCGCTCGCTCACTATTAAGTAATCAAGAGTTGCCAATCGGAGTGATCACGGCGGCTATCGGCAGTCTATTCTTTTTAAGTATATTGTATTTTCGTAAGCGTCAGCTGGTGGTTCAATAATGAAAACACTAATGGTACAAGGCACTACCTCAGATGCGGGTAAAAGTACCCTGGTTGCAGCACTTTGCAGAGTGTTTGCTAATCAAGGTGTTAATGTTGCGCCGTTTAAACCGCAAAATATGGCGCTTAATAGTGCCGTAACTCATGATGGCGGTGAAATTGGTAGAGCACAAGCATTACAAGCCGTTGCGGCAAAAGTAGCACCTGAAATAGACTTCAACCCGATATTACTCAAACCCAATAGTGATACCGGCGCGCAAGTTATTATTCATGGTAGGGCTATTAGCAATATGGAAGCCGACTCTTACCATGACTATAAAAAAGTGGCTATGGAAGCGGTATTAACCTCGCATAATCGTTTAGCTAAACGCTTTGACTTATTGTTGGTTGAAGGGGCTGGTAGCCCAGCTGAAATTAACTTACGCGCAAACGATATCGCCAATATGGGCTACGCCGAAAAGGTTGATTGCCCGGTTATTATTATTGCTGATATTGATAAAGGGGGTGTGTTTGCTCACCTAGTAGGGACTTTGGCGCTATTAAGCGAATCAGAGCAAGCACGGGTAAAAGGCTTTGTGATTAACCGTTTTCGTGGTGACATTAGCCTATTACAAGGCGGGTTAGATTGGCTTGAAGAGTATACAGGTAAACCTGTGTTAGGGGTGTTACCCTACCTACACGATTTAGCACTTGATGCCGAAGATGCCGTTGCCATAGATAATAATGTGACCGAAGCCAGCATTAATATTGCGGTGCTGCTAGTGCCTCATATTAGTAACCATACCGATTTTGATGCACTGCGATTACACCCAAATATAAATATAACCTATGTGCGCCATACTCAAACAATTCCTGATGTTGATTTAATTATTGTGCCTGGCAGTAAAAATGTACTCAGCGATTTGGTATTTTTAAAAAATGAAGGCTGGGATAAGCAAATTAAACGCCATTTACGCTATGGTGGCAAAGTATTGGGTATTTGCGGCGGTATGCAAATGCTAGGTAATACGATTTGTGACCCTAATGCGGTGGAATCATCATTAGGGCAAATAGCTGGGTTAGCGCTTAGTGATTTTGATACCACATTAGGTGAACAAAAAGTGCTAAGCCAAGTAAACGCCACTATTAGTTTAAACCAGCAGCAGGTTGCTTGTCAGGGTTACGAAATACATGCTGGGATCAGTAAAGGTCAAGCGCTCAATAAACCACTTATTCACTTTAATAAACACCCCAATGGCTTTACTACGGATGGTTTTATTAGTGACGATAATGCCATTGCTGGTACTTATTTACATGGCTTATTTGACAACGCAGCCGCTACAGAGCTGCTATTAAAGTGGCTAAAACCAGACAGTGAAATTAGTGGTATCAGCATCAATGAGCATCGCGAGCGCCAGCTAGAACGCCTCGCTGAAATGTGCCAAACACATTTAAACATTGAACAAATTATTAAAATTTACCAAGGACATAACAATGACTGAATCAACAAACGACAAGCACCAACAGCGCCAGCAAAAAGTAAAAGAACAAGTTGATGCTCGAGTAGCAGCGGCACAGCAAGAAAAAGGCATTTTTCAGGTTATTACTGGTAATGGCAAAGGTAAATCAACCTCTGGTTTTGGTGTGGTTGCACGCTGTGTTGGCCATGGTAAAAAGGCCGCGGTATGTCAGTTCATTAAAGGTACATGGGAATGTGGTGAGCGTAATTTACTACAAGGTGCTGGAGTTGAATTTGCTGTTATGAACACAGGTTTTACTTGGGATACGCAAAATAAAGAGGCCGATACTGCGGCAGCACAAGCAACATGGCAAGAGTCAAAGCGGATGCTAAGCGACAGCAGTATCGATGTGGTATTACTCGATGAGCTCACCTATATGGTGACCTATGGCTATATCGACCTTGAGGAAGTGGTTGCTGCAATTAACAACCGACCTGCAATGCAATCGGTAATTATTACTGGCCGTGCTGCGCACCGTACCTTAATTGAGCTGGCCGATACCGTAAGTGAAGTGCGTAATGTAAAGCATGCGTTTGAGTCGGGCGTAAAAGCACTAAAAGGCTTTGATTACTAATGTTAAAACGCATTATTCTTGGGCTGTTATTGTTTGCTGTTTATGTACCTCAAGCCTTAGCCGACAAGCCGCTTCGTATTGTGGCTTTGGCACCACACATAGTCGAAAATTTATATGCCATTGGGGCGGGTGATCTAATAGTGGGCACGCTGGATTACGCAGATTACCCACAAGAGGCGACTAAAATTGAGCGTATCGGCGGCTATAATGGCATTTCTATCGAAAAGTTACTCATGCTCAAGCCTGACATGGTCATTGCGTGGAAAAGCGGTAATCAGGCAGAAGATTTAGCACAAATTAAGCGACTAGGGATTGAATTGCATTTAAGTAATCCACGCTCTATTGAAGGCGTTGCTAAAGAAATACTAAAACTAGGTCAATTAACGGGTCGTATTGAGCAAAGTAAAAAGGTAGCAGAGGCATTTACAGCTAAGCTCAACGCAATTAAAGCCGCGCAGCATAATAAAACCACGCTTACTGGGTTTTATCAGCTGTGGCCTGAGCCTATGATGACGGTATCAAAAAATACCTGGATAAATCAGTTAATCGAAACCTGCCAAGTAACTAATGTATTTGCCGACAGCGACACAGATTACCCACAAATCAGTATTGAAAACGTGATAGTGACTAAGCCACAAGTTATTATTATTCCTGATGAAAAATCAAAACGGGTAATACCTACAGTTAATTGGCAGCAATGGCCTGAAATTCCGGCGGTTAAATATGAGCAATTTATTAGCGTTAACGCGGATTTATTACATCGTTTTTCCCCTAGAATGCTTGATGGATTAGCACAAATGTGTGACAAAGTTGAGGTATCTAGAGAACTTATTAAGAGTCAATTATGAGCAACTGGTCATCTTTTTTAAATCACGAACTTAGCCAAGCATATATGCAGCAAACCCTTGAATATGTTGCGAATAAACGATCAAACGGTATTGCTGTGTTTCCACCAGAACCGCAGGTGTTTAACGCGTTTGATGCAACTCCACTTAGTGACATTAAAGTGGTTATATTAGGTCAAGACCCTTACCATGGAGAAGGGCAAGCGCATGGCTTGTGTTTTTCTGTATTGCCTGAAGTTAAAAAGCTCCCGCCTTCACTTAAAAATATTTATAAAGAGTTAGTGACGGACATTAATGGTTTTATTACACCGGAGCATGGCTATTTACAAAGCTGGGCAGATCAAGGTGTGTTTTTGCTTAATACCGTACTAACAGTAGAGCAAGGGCAAGCCCATTCCCATAAACATTTAGGTTGGGAGCAATTTACCGATAACGTAATTACTCATATAAATGAGCATTGCCAAGGAGTGGTGTTTATTTTGTGGGGCGCACATGCACAAAAAAAAGGTAAAAGCATTGATCGCCAGCGCCATCATGTATTGTCTGGGCCGCACCCTTCACCGCTTTCAGCGCATCGCGGCTTTTTTGGCTGTCAGCACTTTTCAAAAACCAATGAGCTGTTAATAGCGCAAGGAGCACAGCCCATTAATTGGCAAGTATAGGGTAATTGGTATTAAAAAAGGCTTTCATAAATGAAAGCCTTTTTAGTTGCTGTTGTTGATTAAAACTCTAACTCATCAATAGCAATACTATCAGCAAAATAGTCGAGCTCCTGTAGTTCTTTGCGCAAACGTTGCTTATCTTTTATTGCTTCTATTTCGCGCCATTTTCTTTTTTTATTTTTTTGAGAGGTTTTTTTCGATGTATCAGAACCTTCTAATATTTCTATTATTTCGTTTAGGCTATCCATTGATTATCTCCTATTGACCACTTTTTGAACCTCGGCATTATCTATACCACAGCTATTAATAAAATAGAATATAAATGTGACGAAACTGTTACTAATGGGTGGTGTTTTGATGAAGATCAATACAAAAAGAACGTAAATAGGAACAAGTCGAGTATTTAAAATAAATCGCAGGCACAAAAAAACGTCGCTAAAAAGCGACGTTTTTAAATTCGTTAAACAGCTGTTAGTTACATCGCTTTAAAGCGTGCTTCTAATTGCTCTTGCGCATCTGCAAATGAGCGAATACCTTCAGCTAGTTTCTCAGTAGCCATAGCATCTTGGTTATGTAACCAACGGAACTGTGCTTCGCTAAGTGGCTCTGGTTTTGGCTCTTTAGCAATATCGCTCTCTAGTAAGTATTCTTGTGCGTCTTCTAAATTACCTAGCTCTTCTAAAAGATTAGGGCTAATTGTTAGCTTATCGCAGCCTGTAAGGGCAATAATTTCGCCGGTGTTACGAAAGCTTGCGCCCATAACAACCGTTTTGTAATCGTGACGTTTATAAAACTCAAAAATACTACGCACCGATTGTACACCAGGATCTTGTAGCGGGTCGGTTGGTTTTTCCATACCGTTTGCTACGTGCCAATCTAAAATTCTGCCAACAAATGGCGAAATTAAAAATACGTTTGCATCAGCACAGGCACGGGCTTGAGCATCACTAAATAAAAGCGTTAAGTTACATTTAGTGCCTTCTTTTTCTAACTGTTCTGCGGCTTTAATGCCTTCCCATGTTGACGCTACTTTAATTAAAATCTTGTCTTTGCTTACGCCTTCTTTTTCGTAAAGGCTCAATAGCGTATGTGCTTTATTAATTGTTGCTTGAGTATCAAATGATAAACGTGCATCAACTTCAGTAGAAATATAACCCGGTACAATTTCGCTAATTTCTTTACCAAGTAATACTGCAAAATAATCACAAGCCAGCTCTAGTTGTTTTGCAGGCTGTTGCTCGGTTTCTTTAGCGTATTGCCATGCTTTATCTAGATAAGGTTTGTAAGCTTCAATCTCGCTCGCTTTTAAAAGCAGCGATGGATTGGTAGTCGCATCTTCAGGTTGATGTTTTTTTATGGCTTCTATATCGCCCGTGTCGGCCACGATAGAAGAATGTTGTTTAAGCCTTTGTAGAGCGCTAGTCATTTGCTTTTCCTCATTCCAAGCAAGTTAAAAGAAAATCTAAACTACCTTAATATAGCTATACTGCAACAGTGTGACAATGCTTGATAGGTCTTATGTCCTTATCAATGAAAAAACGGTAACGGTTGAGTTTTAGGTAGGATAATTTTAAACAAAACGTGCTTTTCGTCTCATTTAATGTTGAAATTGACATTAAATAATTTACAAGTCAATAGCTAACTATGATCACTGTTATTTCACCAGCAAAGAATCTTGATTACGACACGCCACCCGCAACAGATAAGTTCACTCAACCTGAATTACTTGAGCACAGCGAAGCGCTCATGAAAGTATGCCGTGAACTAACTCCTGCGCAGATTGGCAGTTTAATGAAAATTAGCGATAAGCTCGCGGGCCTTAATGCAGCACGTTTTAGTGAGTGGGCGCAACCGTTTACTACGAGTAATGCTAAACAGGCTGTGCTTGCCTTTAATGGCGATGTATATGGCGGTTTAGATGCCGACACCCTAACGGCTAAGCAACTTGATTATGCTCAAGAGCATTTACGTATACTCTCGGGTTTATACGGATTATTAAAACCGCTTGATCTAATGCAAGCCTACCGCCTGGAAATGGGTACAAAGCTTGAAAACAGCCGTGGTAAAAACCTATATGAGTTTTGGGGCAGTATTATTGCTAATAAACTTAACGACGTTTTAGCGGCACAAGATGCACAATACTTAGTTAATTTAGCGTCTAACGAATACTTTAAAGCGGTAGATAAAAAAACGCTTAACGCACAAATTATTACGCCACATTTTAAAGACTGTAAAAACGGCCAATATAAAGTGATTAGCTTTTACGCTAAAAAAGCGCGCGGCATGATGGCGCGTTACCTTATCGAAAACCAAGTCACGCAATTAAGTCAGCTTAAAGAGTTTACCGTGGCCGGTTATTACTTTAGCTCAGAAGCAACCACTAAAGAACTTGAACCGGTATTTTTGCGCGAAGAGCAAAGCTAACACACTTTTTTAAAATGTTTAAAAAGCCATGCATTGCATGGCTTTTTATTTTGGCGCTATTTTTGCAGACCTTAGGTTATTAACCCAAACTAAGGTATAAAAACAAATGCTCTCAATTCCCTCAATTACAGAAGCCGAAAAACTCATAGAAGAGAAGCTCGGCGGTTGGTTTGATGTTGTTATAAGTCATATCCCTAACTTTATAGTCGCGGTGATTATTGCGATTATATTTTCATTTATTGCCCGCCTTGCAGGCAAAGGAATGAAAAAAGTATTGCGTCGTTCCCTCGATTCTACTCAAATTGCCGACTTAATGGCCTCCATTTTTAAAGTCATTGTTTTGAGTGTAGGAGTCTTTATTGCCCTTGATTTTATGGGTTTAAAAAGTACCGTTACGTCACTACTTGCGGGTGCAGGTATTGTTGGTCTCGCCATTGGTTTTGCTTTTCAAGATATGACCGAAAACCTAATTGCGGGTATTGCTATGGGTATTCGTAAACCGTTCAAAGCGGGTGATGTTATCGAGACCGATAACGTATTTGGTTCAGTGCATTCAATAAATTTACGTAACACACTAATAGAGAGCTTTTACGGGCAGTTGATACTGGTTCCTAATAAAATACTATTTAGAAATGTACTGCGTAATTACAGCACTTTAGGGGTCAGAAGAATAGAAGTACCAGTAGGTATTTCTTACGCTGACGATATAGAAAAAGCCAGTGAAGTTATTGTCGAAAAAATTAATCAATTCGACTTTGTGATCCGCAAAGATGAGACCGCGGTGTACGCAGAAGGCTTTGGTGATAGCAGTATAAACTTATTGGTATGGTTTTGGATTAAATACCCTGGTGAGCCCGATTTTATGACGGTGCGTCACAAAGGTGTTGTGGCAGTAAAGCAAGCACTCGATGCTGCTGATATAAGTATTCCGTTTCCTATTCGTACGTTGGATTTCGGTATTAAAGGCGGTGAAAAACTCGATGCCATGATAAGCGATAAAATAAGTCAGCAGTCAACTAGTAAAGAGGCTGATAGCAACACTGATACAAGCCAGGAAAGCAATTAATTTTAAATTTACAAGGGTAAAGCGGTAGGAAAAACTTACTGACTATCAGCGCGTTTTTACAAAGTAAAAACGCGCTTTTTATTATAATTAATTGATGTTCGGAAGTAACTAAAGCCTTGCGTTAACTAAGTTAAAAGCGTCTCAATTAGAAAACTATATCGATAAGGTTTCTCATTTCAAAATAGATTATTTAATTAATCGAATATGTTCTCAAGCTTGATGCAAGCCCTATATAGAAGTGTCTTTGAGTAAAGGATTCAATGGTATAAGTAGCTGCAATGAGCGTCGCGATTGGCGCGTAAACTAAAAGGCTTTTAATCAAGCTATTTATACTGGCTCGGGAGTATGTTCTGCATTAAATTATATCTTGCAGGCCATAAAAAGCGCCGCTTGTGTTGGAGCAACAAGCAGCGCTGAAGAATAAGTTAAGAAGGAGATGTATTAAATCACACTAATTTTGTTACGAATGACTTTAACCCCATCCATATTTTCTAAAAATTTTTGTGCAAGAGCACGTTCAAAACCGTTATTAGCTTTGCCTTTAAGTTCAACGTCGCCATTTTCAACCTGTACGTTTAAATTTTTTAATTCTAGGTTTGGGTTAGTACGTAATTCATGAGTAATAGATTGCTGTAAAGTAGCTTGTGTGGCCACACTACTCACTATCGCTAAATGCGTTGCTGCACTAACTTTAAAAGCAGAGACTAATAAAAATAAACAACAAAACGAAATAAAACCGATAGTAAATTTAATGCGACTCATAACTATATCCTTAATGTGTTTTGAAAAATTATCGCCGTTATTTGGCGTTTTAATACTCATATATTGACTAGGGTTACAAGTTTCATTCCAAATTTAACTGTTTGAAATAATTGGGTATTTTATTAAGTGGTTATTCAGCTAAGTAGTTTTTACATATTACTCTGAATTGCTTACTCACTGTTTTTAAGCCACAAAAAAGCCGACAAACGTCGGCTCAATCAAATGTACTAAAGCTAAAGCTATTTTTTCTTTTTAGCTTTGGCTTTTTTCTTCGCTTTCATTTTTACTGGATCTTTACGCTTTTTAACTGGTGGCTTAGCTTCTTTATGTTTTGGCTCTAATCCTTTAAATACACGGCGTTTTAGCTTCTGCTCTATGTAACGTTCTACTTTGTAAAGGATGCCAATATCGTGTGCTTCAATTAGTGAAATTGCTATGCCTTTTTTACCCGCGCGACCTGTACGGCCAATACGGTGTACGTAAACATCTGCAGTGCGAGGCATATCAAAGTTAATTACGTGGCTTATATCAGCTACATCAATACCACGCGCGGCTACATCGGTCGCGACTAAAATGCGGGTTTTGCCACTGTGGAAATTTTCCATCGCTTTCATGCGTTTATCTTGTGGCATTTCACCACGTAGCCACGCAGCTTTAACGCCGTTATTGGTTAGTTCACCAATAAGGGTTTCAAGGCGCTCACGAGTTTTTACAAACACAATCGCTTTACTAACATCAGGGCCGTTTAAGGTGTTAACTAATAGCTCAAGCTTGTGATGGTAATCGTCAGCTAAATGAACCCATTGATGTATTTTAGCTTTTTCTTTGCGTGATGATTCGGCTTCAAGTAGAGCCGGGTCGTTTAAAATACGCTCTGCAAATAATTCTACGCTGTCACCTTCAAGAGTAGCTGAGAATAAAAAGCACTGACGACGGTTTTTAGCTTCATCACAAATACGCAGCATTTCTTTACGAAAGCCCATGTCGAGCATGCGGTCGGCTTCATCAAGAATGAGCATTTCTACGTTTTCTGCGTGGAAGTTTTCAGTTTCCAAATACTCCATTAAACGCCCAGGTGTGGCGATTAAAATGTCGTTATTATTTTCAAAAATTTCTTTGTGTGTACCGTAATTAATACCGCCGGTAACCACCCCAATTTTTAAGTGGGTTTGTTTTGCAAGTAACTCACATTGTTCATGAATTTGATAAGCAAGCTCGCGAGTTGGGGTCATAATTAATACCCGTGCAAAGCCCGGATCACGACGCGGGAAATCCATTAAATATTGAATTGCTGGAATTAAGAATGCCGCCGTTTTACCCGTACCTGTCGGTGCAGACGCTAAAATATCACGCCCTTGCAACGCCTCAGGAATGGCTTGTTGTTGAATGCTAGTAGGGGTTTCAAAACCCATTTTATTAATAGCATTGAGTAGCTTATTATCAAGATCAAATTCAGAAAATTGCATAGAGTGTCAAAAATAGGGGACAATTGCCGTTAATTATACGCACTTAAATCTACTTGGTGAATGAAAAGGTGAAAAAATGTCTGGTTTTGCATTTAAACAATTTAAGGTTGAGCACGACCAGTGCGCCATGAAGGTCTCTACCGATGGTATTTTACTCGGGGCATGGGCTGATTTAAGCGATGCTAGTTCGTTATTAGATATTGGCACAGGCACGGGGTTGTTGGCGTTAATGTGTAAACAGCGAGTGCCAGATTTAAAGGTGAGTGCGGTTGAGGTTGATGAAGCCGCCTACCAGCAAGCTGTAAAAAATTGCCAGCAAAGCCCTTGGCCTGATATTAGTATTTATCATCAAGGCATTCAGCATTTTGCGGCTGAGACTAAATTTGATTGCGTTATATCTAATCCGCCTTATTTTAATCACAGTTTAAAAAGTGATAATGCAGCACGCAATGCCGCTCGCCATACCGATGGTTTAAGCTTTGCAGAACTGATTGCTGCGTTTAAACGCTTAACGCATAAACAGGCACACTTTAATTTAATTTTACCCAGCAAAGAGGCACAGTTATTTATAACCTTGGCGCAGCAACAAGGGCTGTATTTAAACGCGCATTGCAAAGTAAAAACTACACCGAGTAAAGTGTTCAGTCGTAGCTTAATGCGCTTTAGCTCAATCAAAACAGAATTACAACAAACAGTGCTTTGCATAAAAGATGAAAACAACACCTACACAGCTGATTATGTCGGGCTTTGCAAAGCATTTTATTTAAAGATGTAAGCTATAAATTGAGCTTAGTTATTTAAAAAGAAAGATAATTTACCCATTATGCATACGTATTCAGTTTTTATTTAATCAATCACCAGACTAGTGTTAACCACTTGTAAATAACGTCGAGTATGTTGTTTAACTCGCTCAACACTTGGAACACACACTATGAAGCTGAATAAAATAATCACCACTGCAGGATTAAGCCTTGGCTTAACTTTACCAAGCTTAGCTATGGCTGCACCTACAACATTTGTGCATCTATTTGAATGGAACTGGCAAGATATAGCCCAAGAATGTGAACAGTTTTTAGGGCCCAAAGGGTATGCTGCTGTACAGGTATCTCCGCCTAACGAGCATATTACAGGTAATCAATGGTGGACTCGCTACCAACCTGTGAGCTACCAACTGCAAAGCCGTGGCGGGAACCGGACGCAGTTTATAGATATGGTTAATCGATGTAATTCGGCAGGCGTAGATATATATGTTGATACGCTAATAAACCATATGGCTGCAGGCAATGGTACTGGTACCGCCGGTAATAACTTTGGTAATAAACAATATCCTATTTATAGCCCACAAGATTTTCACCAAAGCTGCTCAATTAACCCTGAAGATTACGGTAATAACCGCTATCGTGTGCAACATTGCGAGCTGGTAGGGCTTGCCGATTTAAATACCGCTTCAACTTATGTGCAAAATACGTTAGCGGCCTATATTAATGACCTGCAAGCTTTAGGTGTTAAAGGCTTTAGGTTTGATGCTGCTAAGCATGTTGCTGCAATCGATATTCAAAGTCTAATGGCTAAAATAAATGGTTCGCCAGTGGTGTTTCATGAGGTGATAGATCAAGGTACTGAAGCGGTAGATGCTTCAGAGTATTTAAGTACAGGTTTAGTTACTGAGTTTAAATATAGTACCCAACTTGGTAATACGTTTAGAAATGGCTCGCTTGCGTGGCTAAGTAATTTTGGTGAAGGTTGGGGTTTTATGCCAAGTTCGTCAGCTGTGGTATTTGTTGATAACCATGATAACCAACGCGGGCATGGTGGTGCGGGTAATGTAATTACTTTTGAAGATGGCCGTTTATACGATCTAGCTAACGTTTTTATGTTGGCATATCCGTATGGGTATCCAAAAGTCATGTCGAGTTATGACTTTCATGGTGATACCGATGCAGGTGGGCCAAGTGTGCCAGTGCACAACAATGGTAACTTGGAGTGTTTTGCAAGCAAATGGAAGTGTGAGCATCGTTGGTCGTACATTGCTGGTGGTGTTGATTTTAGAAATAACACTGCCGATAACTGGGGTGTAACAAACTGGTGGGATAACACCAATAACCAGATTGCATTTGGGCGAGGTAGCTCAGGCCATATGGCAATTAATAAAGAAGACTCAACCTTAAATTCAACGGTTCAAACAGATATGGCTGCTGGTCAGTACTGTAACGTATTAAAAGGTGAGCTTTCGAGTGATGCTAAAAGCTGTAGTGGTGAGGTTATTACAGTTAATAGTAACGGCACTATTAATTTAAATGTGGCGCCATGGGATGCCATGGCTATTCATAAAAAGGCTAAATTACTACAAGGCTCGCTTCCTAATAACGGTGGTGATTGGCAAAGAACCGTTGTTTTTATCAATGCGCAAACACAAAGCGGGCAAGATATGTTTGTTCGTGGTGGAATAGATCACATTTATGCGAATGCAAACCTTGGTAGAAACTGCCAAACAACGAACATTGAATGTGCCATGCCTATTCGTCACAACAATTTAAAAAACAACACCACTTTGCCTTGGAAAGCAAACGATAATTACCTAGATTGGTATGGTATTGAGCAAGGTCAAAGCAGTAAGGCGCAAGGTACCGCGATGGATTGGACTACTAATATATGGCCTAGTGAATATGGCGCGCAAAAAACGGTAGATAATGATGGTTTTGGCGTTACACCACTTAACATATGGGGCGAACACTACTGGATGCTTGATGTTGATATGGATTGCAGTAAAGCCGTTAACGGCTGGTTTGAACTCAAAGCATTTGTAAAAAATGGCCCTGAGTGGGAGGGCGATATAAATCAAGCAAACACCCCATATGCAAGCACTAACCATATGGCCCAGTGCGGCAAAATTAATATGTTTGAATTTAATAGCTCAAGTGTAGAGGTACGTGATTTTTAAATATGCACTTTTAATCATGTACTTTAAAACGTGATTATTATTTAAAAACCAAGTGTGTTAAAACGCACTTGGTTTTTATTTTTTACATGCACCTAATTAGCTATGTAATTTCATAGTGTGTTTATAAATCAGCTGGTATTATCGTTTTATTCGCTATTTAAAATTAAAGCAACTCAATGAAAAACTTTAATAAACTAACTTTGCTAAGCACTCTCGCTGCAGCTTTATTTATAAGCCATAGTGCGCATGCAAACATGAGTCCTGTAGGGCTTTGGAAAACCATTAATGAAGACACCAAAGAAGCAAAGTCTTATGTACGCATTACTGAACAAGACGGCGTACTGACTGGCAAAATTGAAACAATACTCAATAAAAATAAGCAAGATGCGCTTTGCAGCGAGTGTGGTGGTGATAAAAAGAATCAGCCGATGCTAGGCATGACCATTATTGAAGATGTGACTTATGCCGGAGATGGTAGTTGGGAAGACGGTGAAATTCTCGACCCCAATAATGGTAAAACCTACAGCGTGCGCCTAACTTTGCAGCAAAATGGTGAACAGTTAGAAGTGCGTGGTTATGTGGGCTTTTTTTACCGTAACCAATACTGGTTAAAAGTAGAGTAGTTAAGGATTAAAAAGCGCTGCATAGCAGCGCTCTTTGCACGCTGAGTTATAGGGTTTCAGCGTACTCTGTCATCACTTGTTCTACCCAAGTGGCAATACGCTCGTCGCTTAGCTCGTACTGACTGTCTTCGTCTAATGCTAAACCTACAAATTGTTTACCGTCTTCGGTAAGGGCTTTAGACGCTTCAAATTCGTAATTACTATCGTTAGGCCAAAAGCCAAGTTGAGTAATGGCTTGGGCATTTATTTCATCGTGCAACATACCTAACGCATCTTGAAACCACTGGCCATACCCTTGCTGATCGCCCATGCCAAATAAGGCGATAGTTTTACCATTTAGGTCAACGTCTTTTATGTCGTCCCACTTTGATTCCCAATCTTCTTGAATTTCGCCAAAGTCCCACGTAGAAATACCAAAAATGATAAAGTCATATTGCTCAGCGTTTTTAAGCGGCTCGTCTTTAATATTATGTAAGCTGACAATGTCGGCGCCAATAATATCGCGTATTTTTTCTGCCGCCATTTCGGTATAGCAGGTAGTAGAACCAAAAAATAAACCAATCTGCATCGTATTTATCACTGTGTAATTGCCTGTTATGATAGGCTCAAGTTTACCGTAAGGTATTTTTAATTGATACCTTCTCCCGTGGTATTACCAACATGAGATCACAACGTGACAACGCTATCTGACGATTTACCTGAACAAAATACTGAGCTAAGCAGCAATAGCGACTTTTTAGAAACCTTTCTTGATAGCCTCTATTTAGAGCAAGGCGTAAGTGAAAACACACTGAGCGCTTATCGCAGTGACTTAGATAAGTTTTGCCAATTTTTAAAAGGCGAAAACTTAATGACGGTAACCAGCTTAGATGTTGAAAGTTACTTGGCACACCGTGTTGATTTAGGGCTAAAGCCACGCAGTACTGCGCGTAGCATTAGTGCATTAAAACGTTTTTATCAGTACTTTGTACGCGAAAAAATAATTAGCGACTCACCTATGGTCAATATTGCTCAGCCTAAAGCGGGGCAATCATTACCAAAAACGCTTTCTGAAGCCGAAGTAGAGGCACTATTAAGTGCCCCCAATATAGAAGAGCCAATGGGGCTGCGCGACAAAGCCATGCTAGAGCTATTGTATGCAACGGGCTTGCGGGTAACTGAGCTGGTAGGGCTGAGAATGGAGCAAATAAATTTGCGCCAAGCTGTGGTGTTTGTAAAAGGTAAAGGAAATAAAGAGCGATTAGTGCCTTTAGGTGAAGAGGCTATGTATTGGCTGGAGCAATTTTTAAAGCTTGGGCGAGCACAAATGATAAAACATGCCACCGATTTTGTCTTTCCCTCTAAACGTGGGGTGGGCATGACACGACAAACTTTTTGGCATCGGATTAAACACTATGCTATTTTGGCATCCGTTGAGTCGCCGTTATCACCTCACACTTTGCGACATGCATTTGCAACGCATTTATTAAATCATGGGGCTGACTTGCGTGTGGTGCAGATGATGCTTGGCCACAGCGACCTATCAACTACCCAAATTTATACGCATGTAGCGAATGAGCGATTAAAATCGGTGCATGCTGAGCACCATCCTCGTGCTTAAGCGAATTTTTTTGTCACTAAGCCGGTCATATAGACACGATAAGATAAGTATTTTTTAGGATAGAGAACCCGTTATGAAAAAATTAATGTTAGCAGGTGCCATGTTGTGCACTAGTTTGAGCGCTTTTGCTAATGGCGTTGCAGTAACACCCGATGCCAATGATCCTATCGTGACAAAATTTGCCGCGCTTGGAGTAACTGTAAAACAAATTAACCCAAGTCCGGTTGCAGGCTTAAAAGAATTGATTACCAATAAAGGGGTGCTATATGCAAGCCCTGACGGTCAGTTTTTAATGCAAGGTACGCTAATCGATTTAAACAACCGTAATAATTTAACCGAGCAAGCACTTAATGGTGTGCGCCAATCAGGGTTAAAAGAATACGAAGATTCAATGATTGTGTATAAAGCGCCAGAAGAAAAACACAGCATTACCGTGTTTACAGATATTAGCTGTGGTTACTGTCGTAAATTACACCGAGAGCTTGATGACTTACTTGAGTCGGGTATTACGGTTAAATACCTCGCATTTCCACGTGGCGGCCTACAGGGGTCAGGTTATGCTGATTTAATGAATGTGTGGTGTGCTAAAGATCAGCAAGAAGCACTTACTGAAGCTAAATCGGGCTCGGATACACAAATTGTAAAAGATTGTAGCGCACCCGTTGCAGAGCATTACCAATTAGGCCAAAGTTTTGGTGTTAGTGGTACACCGGCTATTATTTTAGAAGATGGCACGATGATCCCAGGCTACCAACCAGCAGCCGCATTAAGCGCTGCGCTTGAGGCGAATAAAGCAGGTTAATTAAAAACCTGAGTACCTGTTTAAAAAGGCCTTTATGGCCTTTTTTTGTCTTTTTGTTATGAACATCATAAGTTAAAAAACCAGCATGAAAAAAATGATCATTGCGCGAGAACCCGTTGACGACTCTCATCTACCTAGTCATCTACATCCTGTTATTAAGCAAATTTATGCCACGCGTAACGTCTGCCATGCTGATGAATTAAATAATAGTGCGGCTACTTTACTCGACTTTAAGTTGTTTAAAGATATAGACAAAGCCAGCCAACTGTTAATTGATGCGCTGCATGCACAAAGCAAAATACTTATTGTTGGCGATTTTGACGCCGACGGCGCAACCAGCACCGCCACCTTAATGCAAGGGCTGGCCATGTTTGGCTTTACTCATTTAGATTACTTAGTGCCAGACCGCTTTAGTCTAGGTTATGGTTTAAGCCCAGCATTGGCTGAGCAAATAGTGACTATGCAGCCCGATTTAGTGATCACCGTAGATAACGGTATTTCGTGTATTGCAGGGATTGATATTGTTAAAGCCGCAGGCATTAAAGTGCTGGTTACAGATCACCATTTACAAGGCGAGCAACTGCCGAATGCCGATGCTATTGTTAATCCTAATCGTCATGACTGTGATTTTCCTTCTAAGTCGATAGCTGGTGTTGGTGTGGCGTTTTATTTACTTATCGCGCTGAGAAGTGCGCTGCGTGAACAAGGCTACTTTAACCAACATCCTATGCCAAATATTGCTGACTTACTCGATATTGTAGCCCTTGGTACGGTGGCCGATGTGGTGGCTCTGGATGCGAATAACCGTACGTTAGTGCATCAAGGCTTGGCACGTATTCGCAGCGGTAAAACGCGCCCAGGTATCACCGCACTGATTGAAGTGGCTAATCGTAATGCAGCTCGTTTAAGTGCCAGCGATTTTGGCTTTTCATTAGCGCCGCGTTTAAATGCAGCTGGGCGCCTAGATGACATGAGTTTGGGTATAGCTTGCTTACTTAGCAACGACATAAATCAAGCAAGGCGCATAGCCGGCGAGCTTGATAGCTTAAACTTTGCCAGACGTGAAATAGAGCAAGGTATGCAAGTAGAGGCGCAAGCCGTGCTCGATAGGCTAGCATTTAAAGAAGATAGTGTGCCTGATGCTATTTGTTTGTATCAAGACGATTGGCATCAAGGTGTTATTGGCATTTTAGCGGGGCGCTTAAAAGAAAAATACCACCGCCCAACCGTGATATTTGCGGGTGGCGAAAACGGTGAAGTAAAAGGTTCATGTCGCTCTATTGAAGGCTTGCATATGCGCGACCTGCTTGAGGGGTTAAACACTGCGCAGCCTGGTTTAATTAATAAATTTGGCGGCCACGCAATGGCGGCAGGTTT
This sequence comes from Pseudoalteromonas sp. Scap06, assembly GCF_013394165.1. Lineage (NCBI taxonomy): Bacteria > Pseudomonadati > Pseudomonadota > Gammaproteobacteria > Alteromonadales > Pseudoalteromonadaceae > Pseudoalteromonas > Pseudoalteromonas sp. Scap06. Next base: position 2,733,248 of record NZ_CP041330.1, on the reverse strand, counting down.
AAGTATTAACGAGCAGCAATTTACTGAGTTCAAACGCGCATTTGATAGTGCAGTTAGCGAGCAACTCAGTGAAGAAAGTAAACGCTGTATTGTATTTACCGATGGTGAGCTACCTAATGACTGCTTTAGCATGGATTTTGCCCAGCTTTTAAAACAATCGGGCCCGTGGGGGCAGCAGTTTCCTGAGCCGATATTTGAACACACCTTTGAAGTAATCCAGCAGCGTATTGTGGGTGAAAAACACTTAAAGCTAGTATTAAAGCATCAGTCTGCACGCTTAGTGGATGCCATTGCCTTTGGGATTGATGTAAAAGCGTGGCCAGATACCGAGGCGCAGTTTGTTAAAGTAGCGTATCAGCTCGATATAAATGAATTTAGAGGTAAATTTAGCTTACAACTTATAGTTAGAGAGCTTGAAAAAGTGGGCTAAAAAATATCTTCAAACCATGCATAAAAGGCTAATAAAACGCGCGGTTTTTTGTTAAAATCGGGCGTTTTTATTATTTAATGATTTTTAATTGCGCTCGGTCTCTTTTTTAAGTGCGCAATAACCTAGCCATTTTGGAGTAATGTACATGTTTGAAGTGAATCCTGTGATTAATCAAATCAAGGAAATTCGCGAACGTACTGAACTGCTTCGGGGGTACCTTTGACTACGCTCTTAAACAAGAACGTTTAGAAGAAGTTAACGCCGAACTTGAAGATTCAGCCGTATGGAATGAGCCTGAGCGCGCACAAGCCCTTGGTCGTGAAAAGTCAGCACTAGAAGCCGTGGTTGAAACAATCGATAACCTTGTTGCTGGTACTGACGATGTTGAAGGTTTAGTCGAGCTTGCTGTTGAAGCCGAAGATCAAGACACCTTTGATGAAGCACAAAGCGAACTAGCTGATTTAAACCAGCAGCTTGAAGGGCTTGAGTTTCGTCGTATGTTTTCAGGCTCTCACGATTCAAACGATGCCTACCTTGATTTACAATCAGGCTCTGGCGGTACAGAAGCACAAGACTGGTGTAATATTTTACTGCGTATGTACTTACGCTGGGGTGAAGCAAAAGGCTTTAAAGTAGAGCTAGTTGAAGCGACCGATGGTGATGTTGCTGGTATTAAAGGTGCAACGGTACGTTTTTCTGGCGAATACGCTTATGGTTGGTTACGCACTGAAACAGGCGTACACCGCCTAGTTCGTAAAAGCCCATTTGATTCAAGTGGCCGTCGTCATACCTCGTTTGCATCTGCGTTTGTTTACCCAGAAGTTGATGACAACATTGAGATTGATATTAATCCGTCTGACTTACGTATAGACGTTTACCGTGCATCAGGCGCGGGTGGTCAGCACGTAAATACCACCGAATCGGCGGTACGTATTACTCACGTACCAACTAATACCGTGGTGCAATGTCAAAACGAGCGTTCACAACATAAAAATAAAGCCCAAGCAATGAAGCAGTTAAAAGCGAAATTATTTGAGCTTGAGCTACAGCAGCAAAATGCTGAAAAGCAAAGCCAAGAAGACAACAAGTCTGATATTGGCTGGGGAAGTCAAATTCGTTCATACGTACTTGATGACTCGCGTATTAAAGATTTACGTACTGGCGTTGAAAACCGTAACACTCAAGCGGTACTCGATGGCGACCTAGATAAATTTATTGAAGCCAGCTTAAAATCTGGTTTATAACCACCAAGCTAAAAAAGAGCTAAAAAATGACTGATCAAATCCAAGACGAAAATAAGTTAATCGCTGAGCGTCGCGGCAAATTAGACGCTATTCGCGAAAATTGCCCAGCCAACGGTCATCCAAACCAATTCCGTCGTGAGCATTACACGGCAGATTTGCAGGCTGAGTTTGGTGATAAGAGTAAAGAAGAGCTAATCGAATTACAGCACGTAGTATCGATAGCAGGTCGTATTCTTGCTAAACGTGGTCCATTTATGTCTATTCAAGACATGAAAGGCCGTGTACAAGCATATGCCTCAAAAGACGTTCAAAAAGATTTAAAAGCAAAATATGGTCAGCTTGATATTGGCGATATTATTGGTGTTAAAGGCGCGCTGAACAAATCAGGTAAAGGCGATTTATACGTAGAAATGACAGAGTACGAACTGCTGACTAAGTCACTTCGTCCACTACCAGAAAAATTCCATGGCTTATCAGATCAAGAAACTAAATACCGTCAACGTTATGTTGATTTAATTACTAACGAAGCAACGCGTGAAACATTCCGCATTCGCTCACAAGTAGTTGAAGGCATTCGTCGCTTTTTAGCTGACCGCGATTTTATGGAAGTAGAAACGCCAATGCTACAGGTTATTCCTGGTGGCGCGACGGCACGTCCGTTTGTAACGCATCATAATGCGCTTGATATCGATATGTACTTGCGTATTGCACCAGAGCTTTACTTAAAGCGTTTAGTGGTAGGTGGTTTTGACCGCGTATTCGAAATTAACCGTAACTTCCGTAACGAAGGGTTATCGACACGCCACAACCCAGAATTCACTATGATTGAGTTCTACCAAGCGTACGCTGACTACATTGATTTAATGAACATCACCGAAGACATGTTACGTACAGTTGCAACTAATGTACTGGGCAGCCCAATTGTGGTTAACACCACTAAAGATGAAAACGGCGACGTTGTTGATTCAGTAGAGTATGACTTTGGTCAACCGTTCACGCGTTTAAGCATGGCAGATGCTATCTTAAAATATAACCCAGAGTTTGATGCTGCGGTATTTAACGACCCAGAAAACCACTTTGAAGAATTAAAAGCGTACGCTAAACAAGTACACGTTAAAATTCCTGAAAACTGCGTATGGGGCCCAGGTAAGTTCTTATGTGAAATATTTGAAGAAACGGCTGAGCATATGCTTATCCAACCTACATTTATCACAGGCTACCCGTGGGAAGTATCTCCACTTGCACGTCGTAACGACGAAAATCCATTTGTAACTGACCGTTTTGAATTCTTTGTTGGTGGCCGTGAGCTTGCAAATGGTTTCTCAGAGCTTAACGATGCACAAGATCAAGCTGAGCGTTTTACTCGTCAGGTTGAAGAGAAAGACGCTGGTGATGATGAAGCAATGCATTATGACGAAGACTACATTCGCGCACTTGAGTATGGTTTACCACCAACGGCAGGTGAGGGCATTGGTATTGACCGTTTAGTGATGCTATTTACTGACTCATCAACTATCAAAGATGTTATTTTATTCCCGCACATGCGCCCACAAGCTGACTAAGCTTGAAGGAATAAACTATAAAATTATTAACGCCGCTAATTAGCGGCGTTTTTTTTGCCTTATTGTTTGTGAGACATTGCCTAAACTTTATATTAGGGCTTTTAATTAATAAGTACTACACTGATAATAAAATGTAAGTACAAAGGGATATTAACCTTTAATTCAGTTTCATTATCATAAAGTTGCCTCACTGCTTAGCAACATTAAAGCAGTGCTATAACTTTTTGGTATGATTGTTTTTTAAACATTATGTTGTATTTATGTGAATTTTTTAGCTAAAATATGGCCGAAATTTGTACACGGTCATTATTAGTCGTAAAAATAAAAATTTCTAAAGGACTTAGATAAATAATATGAAAGCTAAACGAGTAGAGTCTTTACCCGATGAGAGCACCACAGAGCAACAGCGACAAGCTTATTACCGCGCGTGTATTGCTGAGTTTCAAAAATTGGGCTACCAAGAGCAATATCTTGCTGAACTTACGGATGAACTAGTGCCAGTGATGGGTGTAAACTCAAGCACTCCAAATACCTAACCTGATTAATTTTCAAACTAATTACACTTTAAAACCAGACATGTGTGCAATCTATAGCCATATAGTCACTTTTGTCAGAAAAGTGTTTGACATATTTTCTGAAATCTTTATTATACGCCCCACAAGACGGAGAGGTGTCCGAGTGGCCGAAGGAGCTCCCCTGCTAAGGGAGTATAGAGTTTGTAGCTCTATCGAGGGTTCGAATCCCTCCCTCTCCACCATTTTTTAAATGGCGAAATCTTGTAAACGTAAAGATGGGCGCATAGCTCAGCTGGATAGAGTACCTGGCTACGAACCAGGCGGTCGGAGGTTCGAATCCTCCTGCGCCCACCACTCTTTACACACTCTGCTTAGAGTTAAAACAAGCAAAAATGAAAGTGGGCGCATAGCTCAGCTGGATAGAGTACCTGGCTACGAACCAGGCGGTCGGAGGTTCGAATCCTCCTGCGCCCACCACTTTCAACTCTCACTTAGAGTATAAATAAGTAAATATGAAAGTGGGCGCATAGCTCAGCTGGATAGAGTACCTGGCTACGAACCAGGCGGTCGGAGGTTCGAATCCTCCTGCGCCCACCACTTTCATACATAAGCCGACATTGAGTCGGTTTTTTTGTGCCTAAAATAAAGTGAATATGGGAAAGTAGCTAGCTACGAACCAGACGGTCAGAGGTTCACTCTTACAAAATACGTCCTGCGCCCAGCACTTTCATACATAAGCCGACATTAAGTCGGTTTTTTTGTGCCTAAAATAAAGTGAATATGGCAAAGTAGCTAGCTACGAACCAGACTGTCAGAGGTTCACTCTTACAAGATACGTCCTGCGCCCACCACTTTCATACATAAGCCGACATTAAGTCGGTTTTTTTGTGCCTGAAATTTGAGAAGGTTTTTAGCTTTTAGCTTTCAGTTAAGCCAAACAAACACCCCTGTTAAAAATTTCAGCGTAGACGCAGAACGTGTTCGCGTGAGAAGCGCAGCTTCTAATTAGTTACGTATCCACTTAAAACCATTCACTGCTCTTTAACTTAAGGTGTGGTATTTTAAACACCTTGTTTAAAAGGATCTTGCTGTATGTTTAAAGCCGTATTTATCACCTTTGTATTATTATTTAGCAGCTTATTTAATGTGAATGCGAAGCAAAGCGAAGCGCAAAACTTAGCTGTGGTTGGCGCTGCGCAGTTCGCACATTATTTACCGCAATTAAAAAATAAGCGTGTAGGGCTGGTGGTTAATCAAACTTCTGTAGTGGGGCAAACGCATTTAGTTGATAGCTTGCTGGCTAAAAACATCAATATTACTAAAATTTTTGCACCTGAGCATGGCTTTCGAGGCGATCATGACGCGGGAGCGCATGTTAAAAACGCCGTTGATAGCAAAACTGGTATCCCGCTTATATCTATTTATGGCAAAAACAAAAAACCAAGTATCGAAGCTCTTAGCAATGTAGATGTTATTATTTTTGATATTCAAGATGTAGGCGTGCGCTTTTATACCTACATAAGCTCTATGCATTACATGATGGAAGCCGCAGCCGAGCAAGATATTGAGTTTATTGTGTTTGATAGGCCAAACCCCAATATTGCTTACGTTGATGGGCCAATACTTGAGCGCGACTTTAAGTCGTTTGTAGGCATGCACCCAATACCCGTGCTGCACGGCATGACGGTAGGCGAGCTTGCTAAAATGATCAAAGGCGAGGGCTGGATCAATCAAGCTGCTAATTTACAACTGAGCGTGATCCCTGTTGCAGGCTACACCCGCACAACGCCATACAGTTTGCCGGTAAAACCAAGCCCTAATTTACCCAACGATCAATCAATAGCGCTGTATCCGTCGTTGTGCTTTTTTGAAGCAACCCCTGTTAGCATAGGTAGAGGAACTGACTTTGCATTTCAGGTTATTGGTTATTCACCAGTAGCACTTGGGGACTTTAGCTTTACTCCGCGTTCAATAAAAGGCGCAGCGCTTAATCCTAAATTTAAAGACCAAATGGTGAAAGGGATTGATTTACGCCATAGTAATATCACAGGCTTAAACTTAAATTATTTAATTAATGTTTACCAGCAACTGACTCAGGCTAAGCAGGTGTTTTTTGAACGTGCCGATTTTATGGATAAACTCGCAGGAACTGATCAGCTCAGACTTGCCATAGAAGCGAGGCGAACAGCTGAGGAAATTAAGCAAAGTTGGCAAGCGGGGCTTGAGCAATTTAAACAGCAAAGAGCGCCTTATTTGCTCTACCAATAAAGGAATGAGTGTGTATTTAAATTTTTCCGTGTTAGCAAAGCGTACTTTTTTTAACGCACTGACAATTACGCTTTGCTTTATTATTACCGGTTGCAGTGGCGCAAGCAGTGCAATTAAATCTCAGCGCCCGTTTATTCCTAATCAAATACAGAGCCTCGCTAATGCGCAAGTTATTGCTACCTTTCCTGAGTCCAACCCCAGTAGCCGAGAATATGTAAATAATCGTGGGACCTTTAAAGCATATAAAGGGCGAGGGCAATTATTACTACAAAATGAAAGTGCCTTAAGTGCCGATATTTATATTAATAATAAAAAGTTAGCGCTTGATACCCTGCAAAAAAATACTGAGTATGCCTTTAATTTAGGGCAGTACACTCACAACGGAGTTAATACTTTTAAGGTTGATAACATTCAACCAGCTAACGGTAGTTTAACTCTGCGATTTGCCTTTGCTACTCTAAATAGCTCAGTGGCTAAAACCATTGATTTTAGTGCGGTAGATAAGCTAATAGAAAAAGATGTAAGTGCGGGCTTTCCTGGTGCGGTATTAGCGATAATTAAAGCGGGTAAGATATTAAAATTAACCGCTTATGGTGATGCCAAGCAATATCAGCAAAATGACTTAATGTTGTTACGCCCAGAGCCCATGCAAACAAATACACTCTTTGATTTAGCCTCAAACACAAAAATATTTGCTACTAACTTTGCGTTAATGAAACTAGTAAGCGAAGGGCAATTAAACATAAATAACAGAGTGAGTGATTACCTAACAGAATACCAAGGCGATGGACGAGAGCTGCGCCAAGTTAAAGACTTACTCACTCATAAAGCCGGTTATCCGCCTGTGTTCGACTTTCATCGAAAAGACACCCGCTATGGCGAAGCTTTTTTTTCACAAGCCAGCGACACCACTAAACAATTACTACTTACCAGCGTACCACTAGCCAGTGAGCCAAGCGCTCAGCATGTTTACTCTGATATTGATTACATGATTTTAGGAGTTTTAATTGAGCGTATTAGCGGCCAACCGCTCGACGAATACCTAGAGCAGCATATTTACGCGCCTTTAAAGCTTAACAACACTTTATTTAACCCGCTTAAAAAAGGCTTTAATCGTCAGCAGTTTGCCGCCACGGAGCTAAGTGGAAATACCCGCGATGGCCGTATTCATTTTGATAATATTCGCACCAATGTACTGCAAGGGCAGGTACATGATGAGCGTGCTTTTTATTCACTTGATGGTGTAGCAGGCCATGCAGGACTATTTAGTAATGCCCCCGATTTAGCCGTTTTATGCCAAGTGTTGCTCAACAAGGGCGGTTACGGCGATAAGCAAATTTTTAATGCCAGTAGTTTGGCGCAGTTTTTAACCCCACAAAGTACCGATGAAACCTACGGCTTAGGTTTTCGTCTTGCAGGAAATAATCAAGCGCGGCGCTGGCACTTTGGCCCATATGCCAGCCCACAAGCTTATGGACACACAGGTTGGACTGGCACAGTAACTGTGATTGATCCCGCTTACGATTTAGCTATTGTTTTACTTACCAATGCACGCCATTCACCAATTAAAGGTAGTGAAAAACGTTATCAGTTTGTAGGTAAAAACTTTGAAACAGCTCAATATGGTTCTATTGTTTCATTAATTTATGAGGCGCTGTTAAATCAGTAAACTCAGTGAGTGACTTAATGGTGTAAATCTATTAAGTTAACTGCTTACTATTAACTAACCAAGGCTGTTAAAGCCGCGTTTATTATAAAAATTAAAAAGGTTTGTTTATGCATTGGTATTCTATTTTGCCACCGCTGATTGCCATTATTATTGTGTTTTGGCGCAAAGAAGTCATTATGGCGCTGCTTGTTGCGGTAATTTCATCGGAATTTTTACTCGCATTACAAGGTGAAGGAAATAGCGTATTTACTACGTTTTTAAATAGCATTGAGCGCATAGTTGCTGTGGCCAGTTCTCCTGGTAATACCCGTATACTCATCTTTAGTATTTTAATAGGCGCCTTACTTGCCTATATTCGCGAATCTGGCGGTGTTGCTGCTACTGTTAATTTGCTGATGAACAAAGGCGTTGCTAAAAGTAAGCGCCAAGTGGGCTTTTTAACTATGTTTACCGGCGTTGCGGTATTTATAGAGTCAAACTTAAGTGTGCTTACCTCGGGTATTTTATCTCGCGGCCTGTTCGATAAATTTAAAATGAGCCGCGCGCGTTTAGCTTATATAATCGATAGCACCAGCGCCCCTGTATGTATTTTAATATTACTAAACGGCTGGGGTGCATTTGTACTGGGCTTGTTAGGTAATTACGAATTAGGCGAGTCGGCCGTATCGGTGCTGTGGGGCAGTGTAGGCTATAACTTTTACGCCATAATCACTCTGGTTATTGTTTTTTATACCATTGCGTTCGATAAAGTACATGGCCCAATGAAAGTAGCCGAGCAAAAACTAGAGCTACAAACAACCGAGCTAAAAGAAGAAGTAAAAGGCTCTAAAGCACGCTTTATGTTGGTGCCATTACTTACGCTGATTGTGAGCATGGTCGGTTTTATGTTTTATACCGGTAACGGCGTACTTGCCGAGGGCAGCGGTTCAAAATCAGTATTGTACGCCACCGTTTTAGCTATTGTTGTAGCCTATTGTTTAATGATTGGATCGCGCCAGTTTACCCACCACCAACTTGTTGATACCGGCTTTAAAGGCATGGGCGAATTACTCCCACTGGTAAGTATTGTATTGCTCTCGCTGACCTTGGGCGCAAGCTTAAAAGAGCTAGGCACAGGCGTGTTTGTGGCATCTTTGGTTGGCGATTACTTACCAATATATTTAATAGTGCCAGTACTGTTTTTAACCGGTGCGGTTATGTCGTTTACTACGGGTACATCGTGGGGCACGTTTGCCATCCTCATCCCTATTGGCGTACCGCTTATTCAAGCGCTTGGTTTACCGCCATCGCTGGTGGTAGGCGCTATTTTAGGTGGCGGGATATTTGGCGATCATTGTTCCCCTATATCCGACACCAGCGCAGTATCAGCCATCGCCTCGGGTTGTGATTTACTCACCCACGTTAAAACCCAATTACCGTATGCGTTAGTGGGCGGCGGCCTAACGTTTGTTGCTTACTTAGTAACGAGCTTAATTGTTTTGTAGGTTGGGTAGAGCGTAGCGAAACCCAACAAAGTGAGTGAGTTTAAAGCCTGCAAATCTGCAGGCTTTTTTGTTTAAGATTGATCACCACCGAGAACACCGAGGCGCTACGTGCTACACAGAGATAAATAATAATAGCTTTTTATTAATAGGTTACGTTTATTGAATGTAGTATGGCACTATATGAAAAAGAATGGTTTAAAGGGAAATTAAATGCACGATATTAAAGGCTTCAACTGGAACAAGCCAACCAACCGTTCACTGGGGGAGTATTTTCCTGCTGATAAATTAGATCGTGCTCGTTATGCCACATTCTTATCAAGGCTATTGGTTCAAGAAGGTTTTGACAAAAGTAGGCCTGATGATGAGCAAAAGAAAAACTATGTATTAAATCTCAATGCTGAATGGGGGGCAGGTAAAACCTATTTTCTTAAGCGTTGGTCACGAGAATTAATAGTAGATTTTCCTGTTGTATATATTGATGCATGGCAGCAAGACTATTCAGACGACCCATTTTTAACTGTAATTGCAGGTATCATCAAACAGCTTCAACGTCAGGCTAAGTTTAATATAACTATTCCTAAAAGTGCAGTTTCGATGTTTAAGGCTGTTGCACCTGCTATTGCACAAGGCCTAACTAAAAAAATATCAGGCATAGATTTAGATGAGTTACACACATTACTATTCTCTGATGAAGAAATTGAAGATGATCAAAAGCAAAATTCTAACAAGTTAACTGGTAGCGACTTTTCACCAGCAGTAAAAGCGCTTGCACAAAATTTGATTAAAGATCATGAAGCAAAGAATAAAAGCATCGAAGTAATCAAATCCAAGTTAGCAGACTGGGTAAGTAAGTTTGAAAAGCAGGAAGGTAAGTCGCTACCCATATTTATTTTTATTGATGAATTAGATCGCTGTCGCCCAAGTTATGCGGTAGAAATGTTAGAGACGATTAAACATATTTTTGATGTTAAAGGCATTGTGTTTGTTGTTGCAACAGATACTGAGCAACTTCAACATACAATCAAATCAATTTATGGTGAAGGCTTTGATGCAAACGTTTATTTAGGTCGCTTTTTTAATAGCCGTTACAGCTTAAAACGACCTGTATTAAAAGACTTTTTATTTGTACACAGTGATACAACTAAATTTGAAACGGCGTATTTAGAAAGTAAAAATATTGAGTTACTCCCCCGCGCACAAACCCACGAAACTGCTTTAGCCAATATTTCTATTGTATTAGACGCCTTTCAGGTATCAGCAAGAACAGCTATTCAAATTACTGAACGAATGACAGCTATTATTGCAAATTTACCAAGTGGTAAAAAAGTTGATGTACTTGTGCTCGCTGTTTTGTTTTGTATCTATGAAAAAGACCACTCACTTTATGAAGAGATAATTACTGGAAGGTTTAAACGAGATGGAAAAAACCATAAAGGCGAAGTACGAAATATAAGCTTAAATAATTTTTTAAAACAGAGCATTCAAGGCGTACAACAACTAGCAGAGATAAAATATTTTATTGAACCATTATCTTACACAAATTCATTTTACTTAGGTCAAATGACAAGTAGAAATAATAATTTTGCTACTGGGAATTACTCTATAAAACTAACTGAATTTATAGATAGTATCTTTTGCAGAGTATTTAATAATACAACAAATTCTGTGACTCTAATGTTTAGTTCAAGTAGTGAGAACGTAACAGCACTTCATAGCGCTGAACAAAACTTAGCAAATGCTGATGTCAGAAAGCCTAGGGTAGGCAATATTACACTCTTGTGGTTAAGTTACATTTACATAAAAGATGGCTATGAAGAAATTACTAAAGAGCACTACCGTGATTTTATAGAGCTTTCTTCACCATTAGATTACATGGGCGATAGTTAACTATCTCTGTGCAGCGCGAAGCGCCTCTGTGTTCTCGGTGGTAATTACTTATTTAAATTACCACCATGCTAAAAACAACCTAAGCCCCACACTGTCTCACCCCATCCTCGGCATGTTTAAGAGCAATAATCTGCCCTTTGCCGTTATGCGCCATAGCGAGCATATCACCCGTATTTATATTACTTTCTACTGCATGCTTTCCTTTTAAATCACTGAGCAGTGACTGCTTAATTTGTACCAGTACCTCGTCATTACAGCTGGCTATGTACCAGTCGTTGTCGACCTTTACGAGCGTGCCGTATTCTATATGGTGTTGTTGATGGCGGCGTAAGTCGTTTGCTAGTTGGGTGTCGAGCGCTCGTTTTTGTTGCGTTATGGTACTAGCGTAGTTACCTGTTTGATCTATTTCATGCGTTGTTATAAACGAGTAGTCGTGTATGTCTATGGTGTTTAATACGGTTTTAGGGGCAGTATTTATCACGTTGTTACTGTCGAGAACTATAAAAGCCAGTAAGCCCAGTGCGCAGGTAAGGCTTGTGAGTTGCAGGGCAAAGCCAAGCTTTTTAGGTTGTTTTTGGATTACGCTATGTTTTAACGCCTGTTGCTGAGCGTGCGAAAGTCTGGTGCGTGCTTTACGCTCGTTATAATGTTGTGTGAGCTTTTCATTAAACTGCTCATCAGGCTTGTTCATTATAATCTCCTAATAATTGTTTTAGGTTTTGTTTGGCGTAGCGTAGCCTTGTTTTTATGGTTTGGGCGTTGCTTTGCGTTATAAGCTCTATGTCGGTAAGGCTAAAGCCTTCTTGTTGTAAGGTGATGGCTTCGCGTTGCACAAAACTAAGTTGCTTGAGCGCAGCATTAAACGCTTCATAACTTATGTGTGTGTCGCCTATGTGTGAGTCACTGCTTGTTAATTCACTTTGATTGTTATTTTGCGCAGGCAGTTGGTTGTTTTCGTCAAGCTCGACAAAGTGTTGCTGTTTGCGGTATTCGTCTATTAGGGTGTTGCGTGCGAGTTTAAATAACCAGGCTTTGGGCGTGGTTTGTGCTTGGTAAAGGTGGCGCTTTTCAATAACCTTTAGCCATGTTTGTTGGCTTACGTCGTATGCTAAATGTGTATTAGACTGGGTAACTAGGTAGTGATATAAATCGTTACTGTATAAGGCAATAAGCTGCTCTAAGTGGCGGTTGTCGCCACTTTTTGCATACCGCGCCATGCAGTCTTTGCTTGGCGCTTCAAATAACCATGACTTAATACTCAATAGCATAGGCGCTTATTCCTTTACTGCGAACTGTCTAATTTAAAATCAAGCTGTACGGTTTGACCTGTTTGTAATTGTGCCACACCTTCAATTACTTTTGGGCGATATTTCCAGCGTTTAATTGCGCGAAGCGCTTCGCGATCAAATATGCGTTTTGGTTCGGCATTTACTACCGTGGCATCAATCACTTCACCAGTGGGTGAAATATTAAAGCTAAGTTGCACCCAGCCTTCTATACCATCACGAGCTGCGCTAGTTGGGTACTTTGGATTTATGCGCACAATGGGTGAAGCATCTCCCGTAGGGCGGGTCAGTGTTTGCTTCATATCGTTACCAAATCCGTCAATTACTATGGGTGGTGCTGTGCTTATTGCTGTTATTGGCTCATTACTAGGTGTTACACGTGGTGGTGCTTTAGGCGGCACTTTAGGTGTGGGTGGTGGCGGTATTCTTTTAATATGCGTGGTTTGTTTATCTTCTGGTGCTTGAAAAATCTCAACAGTAATATCATCACCCAATTTTATAGGTGCTCTTTGTTCGCCACTAATTAAGTACTGCATAAAGGCGAATGCAATAAAGGTCATCACAGCACCGCCAAGAACAGCTGTTGATGTTTTGAACATGGGGTTTTTAGGAAATTCAAGTGTGTGCATAAGCCGCTCCAAATTAACTTATTATGTTGTTTCAGAGCTATAACGGCTGGCAAATAGAAAAGGGGTGAAATCGTTTTAAAATTTTATTAAAAATACAGGGGGAGTATTTTACCTATATAAAAGGTCTCTTGATTTTTTTATTTTGGGTTGGCTAAAAAGAATGTAGTTATTTTAAGTTTTGCCTGTTATTTTCTATTTTATTTACTCTAGGTAGATGAAATTGACAAGTTTGAGTAGCGCCAGTATATTTGTCCCAATAAAGGAACTTACACATAAAAAGGAATGAACATGGTAAAGGAATATATTGTAAAAAAAGGTGATACATTATGGGATATATCTTCTAAGTATTTAGGCTCACCAATGGAGTGGCCACGATTATGGAAATTCAATAATCGAAAAGAAGTGGTAGCCATTACTAACAAACCGATAGTAAATCCTGATCTTATCTACCCAGGTCAAAAAATATTGATACCTTCTTTAGAGCACTCTAAAGTTGAGGCTAGACAAAATGCAAGAGTATTCAGCACTCCCAAAAACTCTTTAGATAAACGACCTAATAAAATTACAGCACCAATGTCATTAAGTTATAAACTAGATGATATCAGACAACCTCCTATTATAATCCCTAATGCTATTGTGGAAATTAAGATGACAGGTAACATTACGTTGTCTAGTGTTGATAAATTTCCTATTAATTATGTAATAAATGATAGAAAGTTAGAGGCTACAGTTACATCTCAAGCCAATAAAGCTTTTGGGGCATTAATTAGTGACACAAAGTTAGCTTTCGACGAAAAAACAAAAAAATTAACTCTTGGTACAAATATTATTTCTAAAAGTACAAATCCTAATTTGCCAACTACGTCTGTAGGCGTTGAGGTAAGTTCAAACTCTCCCCTTCTAAAGTTGAAGTATGAAGTCCATCTCCCTCAGTTAAAAGGAAAAATTAATCAGTTTAATTATTTGGCTGAAAAAGTATCATTTATTTTAGAGGTAACTTTTACGGGGTCTAATGGAAAAAGTGCAAGAGAGAACTCCGACAATAGCAGTGCATGGGATAAACCTTTAGCTATAGGTTTATTTGCTGGGGCGACATTAATCGTCATAGGTACATTAGTAGAGGATTACGTTACTTTTGGTGCGGGAGTTGCGGACGATCCTGCTAGTTTTGCTGCTGCTGCAGGTATGACTGCAAGAGGTGTTGTTTTATGGGGGTCTGCTAGGGCTGTTGTTATACCTGCTACTCTACCTGCTGTTGTTCGATTTACTACTTCAATAGTGCCAGCGGCGACATTCAGGCATGCTCATTAGAAGGGATTTTATAAATGAAAAAATTAGTGTTCGTTTTTTTGTTATTAGTTAGTGCGTGTTCATATTTAGAAAGTGAAACAGAGCAAGCAAACCGTTTATCCAAAACATACCAAGTAGACATTCAAGCTGGTGAACCCCGTTTATTTTTCCCAGAGCAATTTACAGTAAGTGATGGAGAGGCTCCAATTCTTGAAATGGAAATGACTACGCTTGCAGATGCTTCTGAGTCACTTGATGGTATTGAGGCCGCATTAACGACATACCCTCAAGGGTTTGTTGCTGAAGTAATTGACGCTATTTATCTCTCTGGTCCTATGCTTATGGAAGGAGCTGAAGCGGGTGGGACATACTCAAGCAACTCCATAATTCTAGTTAATCTCTCAGGATGGAATGGCACGAATTTTAATTTCGAAAATTCGTTGAAAGGGGTTCATCATGAATTAAGCTCGTTGGTTTATATGCGTTCACCTTTCGTTATTTTTGCATGGCAAGCTTTGCTGCCAAAAGAGTGGAAGCCTGTATCCTCGAACTATGAGGCTTTAACGCAAGATAGAAATATAGGGCCTGATTATGAAAATGGATTTTTATCTAGATATGGTAAAACTAATGTTGAGAACGACTTTAATATTTATGCTGAATTTGCCTTTGCTGAACCTGAAAAACTGCGGGAACTTGCCGCTACCTACCCAATAATAGCTAAAAAGCTAAGTTTGTTTATTACCGCGTATTCGCAGTTTTCGGCTAAATATCAGCAAGACTTTGAAGATTATTTTGCAAGAACAGGTTTGAGTGATGTTGCTGTACAGCCTGAGAATTTTGAAATGACTATCCATTTAGATTTAAACGATCTTAAGCCACAGATAAGCCAGTAATGTATTAAGTAGTAAAAATAACAAAAAAGAGGGGAGGCTCCCCTTTTTTGTTATGCATTATTAATGCTTTGAATGGAAACTTAATTTTTCACGTCATCTTCGTGAAGATCTTTAAACAGCTCCCCTTGGGGATGCTCAAAAAATTCATCATCTTCTTCTTCATCTACAACCAGCATTTGATCTTGCGCGGTGGTTTCTTCAATGCGCGGATCCATCGTAGCGGCCAGTGGCGAGTTTGTAACATCGGATGTACCGACCACATAATCACTGGGTTCTGGCTGTTCAACTTTTTGTTTAGAGTTAATAAAGGTTAGTAGTAAGTACATAGCCACGGTTAATAGCGAAATTGACGCATACAATGCTTGGTGACCAAAGTAGGTCATCAGCTGTGCGTTAAGTGTTGAGCCTATTGCTGCACCGGCGCCAAAAGCGACTAATAATGCAGATGATACGCCTACGCGCTCTTCGTCCTCAACACGCGAATTAGCTAGCGCCGAACAAAGCGGATATAAAGTAAACGCAAATAAACCAAAGATAAAAGTGAGTATGTAAGCTGTTAGTTGTGAAGTAGGCAATAAAAACAATGCCAAACTTACAACACCGATAGCTGCTGCATTAGTTCGAATTAATACGCTACGACGAATGCGATCAGAGAGCATCCCCATTGGCCACTGGGCTAGCAAACCAGCAAAAATAGTCACTGACATAAAAATAGCAATTTCTGCGGCACCAAAGCCAGATAGCTTAGCAAATATAGGCGCTAGGCCATAAAAACTACCATTGATAATGCCTGCAAAGTGCACCGCAGTAAGCGACTGTGGCACTTTTTTAGCGTAATCAAACAGGCTCATTTTTATCGGCTTTAACGGTTTTGGGTGAATTCTACGAGTGATAGAAATTGGAATAATACCGATAGCCAACGCCATGCAGACTAAAAATAGCGGTGCATACCCTAGCTCAGGAAATTGTGCGAGCGCTAGTTGGCCTAAAATCATCCCTAAGTAAGAGGTGATCATATAAAAAGAGAAGACTCGCCCGCGAGACTCAGGCGCTGATTGTTCGTTTAGCCAGCTTTCTAGCACCATGTAATTACACATCATCCCTAAGCCAACAAAAAGCCTAAGGCCTAACCAAATATATAGATTGTCGCTTACTCCGTGTGCGGCCACACAGGCTGTCACTGCAGCGGTACTAGCGGCAAATGTTCTGATGTGACCCACCGATTTAATTAAATGGTAACCAAGCTTTGAACCCAGTAATAAGCCAAGGTAATAACACGAGGTCATTAGGCCTATCCAAAACGTAGACGTGCCTTGTTTACCTAAATACAGGGCTAAATAGGTTGTAAGTAAGCCGGTACCAATAATTAAAAATAAATTGGCAAAATATAGTGATGGAAATGATTTCATTTAAATGCAAATTATTGAGCTAAGACAACTAGATACTAGAGCAAGCATGAAGGTTTTCCAAGCTGTAAAAAATGTGTTCTGTAATAATGATCACGTAACGTAAGAATATAGAGTGTCCGATAAATTATTTATTAATAAAAATAGCTTTGGATAAAATAGCGACCTAAAAATCGGGCGGGTGAGTGCAATGCTAGAATAGCGAGTGTATTGCAGGTATTATGCTTAAAGATAATTTTAAGCATTACTTACTCTTTAGAGAGGAAGTTAGGGTCTGTTGACCTTTTAAGGTTAAATTTGCAGCAGTCTGTTTGGTATTTAGGCAAGGCAGCGCATATGTGGTGTGGTTATTCCCCATAAATAGGCGATAACGCAGCATCAATGCCAAACAGGCGCTGCCCGAAGGGTTCTGCCTAGGGGCGATTTACTCTTTGTTGCTCGGTTTTTACTTAGCCCACTAGGTTACAAACCTCGCGCCGCGATTAAACAGCCCCTAGTTTGAACAAATTTTAATCCGCAAAGGTCAACAGACCCTAATGGCAGCAGTAATATTTTTTTGGAATTAAAAATGACCAGTGATAATCAAGCTATAAATAAGCGTAAAAAGAATAATCCGCTTATCGAAATCGTATTTAATATCATCATACCTTCAGTCATTTTAATGAAATTTTCAGGGCCTGAATATTTAGGCAGCGTGATTGGCTTAATTGTGGCGCTTATATTCCCTATTAGTTACGGTATTTATGATTTTATAAAAGCGGGCTCATTAAATTTTATTTCACTTTTGGGCTTTTTAAGTACTTTGCTTACCGGTGGTATTGCGCTGTTTGAGCTTAATGTTGAGTGGTTAGCAATTAAAGAAGCGGCTATACCAGCAATCATTGGTTTTACCGTGCTGATGTCGGGCTTTTTTGGTAAACCCTTGCTAGCCAAGCTCTTATTAAACTCACTTTTATTTAAGTTAGACACTATTTACGATGCCCTTGATGAGCGCGGCAATACGCAAAACTTTAAACAAAAGATTACTAATGCTAATTACTTATTAGCGCTGACCTTTGTGTTTTCATCAACGATGAATTACCTCTTAGCTAAATGGATTGTTACTAGCCCAGCAGGTAGCGTGGAATTTAACGAGCAACTTGGTGAAATGACGCTATTGAGTTATCCAGTGATCGCGATTCCATCTATGATAATGCTGATTGGAATTTTTATTTATGTGATTAAAGTGCTGACCAAGCTGACCGGTATGAAGTTTGAAGAAATGGTTAATGCCGAGTAGATATAACGCATAAAAAACCGTTGTTTAGCAACGGTTTTTTTTGCTATCAATATTTACTTGTAGTGAGAGTAAAGTTGGTAATTAGTTCTGTGGTACGGAATAAGTTTATAGTTTGGTTGTAAAAAAGTGACTAAGTCGGTGAGTTCAGATACGGTCATGGTATCGTTAAATACCGTCATTTTTGAGCTGCCATCTTCATTTCTGGCGTCGGGTCTATAAGGCCTAGAAAACCGATGTGAGGGGTTGATCACTGACGTGACCAGCTCAGCATAAGAAATTATTTTGGTTTTATTACCTCCTAGCTTAATAGAAATATCGTCATGTTTTGTTACGCTGCTATCTTCAACGCCTGCAAGGGTGTGACATGCCAAGCACTTATATTTTAAAAACACGGCTTTACCTTGTTCTGCATTCCCCTCTGGCAAGCTAAAACCTCGTGGAGAATCAACTCCTTTATCACAGCCTGTGAGTGCAATTAAACACACGATTAGTAGAGTGTATTTCATTAGAGCTCCTGTATTCTCAAATTAATTTTACGCATTACTAACGCAAACTCATTTGCGTCAACAAATGCTTCTTTTAAGAAATAGCCTAATTTGAGTGTAGTCAAAGAGTGGCGAATAGCCTAATTGTTGTGCATATATGCTCAAGGAGAATAACTAAAGAGTTGAATGATAATTAATGATGGAATGAAACATCACAAGCATGAAAAAGCCCAGCAACTTGCTGGGCTTCGTAAACTGAACGTTTACCATAAATATTAACTGTTCAATTGGCCTGTAGATGACTCTATGTGGGCGCGAACAAACCATTGGTATTGCTCAAGCTCTGCAAGTTGCGCAATGATCATATCTTCAGATACCGGATCAAGCTCACCGAGTGACTCAATAGCTTTACGATGATCACCGTTAACGCCGTTATATACTTTATCTAATGCAGCTAGGTGTTCAGTTACTAAACCTTTGCCTATAGCGTAATCTTCCCATGTACGACGATCAACAATTGATTTTGGTGTACCAACAGGCACGCCGCCTAAAGTGGCAATACGTTCTGCTATGGTGTCGGTCATTTCACGCACGGTTTCAACTTGTGGGTCTAGCATTTCATGTACGCCAATAAAGTTTGGACCTACTACATTCCAATGAATATGTTTTAAAGTTAGCTGTAAATCAATTAGCGCTACCATGCGATCTTCTAGAACAGATATTGCTTTACTTGCTGATTCATTTTCTACACCGGGAGCGGTAAATTCAGCGACTTTGTTTGCATTATTACTGTTACTCATTATGCCTCCTACTATTTCAAAATAGTGTTCGCTTAACTCAAGTGAGTGTTTTAATTGCGATAACGAACACGTCTGTTCTAATAGAAGCAATGAGCATGCCGTTAGATTTTTTATTGTAAGTTACTGAAATTTGATGATTTATTTTTTTTAATAAAGCTTTAAGGAGTATTTAGCTTAAAGGGGTATGAAAAACATGCACTTTTTTTGTAAATTCTGCAAAAAATACATTTAAAAATGGAGTACTTTAAAGGCTCTTTTTGCCTAAGGTATTTAGGCAAAAAGAAAAGTAGAGTTCAGGGTTTAATCGCTATAGCGTTTTTTAATATTGATGTGCTTTTAATACTTCAAGCGGAATAATGTCGAGCGCTTTTTGGTTTGTCGCTTCAAGTACCACAGGAGGAGCAACGCTCGCAGCAATGGCATGATACCAACGAATCGCACATAAACACCACTTATCGCCAGCTTTTAAACCAGCAAAATCATACAAAGGATTAGGGCTAATTAAATCGTTACCTTGCGCCTTGGAAAACTGCAAAAATTCGTCGGTCATAATGGCGCATACACTATGATTGCCAAAGTCTGAATCTGGTACATAGCAAAATCCCTCTCGGGTATAGCCACCGTTGCCACAGCAAAGTTGTAAGCGAGTTCCTAGTACATTTAATTGATTAGCCATATGAAAACTTACCTTGTAATAACCATTAAAAGCAGGGGGTTTACCATAGCAGGCTGTTAGTGACTTAGCTATCTATGCTGTTAATTTTATATATCTTTTAAGCGAATAAAAACTGCACTTAGTGAAGCCAAATGCAGTTTTTATTAAATAAGGGATTTACGAGAGCAGTGCTGCAGCTAAACGCACAAAATCAGAAGACGTTAAAATACCTACTAGCTGACCTTGCTCGCTCACAACGGGCATGCAACCGTGGCGATTATCTACAAAAAATTTAACGACATCTGATAGCGGCTGCTCTGGCGTTACACTGATAAAATCACTCACCATAATATCTTCTACTTTTGTGAGTTTTTCTTTGCGTTGTAATGCATTAGCACCAAACGTTGCCATGATCCCCATAACTTTGGCGACCATTATTTTTTGGGTAAGCATACCGACAAATGCGCCGTCTTCGTCAATAACAGGAATATGACGAACGTTTTTTTCTTTCATTAAATTGTGTGCGTCATGCAAAGTGCTTTTTATGTTTACCGAAAATGGGTTAGCTGTCATTAAGTCTGTAACGTTTTGACTCATGTTTATTCCTTTATATTATCTGCAGTGTATCAGCATATATTAGCGTTATTTTTAAGCTTTGCACCTTATTCAGATCAAGGTTTTTACGTATTTTATAAACTGAGGGAGAAGAGGCAACACTTAATTAAATGCCAAAAAGCATTTAATTAAGTGCTTAAAACTACTGGTAAGTGTTATTCATAGCCACGTGGTGTTTTAGTTTTGATAACTGCGATGTATCCATGCCAACTAGCGTAACTAAGTAGTGGCATAATAATAATGAATCCAGCGGCACCTGCAGCAAAGCCCAGCGCTACCAGTACGAATATACAAATTGACCACACAACCATGGCTGCAAAGTTTTCTTTGACTGCGTGGATTGAAGAAACGACTGCGGTCATTATATCAACACGTCTTTCCATCATAATTTGCGGGGTAAATGCTGAGATTGAAAACACACTGACCAACAAAATTCCGCCGATAATACTGCCTATAGTTAAAAACGCAGAAAGTTCTTCAAAGGTGGGGTTTACATGGTTTGGATATAATGCATGCACAATTGCAGCTAGGCGCATCCAAATAATCATAATCACCATGAGTAATACCGCAAAACCCCATTCACCTACGGGGTTACGAAACATTGATTTTAATGAATGGCTTAATGTAGGTTTGTGGCCTTTTTCAAGTTCCCAGGCTACATCGTATAGGCCAACGGCGAATACCGGACCGATTAAAGCAAAAGCAACGGTTGCAGGTAAAATAGCTAAGTGGCTGTCGGTAAGTACAACAGAGTAAACAATCGCTACCGGAATAAGCGTGAAGATTAAACCGTAAATTAAACTTAACATGGGCGCGCGCGCCATATCTTTAAACGCTAACGAAAGCCAGTGAAAAGCGGCAAATGTATTTACTTTGTTGCACTCTAAACAACGTGCGAATTTAGTGTCTTTATCTATTGTGTTTGTAGTTGGCATAAAGATGCTCCTTTTTTAGTCACCTTTTAGGTTTAGAACATAGATGTTCTATTTACAACTCATAAACGCTTATACGCAAGATTTAGTCGCTTTGTTCATTTGTTAGTCATTTTTGTTGGGTTAGCTATTTTGTTTATTTAAATATATGTTTGAGCATGTACTTAAAAAGTGGGTTCGTATTTCTTTTCCACAGTGGTAATCTAAGCCCTGAAGCTAATTTTAAGAGACCGTAATGAAGGAAAATAAACAACAATTTCAAGGAGCTTTACTGGGTAGTAAACGGTTTTTACCTCTGTTTGTGACGCAGTTTTTCTCTGCTTTAAATGACAATGTTTATAAGCAATCAATCCTGCTTATTTTAATTTTTCAGGCTGCTACGGTAGCTGATGGTGCCTTTTATTCTAATCTGGCGGCAGGATTATTTATTTTACCGTTTTTTCTATTTTCAGGCATGGCTGGGCAAATTGCAGAAAAGTTGGAAAAATCAAAACTGATCAGCATGGTAAAGTTTTGCGAAATTCCTATTATGCTGGTGGGTGTAGTATCGATTTTAACCGAGCAGGTTTGGTTAATGTTAGGTACTGTATTTTTAATGGGTTTACAAAGCACTTTTTTTGGGCCGCTTAAGTACTCTATTTTACCGCAGCATGTGGCCCCAAATGAGCTAACTAAAGCGAATGGACTGGTGGAGTCGGGCACTTTTGTCGCTATTTTATTGGGCACCGTATTTGGCACCTATTATATAACCCAAACAGCGGGCCCTATTTATATCAGTATCGCAATAGTAAGCCTTGCAGTTATTGGCTTTTTAAGCAGTCGATTTATTCCTAAAAGTGCAGCCAATAATGCTAACTTAAAAGTATCGATTAACCCTATTACTTCAACCAAAAGTGTTTTTAATGCGCTTAACGCACAAACCGAGTCGGTGGGTAAGTCAGTATTAGGGATCAGTTGGTTTTGGCTTATTGGTGCGGTGATACTAACGGCGCTCCCTAATTACGTAAAACATGTAATGGGAGGTGATGAGTTGGTGGTGACAGCTGCTTTAGTGGTGTTTTCGTTGAGTATTGCATTGGGGTCTTTATTGTGTGAAAAGCTATCGCGCTCACGTATTGAGTTAGGTATTGTGCCTTTTGGTGCACTATTAATTACCTTATTTTTATATTTACTAAGCCAAGAGCCTGGTATTGAATTTTATCACCAAGTGAGTGAGTTACAGCTTACTCTTGAACAAGTGATTAATACCGGCGATATGCTCTGGCATTTTGTTTGGATGGCAGGAATTGGTATTGCCGCAGGGTTTTATACGGTACCTTTGTATGCACTCATTCAGCAGCGTACTCACCCCGATAGCCGTTCACGAGTAATTGCAGCTAACAATGTGTTAAATGCATTGTTTATGGTTGGCAGCGCCGTTTTAAGTATTGTTACTTTAACGCTATTACACTGGGATATTTCACAATTACTGTTGTTATTAGCAGGGCTTAATTTACTAATATCGCTGTACATATACACCAAAGTACCGGAGTTTTTCTTACGTTTTATTATCTATATTTTAGCGATTTGTATGTATCGTGTGCGCACTAAAGGCCAGCTCAATATTCCCGATGAAGGAGCTGCGGTGGTGGTAAGTAATCATGTTAGCTTTGTTGATTGGATGTTTATTTTAGCGGCGTCACCTAGGCCTATTCGGTTTGTTGTATTTGCTCCTATTTACTATTCACCGGCACTTAATTGGTTATTTAAAATGGCCAAAGCCATTCCAATCGATAGTCAAAAATCAAATCCTAAGGCGTTTAATAAAGCTTTTGATGACATTGCGCAAGCACTGGAACGTGGTGAGCTGGTGGGTATTTTTCCTGAAGGAAAGCTCAGCGGTGATGGCGAGGTTGATGTATTTCGCCGTGGCATTGAAAAAATAATTCAGCGCACGCCTGTGCCTGTTATCCCTGTTCATTTAGATGGATTATGGGGCAGTATGTTTAGTCGAAAAACTAAATGGCGACTACCTAGACCCAAATGGTCGTTGGTAAGCGTAGCGATTGGTGAGCCAGTTGCGTCTGAAAATGTGAGTGCCGATGACTTACGTGATCGAGTACTTGCTTTAAAGTAGCTTTACAATAAAAAAGCGCTGCAATTAATTGCAGCGCTGTGGTTGTATTACTTAATGGTTATTAACGGTCTAAATTCATTACTTTAGTCCATGCCGCAACAAAGTCTTCTACAAACTTTTGTTTTGATGTATCAAAGGCATACACCTCAGCAACTGCACGTAGTTCTGAATTTGAACCAAAAATCAGATCAACCGAAGTAGCAGTGTACTTTTGCTCACCCGACTGACGATCAAAGCCTTGATAAATACCAGCATCAGACGATTTTTTCCATACCGTCGACATATCTAATAAGTTAACGAAGAAATCGTTATTTAGTGTACCTGGCTTATCAGTAAATACGCCGTAGTCAGTGCCTTTGTAGTTTGCATCAAGTGAGCGTAAGCCACCAACTAATACAGTCATTTCAGGAACTGTTAGGTCAAGCTGATCCGCTTTATCAATCAGCATTTCAGTTGGTGATTTATAGCTTTTCTCTGCATCAAAATAGTTTCTAAAACCATCGGCAGGAAACTCTAATAAGCTAAATGCATTAACGTCAGTTTGTGCTTGTGTAGCATCACCACGGCCAGCATTAAACGGAACGTCTACTGAGTAGCCTGCATCTTTGGCTGCTTTTTCAATCGCTGCATTACCACCAAGCACAATTAAATCAGCAAGCGATACCTGGCTTTTACTAAATAAGCTGTCGTTAAAGTCAGCTTGAATCGCTTTTAATACTTTAAGTACTTTTGCGGTTTCTGCTGGATTATTTACTGCCCAATCTTTTTGTGGTGCTAGCGCAATACGTGCGCCATTGGCTCCGCCGCGCATATCTGAATCACGGTAACTAGCGGCCGATGCCCATGCCACACGTACTAACTCAGGTACACTTAGGTTCGAGTCTAAAATAGCAGTTTTCAGCTCTTTTACTGCACCAGCATCAATGTTTGATTTAGTCTCTGCTGAAATAGGGTCTTGCCAAATTAAGTCTTCTTTTGGTACTTCTTTACCTAAAAAGTTACGTGGTGGTCCCATATCTCTATGAGTTAATTTGTACCATGCTTTAGCAAAGGCTAGTTGATACTCTTTAGGGTCATTTAAAAAGCGTTCAGCAATTTTGCGATATTCAGGATCAAATTTTAACGCTAAATCGGCAGTGGTCATTACCGGTGGGTTAAATTTACCCTTAACGTGCGCATCAGGTACTGACTTATGTAATGATTCATCTGTTGGGATCCACTGAATAGCGCCAGCAGGACTGCGAGTTTGTTTCCACTCAAAGTTAAGTAGGTTGCTTAAGTATAATGATGACCAGCGAGTAGGTGCTTGTGTCCATGCGCCTTCTAAACCACTAGATACGGTATCTTCAGAGTGACCTTTACCACATTTATTTTTCCAGCCTAAACCTTGCTCTTCAATACCTGCTGCAGCAGGCTCTGCACCCACACAGTCTTTAGGTTTGTGCGCACCATGCATTTTACCAAAGGTGTGACCACCGGCGATAAGTGCTAGGGTTTCTTCATCGTTCATCGCCATGCGAGAAAACGCAACGCGAATGTTCTTAGCTGAACCAATAGGATCAGGAACCCCTTTAGGCCCTTCTGGGTTTACATAAATTAAACCCATGTGAGTTGCACCTAGCGGGCGTTCTAGTTTGCCGCTGGCATCTTCACGGTCGCTGGCAAGCATTTCTACTTCAGGACCCCAGTAAACCATGTCTGGTTCCCAATCGTCAGTACGACCACCAGCAAAACCATAGGTTTCAAACCCCATGTTTTCTAAGGCAACATTACCGGCTAATACGATTAAGTCTGACCATGAAAGGGCTTCACCGTATTTCTGTTTAATTGGCCAAAGTAAACGGCGCGCTTTATCCAAGCTTACGTTATCTGGCCAGCTATTAAGCGGCTCAAAACGTTGTTGACCACCGCCAGCACCACCACGGCCATCAAGCGTACGATAGGTACCTGCACTGTGCCAGGTCATACGAATAAAAAATGGGCCATAGTTACCAAAATCTGCTGGCCACCAATCTTGAGATTGAGTTAGTAGAGCGTCGATATCACTTTTTACAGTGTCTAAATCTAGGCTGTTAAATGCCTCTGCATAATTAAAGTCACTACCGTAAGGGTTTGAACGTAGATCATGATCGCGAAGAGGAGATAGGTTAAGTTGATCTGGCCACCAAAATTGGTTGGTTCTGGTTGCCCCCATTTTTGCCTCACCCATGCCTACAGCACCTTGTGGCTTAGACATTTGTGGTTTTTCTTGACTAAAAGCAGAGCCAGACATAAGTGCCACACTTATAAATCCAACAAGCGCTTTTTTTGTAAATGATCGGTTTTTCATTGTCAGCTTCCTTAAAGTTAACGAATCTCGTTATATACAAAGCGTATTAAAAATAGGGTCTACTCATTTAAAAACAGTAGGTTGATACTTCATTCAAGTTGTTAAACAAGCCTGAATGACTGAGCGATGGGAATAGTATAGTAAAGGGGCTAAAAACTGTGTGCGAAATAAAGCGATTGATGCAATCTATAAAAATGATTTATTGAAGTTAATTAATTAAATAAACGAATCACTAAAGAACTTTGAAAGCGGCAGACATAAAAAAGCCCAGCGTAGGCTGGGCTATTAAATTAAAGTCAGTGTTATTGAGTTTTCATTAATTTACTGGTGATCACACCTGAGGTCATAGCACCCGATACATTGAGTGCAGTGCGCGCCATGTCTATCAATGGTTCAATAGAAATAAGTAAAGCCACTACCTCTATAGGTAGTCCCATGGTCGGTAATACAACCAACGCTGCGAAGGTAGCACCGCCGCCAACACCTGCAATACCAAACGAGCTAATAACCACAATACCAATTAGCGGTAAAATAAACTCAAATGTAAGTGGGTCAATCCCCACGCTTGGCGCAACCATCATTGCAAGCATAGCAGGGTAAATACCGGCACAGCCGTTTTGACCTATGGTAGCTCCAAAAGAAGCCGATAAATTAGCAATTGCAGGTGGCACTTTTAACTGGTTAATTTGCACGTCAACATTCATAGGAATCGATGCCGCTGAGCTACGTGAGCTAAAGGCAAAGGTAAGCACAGGCCAAATTTTTTCAAAGTAATGTTTTGGATTAACGCCGACTAAGCTAAGCAGTAAACCATGCACAACAAACATTAATAAAATAGCCACGTAAGAAGCCACAATAAAGGCGAGTAAATTTAAAATATCGTTACTACTAGAGTTTGCCACAACACTTGCCATTAGGCCTGCCACACCATAAGGCGTTAGTGCAATTACCATACGAACTAAGCTCATTATTGTTGCTTGTAGGGCGTTTACACCGTTACGAATTGGGCTAGCAAGTTCTGTTTTTTCAAGCATTACTTTACGTGCAGCTATACCAACAAGTACACCAAATATAACCGTGGCAATAATAGAGGTTGAACGTTGATTACTTAAATCCGCAAAGGGGTTTTCAGGAATAAAGCTCAGTAGCATTTGCGGCACACTTAGGTCGGCTACATTCGCGGCTTTGTTTTGTAGGGTGTCCATTCTAGCGGCTTCACGAGTACCCGAAACAAGTCCTTCAATGCTCAAGTCAAATCCATACGTTACCGCAATACCAATTAACGCTGCAATTGCAGTAGTAAACAGTAAAACAGAAATACTAATAAAGGATATTTTTCCTAGCGAGCCTTGGTTCTCAAGCTTAACCACTGCGGCAATCATAAAGACTAATACCAGTGGCATAATGATCATTTTTAGTAACCCGACATAGCCTTTACCTACTATGCTGACCCAGCTGAGTATTTCTTTAATGGTTTCTGGTGAGTTGGCAAATAAAAACTGTAGGGCTAAACCAAAGGCACTACCAAGCACTAAACCAAATAAAACGGTACGAGATAAAGAGCTGCTTTTTTGCGAAACAAGATAAATAGCAAACAGCAAACCGACAAATAATGCCAACATTAATAATACAGCAAGCGACATGGTACCCTCTTTTATAGCTGTGAATTAGCGCGGCACTTTAACGCTTTGTAAGGTGTTAACAAAATACGCTTTCGCTATGGGATAGAATTAAAATGAATATAGTAATAATATTAAAGTATAACGAATAAACATTTTATCGAACAAGCCTATTCATATGCTTGTATTTTTATTTAATTTATGGGAGTTACTATGGATCGTAAGTCTGGTTTAAAGCGTAAGTCTTGTACTAATTATTTAGTTAACGTGTTCACTTTAGATTTATTTAAAAATAGGGAGTAAAGGTATGTTAAAGGCAATAATGACGCTGGTGATGGTTTTAGTGGTTAGCGGATGTTCAACCCAGTATCCAAATCAAGCGCTGCTTGGTAAGCAATTTCCCACTGTTACAGGAGAAAGCTTAGAGCAACAGTCATTCACTATTCCTGATGACTTTAACAACCCACATACGTTGCTATTAATTGGTTATAAACAAGATAGCCAGTTTGATATTGATCGTTGGCTTATTGGTTTAGATATGACTGCAGTTGATGTGACTGCCTATGAGTTACCAACCATTCAGGGCATGGTTCCTCGTATGTTTAGTACCTTAATTGATAGCGGCATGCGTAAGGGGATCCCAAAAGAGTTGTGGGGTGGGGTGATCACAATTTACAAAGATGGCGATAAAGTTCAGGCATTTACTGGCAACGAAAACCCTAATAACAGTCGTGTAATACTGCTTGATGAGAGTGGCAAAATTATTTACTTTTACGACCGTGGTTTTTCTGTATCGGCATTAAATAATTTAAAAGCGGTTTTGGAAAAGCAATAAGTTGTAGTTAAATTTAGTTGCCTTTGGGCACGCTATTATTAAGTTAGCGTGCCACGTTAAAAGGATTACTCGCTAACGTTATTTCTGCCTTTTTTCTTAGCTCTATAAAGGGCTAAATCGGCATTTTTTAATGCCTCATCAAAGCTTTGTTTTGCCGCTCTTTGCGCTACACCAATAGAAACCGTCACGTTTACCGTTTTGTGGTCGCTTGGCTGTTTACCTTTGCGAGATTTTTTATCGGTGCGTTTTGGGTTTCTGATCACCATGTCGTAGGTGGCAATATTTTCGCGCAGTGTTTCTAGTTCAGGGATTGACTGCTCGGCTGTTTTACGCGGGAACACCACCGTAAATTCTTCTCCACCATAACGGTAAATTTTGCCACCCCCTTTAATGCCAGTCATTTTAGCCGCCACTAGCTTTAACACTTGGTCGCCAATATCGTGGCCATAGGTATCGTTGAATTTTTTAAAGTGATCAATGTCGAGCATAGCAACGGTGTATTTTCGCCCTAATGATAAAGCAAGCTGATTAAGTGCTCGCCGCGTTGGTAAGCTGGTTAAATCGTCTCTATAGGCTAAATAATAAGAGTCTGTACTTACTGCCAATAAATACAAAGAAGCCATAAGCACGGCTATTACAGACCAAGGAAAATCAATAATGTGTTGCTGATTAAGGCACCACACAATAAAAGTAATTAATAAGGCGGTTTGAGTCAGGTTATGGGCTCTTAAGCTTTGCCAAATAAGCAAGCCGCCAATTATTGAAAGCGGTAAAACAATGGGTAAATAAGGAAGCAGCTGAGTATAAAAAGAAGATTGTATTGTTAGTTCTTGCAAGTGTTGGCTCAGTGCTAACCAAGCAAATGCAGTACCGCCACAGACAATAACGAGTAAACTGCGAGTTACTGTGTGTATTGATAAGAGCGCTCTATCTTTTATAACTGCCAATAGCATTAATAAACTTGTAGCGCATAATAAGGTCCAGTCAGGTTGCGCTTTAAGCCAGTTAGACCAAGGTAAAGCGTAGTCTAATGAAGATAAATAAAGCACCCAAAATGCGCAAAGTAATGCAACTCGACTTCGATTAAACTGAGTAGCAAATACAGCAGTAATAATCAGTAATGGATAAACAAGATTATTAATAAGAGAGAGCTTACTTTGCCATTGAGCTTGAAACTGAACTAATAATAAAAATAAGCCACATAGACCTAAAAGGCTCAAAGAAGTTGATTTAACTCCTGCTAATTTTAACAACCTATGCTCCAAAGACCGATGTCTAAAAAATAAAGGCTTATTGTATTCATATTGAGAAATATTACTACTTTAATGCTTGTTAATTATTTAAAAACAATACTTTAAAACTAATTTAAATGACTTTTATCGACATTTTTTAACCAAATGTATGATATTTTCGATAAGGTAAAAACAGTGATAAGACTTATTTGGGAGATTTAGATAGAGTGGATTATCGCGCTTTTAGCAATTTTAGAGGCCATCCATGGCCATTTTGCTAATCGTTTTTGTAGCGAGGATAATCACTGTAGCCTTGCTCAGTGCCACCATACATAGTAGTAGCATCGGCTTCATTTAATGGCCAATTATGTTTAATACGCGCTGGTAAATCAGGATTGGCAATAAAAGGGCGACCAAAAGCAAATAAATCTCCATAACCTTTAGCTAGCATTGCCACAGATTTATCAACTGTGTATTTACCTGCGTAAATAATACGTCCAGAAAATTCTGCGCGTGCCGCTTGGTAAAATTGCTCTGGCAAATCAGGGGCATTGTCCCAATCGGCTTCAGCAATTGAAAGATAAGCAATACCCGCTTGCTCAAGTACTTTAATGGCTTCTATATAAGTATGTTGAGGGTCTGATTCTACTAATCCTAAATAAACACGGGTTTCATCAGTACTGCTAAATAGCGGCGCAAATCTAACCCCTAAACGCTCAGCGCCAACTACATCACTAACGGCAGCAACAATCTCTTTTAAAAAGCGTAAGCGATTAGTCAGTGAGCCACCGTATTCATCTTCACGTTGGTTACTATGCTCAGAAATAAATTGGTTTACTAAGTAGCCATTAGCACAATGCAGTTCCACACCATCAAACCCAGCCTCTAGCGCATTACGGGCAGCTTGTGCATACATGCCAACAAGCTCTTTGACTTCATTTGTTGTTAAAGCTTGCGGTTCACTTGGATCGGCTAAAGCGCCTTGAGCTGGCCCTGTTTCTATAAACACTTTCACACTATCAGCTGCTATTGCTGAGGGAGCAACAGGTTTGGCTTCATTTGGTTGTAGGCTAGTATGCGATACACGGCCTACATGCCAAAGCTGGGCAAAAATAACTCCCCCTTCTGCATGCACGGCATTAGTCACTTTTCTCCAGCCATCGATTTGTTCTGCAGAGTAAATACCGGGTGTCCAAGCGTATCCTTGTCCTCTGGGTTCAATTTGAGTGCCCTCGGTAACCATAAAGCCAGCACTTGCACGTTGCGCATAATAGGTGGCCATTACTTCGTTGGGGATATTGCCAGGTACTGTACTGCGTGAGCGGGTAAGTGGCGGCATAACAATACGATTTTTCAGGGTATATGGCCCTAAACTAATGGATGAAAATAAACTGTCGATATTTTTACTCGGTTGACTCATTTTAATACCTTTTAAATTAACTATGCTGCTGAGCGCTTATAACAATGCTGGTGAGCATAGGGATTTAAAGCTACAATTTGAAACAACACTTTTTTGTTTTAGATACAATTATGAATGGTATAGGTCGGCTGGATATAAAGCAGTTGCGAGTTTTAAGCGCTTTGCTCAAATTAAAAAATGTATCGCATGTTGCGCAAAAAATGGGGCTAACTCAGCAAGCCATTAGTGAGCAGCTGCGAAAATTACGCGACTTATTTGATGATAGGCTGTTTATTCGTCAAGGCAATACGATGCTGCCAACGCCAAAAGCGCTGGCGCTTGAACTATCAATTAATCAAATTCTGAGTCAACTAGACGCATTATTAGTGCCGTCACAGTTTTCCCCGCAGAGTTATCAAGGCGTTTTTACTATAAGTGCTACGGACTATGCGATTGCTGCACTTTTACCTCAATTATTAGCAATTACTCGCAGTGAAGCGCCAGGTTTAAAGTTGATTGTTCGAGACTTCGCATCCGATAACGTTAACCAGCTTATCAGCGCAGGGGAGCTTGATTTACTGATTAGCTTTGTTGAATTTATTCCTGATAATTTAGTCTACGATACCCTATTTGAAGAACAACATATTTGTATTGCAGGCGCACATGCGCCCACACCTTCAAAGCCTTTGAGCTTATCTGAGGTTGCGAGCCGGCCGCAGTTGGTGGTGTCGGCATCTAGAGCAAACTTACGTGGTTCGCACGATCGCTGGTTTGCAGATAAAGGCTACAAACGAAATATTGTCATGTCAGTACCTGGGTTTTCATCAGTGCCTGATTTACTAAATACCACCGATTTAATTGCGTTTTACCCATCAAGGTTATTGCCAAATAGTAAGGTAAAGCAATTGGAGATTGAATTATTACCGCCGCCGTTTAAGGTGATTGCAGCATGGCATCCTCGCTCAAATAACAGCGATATTCATCAGTGGCTTATTGCACAATTAAAGCGTATTTAGACTGACTCTGCGTGAGCTAGATTTATTATTCACAGTTCAGGTTATATAATTAACCTGAACTCTAGATAATAAATCTATCTCAAGCAGCTATTTTGAGCGCTAACTGCGTTGAATTTACTTGCAATAGACTAGCTATTGACGCGTAATTTCGCCTTGTTTTCACTGAAAATCACTGGCTAGAGAAAATAAACATAAATATCATTTTGATTCAATATGTTAGTAAATCTCTTAACCAGAGTTCAGGTTAATTAGTTGGCGAATATCGCTTCCTGTTGGTGCTTCATGGGCACGTAACGAAAAGGCGGGTAAAACCGCTAATATATGATCAAATATATCTGACTGAATATTTTCATATTCACCCCAATTAGTGGTATTAGTGAATGCATAAATCTCAATAGGTAAACCTTGGGTTGTTGGCGCTAATTGCCTTACCATTAAGGTCATACCTTGATGAATATGTGGGTGCTGTTTTAATAGCGCGACCAAATAGTGACGAAATGTACCCACATTAGTTAGCCTGCGGCCATTTAAAGTGCAGCTCATATCTACTTTTTTAGTGATGTTTTGCTCCTCAATAACCAATAGCGTACTTTCAAGGTACTCACTTAGTAAATCGGCTTTTTTAAGGGCAACAACTGCGGCTTCGTCTAAAAAGTGCACACTACTCATTTCAAGGTGAATGCTGCGTTTTATCCGGCGTCCACCAGAGTCTGACATACCGCGCCAATTTTTAAATGAGTCGGAGATCAAGGCATAAGTAGGAATGGTGGTAATGGTTTTATCCCAATTTCTTACTTTAACCGTGGTTAACGCAATATCAATAACATCACCGTCGGCACCGTACTTAGGCATTTCTAACCAGTCACCTACCGCCAGCATATTATTGGCAGAGAGCTGAATACCTGCTACTAATCCTAAAATAGCGTCTTTAAATACCAGTAATAACACCGCAGACAGAGCGCCTAAGCCGCTTAGTAAAATTAACGGTGATTTATTCATTAACAATGAAACGGCTAAAATGGCAGTTAATACACTGGCAATAAGCTTAATTGTTTGCAAAAAGCCGCGCAGCGGAAAGTGAGCGCTTAAGGGGCGCTTATCGGAAATTGCTTGAAATATATCCAGTAAAGAAAATAGCGAAAGTAAGGCAAATAAAATGATCCATTGATCGGTGATCATTTGAATCAAATACAAAAACGTGGTGCCTTCGGGTACCCACAGTTGCGCCTGAATAACAACGACCGCTCCTTGTAAAACAAATGAGATATTACGAGCGAGCTTTTTTGCTGAATATAAAGGACTTTTGCTATCGGGTTGCGCAGCTTGTTCGCTAAAACGGTTTTTAACTAAACGCTGAGAAACCAGTCTTAAAATGAGGTGTAATATTAATGCAAATAGCGCAATCCAAGCCAATACAATCAGGTCGTACCATAAAAATGGACTTCCCGGAAAATAATCGCCAAACCATTGCAGTAAAAAATCTCGCAGCTGTGCGCGTGTTCCTGTCATTAATACTCCATAAGGACGCTATTATTAATTACTTATTATTAGTTAAGCAGCTGCAATGTAAAAAGTCTATTTAAGACTTTTTACATTATGTAGTTACAGTTTACCATGCTCGAGTTGCTGGCTGAGTTCTTCAAAAATACTTGGATCATCTATGGTTGATGGAATTTGCAGTTCTTCACCATCAATTAACTGCCGCAGGTTTTTACGTAAAATTTTGCCAGAACGGGTTTTTGGTAATCGCTCTACACACATAATATTTTTAAGGCACGCAATAGCACCAATTTGATTACGCACGGTTTGCACCAATTGCTGTTCTACCTCTTTATGTGAGCCATGAAAATCATTTTTTAGCACCACCATCGCCATTGGGTTTTGCCCTTTTAACGCATCACTAATACCAAATACTGCACATTCAGCCACAGCTGGGTGCGCGGCAACAATTTCTTCCATTTCACCGGTGGATAGACGGTGCCCTGCGACATTAATTACATCATCGGTGCGACCCATAATAAAGAGGTAGCCATCGCCATCAATATAACCGCCATCACCAGATAAATAGTAGCCCTCATATTCAGCCAAATAACCAGCCTTAAAACGAGCCGTATTTTTCCAAATTGTCGGTAAGCATCCCGGTGGTAAAGGTCGCTTTATAACAACCGCGCCTTGTTCATTCGGAGCACATTCATCCCCATTCATATCTAAAATTCTTACATCAAATCCAGGTGTTGCAACTGTTGAGCTTCCTGCTTTTGTTGGCAGGTGTTCAATGCCAACAGGGTTACACGCAATTGCCCAGCCCGTTTCTGTTTGCCACCAATGATCAAGCACCGGTAAACCTGTTTTTTCTTTGAGCCAATCGTAGGTAGGTGGGTCTAAACGCTCTCCGGCTAAAAATAATCGTTTCAGACTAGAGGTATCGTATTGTTTAAAGCCATCGGCATTGGGATCCTCTTTTTTAATCGCGCGAAACGCAGTGGGGGCACTAAATAGGGCATTCACTTTGTATTCTTCTACTACGCGCCAAAAAGCACTGGCATCGGGGGTTCTAACCGGTTTTCCTTCAAATAAAATAGTTGCGCATCGATACATAAGTGGCGCATACACAATATACGAATGACCCACTACCCAGCCAATATCAGAGGCGGCCCAAAATACGTCACCGGGTTTCATGCCGTATACGGTTTCCATGCTGTAATGCATAGCAACCGCATGGCCGCCATTTTCACGCACCACACCTTTAGGTGTCCCTGTTGTGCCAGAGGTGTATAAAATATAAAGTGGATGATCGCCACTGACCGCAACGGGATCAACCGGTGTGGCTGTTTGCATTGCAACAGCCCAGTCAATATCACGTTCGGGCATAAGCGGTGCGGTGGCTTGCTCACGCTGATAAATAATACAGTGTTCAACTTTATAGCTAGCAGCTTCAACCGCGTTATCGAGTAATTCTTTGTACTCAATTACAGTATTAACTTCTACACCACAGGAGGCACTGAGTACCAATTTGGGCTTGGCGTCATCAATCCGTACCGCTAATTCATGCGCTGCAAAACCGCCAAATACAACAGAATGAATAGCGCCAATTCGGGCACATGCCAACATACCAATTACGGCTTCGGGGATCATGGGCATATAAATCACTACGCGGTCGCCTTTAGTCACTCCTAAAGACTGCATTACCCCTGCAAATTTAGCGACCTCTTGCTGCAGTTGTAAATAGCTATAACTGCGTTTGCTATTGGTAACCGGTGAGTCATAAATTAACGCTGTTTCATTACCATGCCCAGCGATGACATGCTGATCTACGGCTAAAAAACAGCTGTTAAGTTGGCCGTCTGCATACCAGTGGTGTAGTCCTTCTTGATCTTGTGTGTATGCGGTTTCTGGAGCCTTGTACCAAGGTAGTCGCTTACTTTGTGATAACCAAAACGCTGCTGGGTCTTGTTTAAACTCGTTGTAATGTTGTTTGTATTCACCTGACATAAAGGCTCCTAAGGAAAATATAATCTAACGTAATTTAAAACTAAGCGCTTTTTATCAGCAGTGATATTCGACTATGGTCGGT
The DNA here is from genome assembly GCF_013394165.1 of Pseudoalteromonas sp. Scap06. Lineage (NCBI taxonomy): Bacteria > Pseudomonadati > Pseudomonadota > Gammaproteobacteria > Alteromonadales > Pseudoalteromonadaceae > Pseudoalteromonas > Pseudoalteromonas sp. Scap06. The sequence goes on along the minus strand of NZ_CP041330.1, from coordinate 2,697,799 downwards.
TAAATAGTAAGCGATGTTTTTGTTTTTTGGCCAACGTGATGATTGTATAGAACTAAAAAGTTCCAACTAATGTAAAATGTTTCAGTAATTAATGAGAGTAAATGGATATAAGAATGAATCAAATGGTCAGAGTAGGCGTTGCAGTAATAGTAATGCATGATAATAAAATTTTACTCGGTGAACGGATAGGCGCACATGGCGCAAATACGTGGGCAACCCCTGGAGGGCATTTAGAATTTGGTGAAACTGTTGAGCAATGCGCTGTGCGTGAAGTAGTAGAAGAGACTGGGCTCAATGTCACTAATATTCGTAAACTCGATTTTACCAACGATATTTTTAGCGCAGAGAACAAACATTATATTACCTTATATATGCAAGCAGACTATGAAGGCGGAGAGGTTATAAATAAAGAGCCTCACAAATGTTTACAGTGGCGTTGGTGCGATATTAATGACTTGCCCGCACCTTTGTTTATCTCATTAAAAAATTATCTAGCACAGAATACCTTGCCCGCTAAGTATTAAAGGTTTTTTGGCATAGGGAGTTGCCATTTATTTAAAATTTGCTGATATTCACCACTTTCCTTGATGGCATTTAACCTATCGCTAATAATTTTTGCTGTGTGTGAGTCAAACTGATTACTGGCTGCAAAATGCAAAGAAGAGGGTAACTCATCTAAGTGGATGCGTTTTGAAATTAAATTAGGGTCGAGCCCGGTGCGCTTTAATTCGTTTTCAAGTGTGAGCGTATTGGTTACAACAAAGTCGATACGATTTTTATATAGCATTTTCCAGAGCTGTTGATAATAACTGACTAATACTAGGTTTTCATTTTCAGTAAAGCCTTTAGTTTCTAAATAAGCTTGTGCAGAGTAGCCGCGAATAGTGGCTACTTTGTACTCTTTAGCAAAATTTAAATGAATCACTTCATCTTTGTGGTTACTTAAACTAACTAGGTATGCGTCCGCAAAGTAGACTTTACCTAGCCACTTATATTGATGATGTCTGTTTGGTGTTTTTAGCAGTGACATTATTATGGCATTAGGATTGGCTCGTTGCTGTTGGAATATTCTAGCCATTGGCATTATTTCAAACTTTGCTGTTAAATCAGTGCCATTTAAAACTGCTTTAGCTATATCGACCAGCGCGCCCTGTGCTTCACCTTGAGGGTTTTTAAAATGATAAGGCGGTAAATCTTCAGCGATAAAGGTAACAGGGGTGGCGTTGCAGAACGCACTATAAAAAAACAATACAAAAACAGTTAACACCATACGCAAAAGCATAAATAATTGTCTTTAAAGCAATACTATAACGCTAGTGTAAAGAAAAACATTAATAAGGTACATGATAAATGTATATTTTAAGTAAGCAGGTTGTTTACTTGTTGTTTTTTATAAATTGGCGAGGCGAGCAATGATGCCAGCGTTTAAAGGCACGATTAAAAGAACTTTGATCGTTAAATCCCAGCATAAATGCGATTTTATTTAACGAATAGTGGTGAATATAAGTTAATAAGCGTCGTTTTTGCTCTGCTTCAAGCAGCGCGGCAAACGTGGTTTGCTCTTTTTTTAGATAGCGCTGTAGTGTGCGTGGCGTCATATTTAAGGCCGCAGCTGTCCTAAGCAAAGAGCAATCTTGTAAGTCGTGTTTTGCCATTAAAATATGATTAATTTTTTCTGATAATAACTGCTGACTTTTAAACTGGGATAGCTGTTGCTCTGACATTTGCTTAAGCATTGCGTTGATTTGGCTATTATCGGTTTTAAAGGGCAGGGTTAAGTAATTACTTGGAAACTCGATTTGATTAAAGCTAGCGCCAGCTTTTACTGGGCAATTAAACCAATTAGTTAATCTGTGTTGTTCGGTGTTTGAAAAGTGTGTTGAAAAATACACACAGCTAGGTGAAAGCTCAGGATTAAGTAGTTGGCGTACCACGCTGACCCAAGCGGTCATATTTCGTAAAACAGCCTGTGAACTACATTGTGGATCGGCTAACCAAGTTACTTTACACCGTGTTTTTTGTTGCTCAAACTTGGCGCGACCAATATTAGCCACTAGGCTGTCGTAATTAAGTAGTGCAGTAATAGCGCTGGCTAAATTAGTACTCGATTCAATTAAATACCCCAATACACCAAAATCAGCGGTGCGTATTTGTTTTCCTAATTCAAAGCCAAATAAGGGATCGTTTAACGCCTGTTGTGCATAGCCAAGCAGCGCATTATAGCTTTTTAAGCTGATACGTGGCGCCAATTGTTGTGACTTTTTATTGGTATACTCGTTAAAATCAATAGCGCTTAAAGCCACTTGGCTAGCTAAGCCTTGGGCTTCAAGATAATCCAAACAGCTACAAAAATAATGATCGGCTAAGGTTTTCATTTGTCGCCTAAAGCTAAAAAATAGTCGTCTAATCGCAAGTTTGCCACGGCATATTTTTATATGCTAGTGATCGATAAAAATAATAGGGTGAAGATCATGGTAGAAATAAAGGTTAAGCGAGCTGTGGCAGCAACGCCGGAGCAAATACGCAGCGTATTATTAGCGCATGCTGATTTAGGCCGATTTTTTAATGCTCACTTTACACTACTAGCACCACAAGAGCCGGATGAAATAAGTGGCGGAAAAGGCACGATTAGAGAAATAAAAATGCAAGGCACTACCTTTAAAGAGCAAATAATAGCTGCAGATAACAGTCATATTAGTTACCGTATTATAGGTAGCAAGCCCGTTGCGCAGCATCGTGGTGATATTTACTTAAATACCATTAACGAAGAGCCATCGCTCACTGAGGTTAATTACCATATTAGTTGCATTGCACCTTTTTGGGTACCCGATTTTATACTGGCTTTTTTTATAAAAAAAGATATTAGCCAAGCACTTAAAAAAATAGCCCATTATTTTCAGGAGCGTGTTGTATGAGCATTGAAATTATTTTACTCGCACTGAGCCCTATTTTTTTGCTGTTTGTTGCTATCGAGTTTATTAAATTTAGGCGTCACTACGATATAAAAGACAGTTTAGCCAATGCATTATTGGCTTTATTACATCAAGGTGCTGATGCTATTGCATTAATAGTACTAATGCCGTTTTTTTACTGGCTGTATCAGTTTCGGTTATTTGATATTGAATTGACGGTATTGACCATATTAGGTGCCTTTGTACTGCAAGATTTTTTATATTATTGGTTTCATCGTGCATCACACCATATACATTGGTTATGGGCAGCGCATGTCGTACATCATAGCTCTACGAGAATGAATTTTACTACTGCCTTTAGACAAAGTTTAATGTATCCGCTTGCGGGCATGTGGCTGTTTTGGATGCCAATGATATTACTTGGTTTTGAACCTGTGATTGTTTTTGCCGTAGTTGCCCTTAATTTAGCGTATCAATTTTTTGTTCACACCCAAGTGGTAAAAAAGCTGGGTTGGTTTGAAAGCGTATTTAATACTCCATCACATCATCGGGTTCATCATGCTATTAACAGTGGCTACTTAGATAAAAACTTTGCAGGGGTACTAATTGTTTGGGATAAGTTATTTGGCACTTATGTAGAAGAGGATGAAAGCAAGCCTTGTAAATACGGAATTATTGGCCAACTACACAGTAATAACCCGATTAAAATTACCTTTCATCAGTGGCAGCATCTCTTTAAAAGTACCTACAGAGCAAAGGGATTAAAAGCAAAGTTAAAAGTAGTCTTTGGTTACCCAACAAGCTCCCAAGGTATTAATAAGTAAGCCTATTTTTTATAAAAAAGCCAGGAGTAAATAGCATCACTCCTGGCTTATCTCACAGTAAAACTTAGTTTATTTGGCCGTTGTGATCACTGTATCAATTAAGTGAACAACGCCATTACTGGTATAAATATCAGTGGTTGTTACATTGCTACCCGCTACTTGTAGTGATGTAGCTGGTAAGCTTACTTGCCACCAAATATCGTTCACAGCTTGGCCATTATTCTGACCTGCTGCCGTATCACCGGAGAAGGTATATAAAGGGCGGCCAAGGTAGGCGACTTGCATGCTGTCATCTGAGCGAGCAATTAACGATAAACCGGGTACATTTTCAATTGATGCTGCAGTACCAAGAACCGGTGGCCACGTTGTTGCACAAGCTGCTTCACACGTGCTCATTGCCTCGCCTAAATCATTGTCGAACACATAAACTGTTTTGCCTGGCATAGCATCAGCCATACCCGTTACTAAACGACTATCAGTTGAATCATAAGCAATGCTATCTGTTGCTGTGTTTGCTGTGCTGGTAAAGTCTACAACGTTTACGCTTAGCATGTTATCGGCAAGCGTGGTCACCGTTTTACCATTGGCTGCAAATGCATCAGTACTGCCCACTTGAGCGCCTAAAACATGTTGAGTTAGCACACCTGTCAATGCAGTCGTGTCAGCCAATAAAGCCTCTAAATCAGCGGTAGGGATTTTGCTAAATGCAGCATTTGTCGGTGCAAATACCGTAAATGATTGAGTGGTGTCGTTAAAGGTATCTACTAGTGATGCTGCTTGTAGTGCAGTGACTAAAGTAGATAGTGCAGGTGTTTCAGTAGCCACTGTAGCAATTGTTTTAGTCGGGGTACCAACTTCAGCCGGTGGCATAATTACTTTATTTAATACATGAATCACGCCGTTACTAGCGATTACATTTGCCTCTGAAATTGCTGAGTCATTGATAAATAGTGAGCTATTTACATGAGATATAGCAGCCATGTCGCCATTGGCCATTTCTATCTTGTTGCTGTTGCTATTGGCAATGGCTACTGCGTCATCTGATAAAACTGTCGCGTCAGAAAAAACATGGTACAGCAAAATATCACGAAGCGTATCTGTATCAGCTAGTAGCGCATTAATTGTATCCTGTCCGAGCGCAGCAAATGCAGCGTCTGTAGGTGCAAATACACTAAAAGTATTATCTGGATCGGCAACTAGTGTATCTAACCCTGTTGCCGTTAAAGCAGCTAGAAGTGTCGTAAAATTACCATCAGCGCTCGCTATATCAGCAATTGTATTGGTACTTTGAGGTAAAGTAACATCAGAAATAATAACCGAATCGATCACATGAATGACACCGTTATTGGTCATAATATCTCTAACTACAATGTTTGCTCCGCCAAACGATAGCATGTTTGTTTCTGCGTTTATCGCCACTGGAAGGGTATTGCCAAGTAGCGTTTCTGCTGATTGACCGTTAAGAGACATTGCAGTAACAGAATCTACTGATCCTACAAGTACATGCTGCTTCAAAATATCGGCTAAAACGGTGGGGTTAGCCAGTAACGTGTTTAAAAAGTTGCTACCAATTGCCTCGAATGCAGCATCCGTAGGGGCGAATACGGTAAATTCTGATGATTCGTCCGCTAGTGCTGAAGTAAGGGATGCAGCATCAAGAGCTGCAAGTAATGTACTAAAATTGCCAGCTTGCTGAGCTGTTTCAATGATATTATTAGTTGGTGCTGTTTCTGGCACTGTTTTTGGTGTGAGCACCGCGTCAATAACATGAATGATTCCGTTGTCGGTCACAATGTCGGTCATTGTTACTGTGCTGGTATTTACTAATAAATTCTCACCATTTAAAGATAAAGCAATGTTTTGCCCGTTAACAGTCTCTACAGTGCTGCCCGCTAAGCCAATAGCTGTTTGCGCGTCTACTCTGCCAGCGATCACATGGTAAGTTAAAATAGAACTTAGGGTGTCTGTATCAGCTAATAAGCTATTAATGGTCTCTTCGCCTAATAATGCGAATGCATCATCGGTAGGGGCAAATACAGTATAGCTGGTAGTTAAATCATCGAGAGTTTCATCTAGACCGGTTGCTTCTAGTGCTGCAACAAGAGTGGTGAACTCTTCAGAGTCCTGTGCGGCGTCAAAGATTGAGACGGCAGGTTGTGGGTCTACAGTTACTGGAGCGTTGTTATCGTCATCACTACTACAGCCTTGAATAAGTAACAAGGGAAGTATGATAGCACCGAGCTTAAATACTTTATTCATAATTGTTCCTTTAATCGAATGTTACAGTGTTACAGCTTTGTGAATACTACGAAGCTATTAACAGTGTTGATCAAAAAAACATGGGTTATTTTTATACAATTTAATAGGTGTAAGATTTTATTGAATTTTTATTCAAGAAAACGTTTAAATTTTAGTTTTTTTACTGCGTGGTGCGCCAAGTAAAATAAATACATGGCAAATACACACAGATAGAAATGCACTAATTCCCAAAGCGCCACCAAAACCATCAAGAATAGGCACTAGATAGGCAAAAAACAGTGAAAATATAATTGCTGAACTGGCAAGCGTATACACACCAAAACGGTGGGGAGCACTCATTCCAATAAATGTGCCGCCAAAAAAGACGATGCTATATAGCTCAGCGTTAAGGCTCAGCTGCGCAAAAATCAAATAGGCAATAATCGATAGAGCTGCAGAGGCTCGGATCCCATCAAAGCGATTATGTTTAGCCAAGTAAAAGGTTAAAAACGCCCCTAACAAAGCAAGCAGCGGATAAATAAGCGTCATATTATTAACTCCTTGGCTAAAACAAATAAGGCGACACTAGCAAATGCAATGCTACCTAATCGTCCACCAAACCCTGCAAATATGTTAATCGTGAGTGTGTACAAAACAGCCCCAATGGCAGAAATAGCCGCAATTTCCCAGTATTCAGTTATTAAACTAGTGGAGCACATACCGGCAAAACTGCCTGCATAAATAGCTGAATAGGGATGGTTTTTGTAATCGTCAGGGAATGGAATAAATGAACCGATAAGCCCCGTTAAACCGGCAGATACAACAATAGGCAATGCGAATGTGGTATGCATTACAAAACACGATAGGCAGCCGATAAAAAAGGTAATGAATTTTAAAAGTATGAATTTAGTCATGGCGCGCACATCATAATGTATCAGTTTTAGCTTTAATAGTTAAAAACTGTGATTTAAGACTAAAATCGATACACCATTGTTAAAAGATGAATTATTGTTGAAAATTATCGATATGCAATGAATGACTAAAAATAACAGTGTTGATGTTCTATAAATTGCAAATTATGTATAATGCGGCATATTTCATATATTAAAAGTTATAACCTAAGGTAATTTATGTCTAACTGTTTACATCTGGCTATCCCCGCTGGCGATCTTGAAAAAGCGAAAACGTTTTACTGTGACGTACTCGGCTGTAAAACCGGCAATAGTGAAGCAGGACGATGGGTAGACATTGATTTTTGGGGCAACGAGTTAACTCTGCATCAAAGCGTTGAGCGTTTACCTACGGTACGTCACGACGTTGATATGGGCGCAGTGGCTGTACCACACTTCGGTATTCATTTATCAGAAAGTGAGTTTCAAGGACTTAAGCAACGCATTGCTGATGCCGGCCTTGAATATTTAGATAAACCTTACCGTCGTTTTGTTGGTGATGAGTTTGAGCAAGAAACCTTTTTTATTGAAGATCCCAACGGTAACGTGCTTGAAATGAAAACCATGGTTAATCCTGAGGTACTGTTTAAAAAGGATTAAGCTAGCTATTATAGCTGAGCTAGTCTTACTGACTAGCTCATGTTTTTTGCCTTTAAATTGCGGTTCCTACCATTTTTTCAGCCTGCTTTGCCTTTCTTTGCAATTTCTGTTTATACATCGCTTCATCACCCGCTTTTAAAACTGTGTCTAAGTTATCAGGTGGCTGAGTATAGCTAGTTTGCCCAACACTGGCGTAAATGGAAATGGTATGGCCCTGATGCTCTATAGTTAACTGGTTTAATTGTTGTTCTAGGGTGTTAACTCGCTGGTTAATTTTTTCGTTGCTATTAAATAATGCCATGGCTACAAATTCATCGCCTCCTAAGCGGCCAACAGCATCTTCACTGCGCATGTGTTGACCAAGTGACTCTGCAACTTTGCACAGTACTTTGTCGCCTACATCATGGCCATAGGTATCATTAATTGCTTTAAAACGGTCTAGATCTATGTATAAAAAACACAAAACGCCTCCACGTTGCTTGTGCTCTGCCAATAAGTCGTTTGCTTTTAAGCTCCACCCACGACGATTGTATATATGGCACAAGTGATCAAAGTTAGCGTGTCGTTCAGCCTGTTTTTTTGCATAACTCAATCTTTGAATTCGTCTACCGACGGCAATAGCTAGTAATAAAGATTCAATTGTAAACGCAATAACAAACCCATAGCGTTGAATGAACGGACTATAATCGGTTAGTAGTACTCTAAAAGTCATACTAATAAACACACTTGCCAGTGCTATAAATACCAAGTTTGCTTCATTGACACCGTACTTTGTTTGTATCGCGCTGAGGATAAAAATAGTCATGACAATAAATAATGATAAATAGCCGGTTACTGCAGAGGTAATATTGGTTATGAGTGGCAGATCGAGCGCTATTTTTTGTAAGCACAAAGTCAGTACGCATAAGGCGGTAACTTTTAATGTATTGCTTAACTTTGGAAAGTATCTAGGTAGCTCTAATAGTGCACTCATAAACCATGTGGCACTGACTATAGTTAAACCAATACTTAACGTGTAAAGATGACTTACGTACACAGAGTAGTACTGCTGTGTAAATAAATAAGGCTGTCCTTCTTGAAAGAATATAAAACTAGCGATACAAAAAATATAAATGCCATACAGTTTAAAAAGAGGGTCTTTTATGCCGTGTCCTATAATTAATGCATAAAAAATAAGTGTGGCGCAAAGACCATAAAAAATGCCAAAAATAAGGTTATAGCGTTGTATTTTTTCGACAAACGGTTGTGTATCTGACCACTTAAAGCGTGGGGTATAAGCTGCTGAGGTAGTAACTGTAAGCTGTGCAGTAAAAACGCCTTGGTCCATTAAAATTGCCATCTGATTGGTTTTTAAAGGTGTTTTATATACTGAATTTTGCTGCCACGAAAAGTCTGTAAGTGCAGGGCGAGTAAAAGAAAATACCCCACCTTGCTTTAAGTTACAGCTTAATTCGAGATGATTAATACCGTTTTTAAGCTTAATATTTGAGACAACTTCTTTGGATAAAGACACCGATGTGTTTGTTGCTCTTTCATTGAGCTGGCAATGCTCTTGCGCATAAGTAACGCTACTAAACAGCATAGTACAAGCGCATATAAAAATGCTAAATCTAATCATCAGTGCGCTTAACATGCTCAAAAACCTCTTGTCTTTATCGTAAAATTCATTGCTACTAAAAGGATGAATACTCTAAACCATACTAACAAAGCAGGTAGGCTTTACTAGTAATTAAGTATTTAAATAATGACTTAGTGCAAAAATGGGTTACTTTTAATCACACATGTATTTCACTGGGGGTTTTATTGAAGTGTCGTTTAAACTCACGGCTAAATTGTGACGCACTAGTATAGCCTACTTTAAATGCGGCCTCGTTAGCTTTACTGCCAGAGGTGATTATTAATTCTTTTGCTTTTGCTAAGCGTACTTTTTTTAAATACTGCAAAGGGGATTCAAACGTAACTTGTTTAAACGCACGATGAAAAGATGACACACTCATATTAACTTCTTCAGCTAAGTGCTCTACGGTAATAGGGTTTGCGTAATCGCTGTGTAATGTTGATAAAGTACGCGCTATGCGCGCGTAATGGCCATCATGCATTGCAAGCCCAATTAAGGTATGCCCTTGAGGGCCACACAGCACCCTATATACTAATTCTTTAACTATATCGCCACCAAATACCTCAGCCTCAAGTGGATTGTTTAACACTGTTAACAGTCGATGAGTGACTTGCTCCATGGCCATATCTAAAGCGGCACTTTGGACGGCTCCGCTTTGTGTTAAAGGAGTTAAAATAGGATTATGTTGCATCATTTGGTTAACCAGTTTGTGCAGCATGGCTGGGTTTATATCAATTGCTATACCCATTACTGGTAAATCGTTATCAGTAAACGCTTCACATTCTAGTGGTACGGGCACTCCCAGTACTAAATAATCGCCTGCACCATACTGTATTTGATGCTCAGGAAAGTGAATAACTTTATGTCCTTGGCCAACAATAATAATACCTGAATTATAAATAAGAGGCTGACGCGCTGAGCTTTTGGTGGCGCGATGAAAGTACACCCCTGGAATAATTGTTTCCATGGTACCTTCAAAGCTGAGCAACTTATTATGCTCTGCGTATTGTTGTAACAAAGTGGCGATGGTCGTCATAAGGGCGGCTTAAATTAACGGTATTTGGCGTAAAATAACAACACTGATAGTTTTAGGCAAGCTTTTGGCAGTTATTAGGCTTTTTATATATGCGCTATGCCATTATTATGCATCTATCAACACTTTATTTATTTAAGAATTGATAAGGTGCTTAGTAATTAACCGTCCCCTTTAGGAGCAAAATAATGAAATTTAGCTACGTAAATCCCACTTTAATTCAATTTGGTCAGCAACAAATTGCCGCACTTACTGATTTGATCGCAAAAGATCAAAAAGTATTAGTTGTGTACGGTGGCGGTTCTATTAAAAAGAACGGCGTATACGATGAAGTTGCAGCAGCACTTGAAGGTTTTGATTGGGTAGAGTTTTCGGGCGTAGGTGCCAACCCAACAATTGAAGTGCTAGACCAAGCAGTAAAAATTTGTAAAGAACAAGATATCGATTTCGTTTTAGGTGTAGGCGGCGGCTCTGTAATTGACGGCGTTAAATACATTGCAGCATCTGCTGTATATGATGGCGAAGGTTGGGATATCCCTACAGGTAAGCATACAATTACCAGCGCATTACCTATTGGTGCGGTACTTACATTGCCTGCAACCGGTTCTGAGTCTAATCAAAATTCAGTAGTAAGCAAAGAAGCAACGAAGCAAAAACTACCGTTTGCATCTCCAGAAGTATTACCAAAATTTGCCATTATGGACCCTGATGTAATGAAAACATTACCGCAGCGCCAGCTTGTAAATGGTTTAGTAGATGCATGGGTACATACGTGTGAGCAGTACCTAACATTCCCAGAAGGTGCACTTGTTCAAGAAGGTTATGCAGAGGCACTGTTAAAAGCGCTTAAAACATTGGGTGATAACTTTGAAAACCAAGACGATGCATGGCGTGCAAACCTTATGTGGGCCGCAAACCAAGCACTTAACGGCTTAATTGGTTCTGGCGTATCACAAGATTGGGCAACCCACATGATTGGCCATGAGCTTACAGCTGCTTACGGCGTTGATCATGCCCGTTCACTGGCTATTGTTCAGCCTTCTTTACTGCGAAATCAATTTGCAGTTAAAAAAGCAAAACTAGAACAAATGGGCAAAAACGTATTTGGTCTTGCACAAACAGACGATTTAGCAGAGCAAACAATTCAAGCGATTGAAGCGTTTTACCATAGCCTTGACGTAGCAACTGAGCTTACTGAGCATGGTGATGACAAAGCGGCTGCCATTGATAATATTATTGGCAAGCTTGAAGCGCATGGCATGGTTGCCCTTGGAGAAAACCAAGCTATTACGTTAAAAGAAAGCCGTGAAATTTTAGAACAAGCGGTTGCTTAATAATGATTAATCTCGACCGTTAACATTTGCTAGCGGCTTTTTGCAGCAAAATAAGATTGAATGAAATAAAATTTTATTTTGCTGCATTACTTTTTTTGATGTTTTCAGGTACAGTATTGAAGAAAATAATATATAGATGAGTAATGAGCTTATCTAATCGTGTGTTTCAATAGGGAACTCGTTTAACTGTGCGTTCAAATCGTTTTTTAATTGTAATGTTACTTGTGCTTGTGCATAGCTTTATAAGCTGTGACGGCGCCGCGTACCATTTACAAGAAGACGTTGACCACGTAAATAGCTCATTATCGCAACTAGGTTCATCTGCTGATGATAGCGATAATGCCCCAACAACAGAAATACATGCCCACCAGCATTGCCACAGTGGCTATAGCCACAGCTCAAATCACTCAATAACTCCCGAGAAAAGTAAACCAACTTTAGCGACATGCTATCACGGCTTACATTATCCACCAGACGTACCGCCACCGAATTTATTTAGCTAGTTTTTAATTTAATTTCAATTGATTATTGTGCTTTTAGCTGCCTACGTGTAAGCGTTTAATGGGCTGTTATAGGCATTTTTAGATTGCTGAGCATTTTACACTGTCGCTATTTTTTGCGTAGGTTGTAAATGGTTTGCAAGTGAACTCTGTTGATTAAAAACGGACAAGCTATATGAATAAAAAACCAATTATGCTGGTGGTGATGCTGTGCACGCTGCCTGCTTTTAGTGCGTTTGCAAATGTTAAAACACTAACTCTAAAACAAGCGTTGATAAATACCGAGCAACAAAATCCGCTATTAAAACGCTACCCTTATCATCAAAAAATACTCAGCGCGCTTAAATCTCAAGCTGCACTTTCGCCTAACCCTATCTTAAATATAGAAGCTGAAAATCTGCTGGGGACAAACGATGCACGTGGTGTGCAAGGTGCTGAAATAACCTTGGCATTTAGCCAGCTTATAGAGCTTGGGAATAAACGCCAAAGCCGCATAAATTACGCTACGGCAAACATTAAAGCCCAAGCAATACAATATCAAAATACTCGTTTAGCCTTATTGGCAACCACTGGTGAGCGGTATTACGAGGCGCTTAAATTTCAAACTTTACTTTCTCTAAATAGCGAGCGGCATCAGGTTGTAAGCCAAGCACTTAAAGCAATAAAGCAGCGAGCTGATGCTGGCGCTGTATCGCAAGCAGATGTAACCCGCATGCGTTATGCGCTTAGCCAAGTTGAGCTTGATAAAGCTAAGCTAAATAGTGAATTTGAGCGAGCGCGTTTATCGCTCAATGAGCTATGGAGTGAGCAACATGATTACACGGATTTAGCGGGAAATATTAATACATTAATAACGCTTAAATCTGAGCAAGGGTTACTTGATGCGGTTAACCAAGCGCCTGATTTTGCAATGTTACAGCAGCAATACTTACAACAAGCGGCCAACTTAGCGCTGCAAAAAGCCAATGGGCAAAGCGATATTAATATAGGTGCAGGCGTGAGCTACAACCAGCAAAACAATACCAGTTCGTTGCTGTTTTCGTTTTCAATGCCATTGCAATTGAGTAACTCAAATAGCGGTAATATTGAAGCAGCTAACAGTCAGTTAGCATTGTTACGTGAGCAGCAAGGACAGTTACGGGTTCAATTACGTCAGCAAGTTCGTACTTTGTATGCCTATTACCAAGGTAAGATGTTACAGGCACAGTTGTTATCTGGGCAAGTTATTCCCCAAGCCCAAACACTCATTGAGCAAAGTTTAAAAAGCTATCAACGCGGACAAATTTCGGTGTTGCAATTGCTCGATGCTCAACAAGCCCTTTTTGACTCTAAACGCGCGTTGATTAATACATATGCAGCGTTATATCAGACCCATCTCGCACTTGAGCGTTTAACTGGCCAATCTTTAACTGAGACTTTTCAATCATGAACAACACTTTTATCGCATTATTAGTATTTCTCTCGTTTGTAGCTAGCTTAACAAGCACATATGTATTTGCCTCAGCAGAGCATGACCAAACAGAGCAAACCCAAAAACAAGGTCCACACGGCGGCTTTTTATTAACCAACGAAAAGCTCACTCTTGAGTTAAAGCTGCAAGAATTGGCAGGTAAAGTTGAGCTGCGCGTATATGGTTATGAGCAAAAACAGCCGGTAGATGTGAACGATTTAAGTATAGAAATAAACTTAAAACGCTTAGTAGAAACGCCGCAAAAAATACAGTTTACCCGTGAGAATGAGTACCTTGTTAGCACGCAACCTATAAATGAGCCACATTCGTTTGAGCTTTTAATTACTGCTAATTATAAAGGTGAACGCGTCAGCTTTGAGTACTCTCAGCACGAAGGCCAAACTGTGCTGAGCGAGCGAGCAATTAAAGGCGCGGGCATTAAAACGGAGATAGCACAAAGCGGCGAGGTTGATATTTCCGACACGCTGTTCGGTGTTATTACACCTACACAGCATGGCACAGTAGAAATTATGGCGCCATATACCGGATTGATCAGCGATATTTTTGTCAGTATTGGTCAAAACGTTCAAAAAGGCGATGTACTGGCCAGCGTCACCAATCGCGAAACTTTGCAAAACTACAGCATTAAAAGCCCTATTAGCGGTGTGGTAACCGAACAATATTTAAAGCGTGGCGAACTGGCAAGTACTCGTGCGCTAATGCAAGTCGTGAACCTTGATAAAGTATGGGTTGAGCTCTCAGCCTTTCCTGAAAATATTGAAAACCTAGCCATTGGTCAAAGCGCTGTCGTGTACGATTTACATCATCATTTAAATGCCCAAGGTAAGGTGTTTTTTATAGCACCTATGATGACTGGCGGGCATATTGCACGTGCTCGTATTGAGCTTAATAACCCTGATGGTCATTGGCGTCCAGGTATGCATGTTAATAGTGATGTCAGTATCGATAAGGTTAATGCTAACGTGCGTGTAAAGCCTGAGGCTATTCAGGAGTTTAACGGTATGGCGAGTGTGTTTGTGCGTAAAGATAGTGTGTTTGAAGTGCGCCCTGTTACTTTAGGCGCAAAAAGTAGCGAGTGGGTAGAAGTCATTGCGGGTTTAAGCCCAGGTAGCGAGTACGTCACAACCAATAGCTATGTGATCAAAGCCGATATTTTAAAAAGCGGCGCAAGTCACGCTCACTAGGAGGTACCATGATTAACTGGATTGTTTCTTTTGCGGTTAAACGCCGCATGATGGTACTGGCACTGACATTTTTATTTGCTGGGTTTGGTGTGTATAACATCCAAAACTTAGCGGTAGATGCTGTACCCGATATTACCAATGTACAAGTGCAAATTAACTCTAAAGCGCCTGGTTTTACGCCGCTTGAAGTTGAGCAGCGTATCACTTACTTAGTCGAAACAGCGATGGCGGGTATTCCTAAGCTTGATTATACCCGTTCGCTTTCTCGCTATGGGCTTTCTCAAGTAACCATTATTTTTGATGAAGGCACCGATATTTATTGGGCGCGTCAACAAATTGGAGAGCGTATTCAAAGTATTCGCGCCGATTTACCTAATAATGTTGAGCCAAACCTTGGACCTATTGCCAGTGGTTTAGGTGAAATATTTACCTATAGCGTGCATGCAAAACCCAATGCGTTAAAAAGTGATGGTATGCCTTACAGCGCCGAAGATTTACGTACTTTACAAGACTGGGTTATTCGTCCGCAGCTTTTAAAAGTAAAAGGCGTAACCGAAATAAACAGCCAAGGTGGCTTTGAGCGCCAGTACCAAGTTGCGCCCATACCAGAAAAGCTCATCGCTTATAAGCTAACAATCAACGATGTTATCAGTGCACTTGAGCTTAATAACAGCAATCGCGGAGCCGGTTATATAGAGCGCTTTGACGGCCAATATTTAGTGCGCTCCCCTGGGCAATTAAAAACATTAGCGGATATAGCAAACACCGTTATTGCTAAGCGTGATGATGCTCCTGTGCGAATTAAGGACGTGGCAAATGTATACTTAGGAAAAGAGCTCAGAACTGGCGCGGCTACCTATAATGGCGAGGAAACCGTATTAGGCACGGCGATGATGCTAATTGGTGAAAATAGCCGTGTGGTTGCCAAAGCCATGGCTGATAAGCTTATACAAGTACAAAAAAGTTTACCTGCAGGGGTTATTATTGAGCCTGTTTATGACCGCACCAATCTGGTTGATAAAACCATCGCCACAGTACAAAAAAACCTGTTTGAAGGTGCGGTATTGGTTATCGTCATTCTGTTGTTATTGCTTGGGAATATCACTGGTGCGCTTATTACCGCCATGGTTATTCCGCTGAGTATGCTATTTGCTATTACAGGCATGGTGGGCAATCGAGTCTCGGGTAACTTAATGAGCTTAGGTGCAATCGATTTTGGATTAATTGTTGATGGCGCGGTGATTGTGGTTGAAAACTGCCTTCGTCAATTAGGGATGGCTCAACATAAACATGGCCGCTTACTTACGCTCAGTGAGCGTTTAGAGGTTGTAACTTCAGCCACCAAAGAAGTGTTTAGCCCCGCAGTATTTGGTATTTTAATTATTATGTTGGTGTATTTACCGCTATTTGCGCTCAGTGGTGTTGAGGGCAAAATGTTTCAGCCTATGGCGTTTACCGTGGTTGCCGCGTTAATAGGTGCACTTATTTTTGCTGTCACCTTTGTGCCAGCGGCTATTGCCGTATTTGTGCGTGGTAAAGTAGATGAAAGCGAAAACGCAGTAATGCGTGGCGTTAAAAAAATCTACAAGCCACTGCTTAACTTATCGCTTAAATTACCGTGGCTGATGGTGAGTATTGCCACTGTTTTGGTATTAGTGCTTGGCTTTAAAGTTAAAAATATGGGCGCCGAATTCTTACCGCAGCTAGATGAAGGTGACATTGCAATGCATGCGTTGCGTATTACTGGCACCGGTATTGAACAATCGGTGCAAATGCAAAAGCAGTTGGAGCAGGCTTTATTAGAGCAGCCTGAAATTGCGAACGTATTTTCAAAGATTGGCACAGCAGATGTCGCCAGCGATCCTATGCCACCTAACGTTGCCGACACTTTTTTAATGTTAAAGCCGCGTGAGCAATGGCCTGATCCGTCACTAAGTAAAGACGCGTTAGTGCAGCAAATTCGTCATCGTGTGAATGAGGTACCGGGTAATAACTATGAATTTACCCAGCCTATAGAAATGCGCTTTAATGAGTTAATTGCCGGTGTGCGTGCCGATGTAGCGCTGCGTATTTACGGTGACGATTTAGCCATACTTAAACAGTTTGGCGAAAAAGCCACTGGTTTAATGCGAAATATTACCGGTGCTACTGATGTTCGTTTAGAGCAAATGGAGGGCTTGCCCACACTTTCTGTTACCCCAATGCGAGACCATATGGCGCTATTAGGATTAACCGTAAACGACATTCAACAAACCCTTGCCGCTGCTGTTGGTGGGGTGCAAACAGGGCTAATTTATGAGGGTGATAAGCGCTTTTCGTTATTAGTACGCTTAGATAAGCGTTGGTCTGATGATGTCTCTGCGCTTGCGCGTTTACCTATTGCGTTACCTAAAAGTAGTAACCCTGAGCTTGCATTTGTACCGCTTGGAGAAGTGGCTACAATCAGTATTGAAAAAGGCCCTAATCAAATAAATCGCGAAAGCGGCAAGCGCAATGTGGTAATAACAGCGAATGTAACAGGACGCGATTTAGCCAGCTTTGTAAGCGATGCCCAAGCGACTATGAACGCACAACTTAACCTACCCAGTGGTTATTGGCTTGAATACGGCGGTACGTTTGAGCAATTACAATCGGCGAGTAAGCGTTTGTCGTTGGTAGTGCCTGTGACTTTATTGCTTATTTTTGGCTTACTTTATAGTGCCTTTGGCTCGCTGCGTGATTCACTGATTATATTCAGTGGCGTACCACTGGCACTAACCGGTGGGGTATTAGCATTATTGCTACGAGATATGCCGCTTTCTATTTCAGCGGGTGTGGGATTTATTGCTCTAAGTGGGGTTGCGGTATTAAACGGTGTGGTGATGCTGTCGTTTATTAAGCAGTTACGAAATGAGGGATTAAGCTTATACCATGCAATACATAGCGGGGCATTACAGCGATTACGCCCAGTGCTAATGACCGCGCTTGTGGCTAGTTTAGGGTTTATTCCTATGGCGCTAAATACCGGTACCGGCGCTGAAATACAACGGCCTTTGGCAACCGTGGTGGTAGGTGGAATTATGTCATCCACTTTGCTCACGTTGTTAATTTTACCAGCACTTTATAAATTAGTGCATGCAAAATTTGAAAAGCAGCAAACAGCCTAAATTAGGTAATAACGTAAAAAGCAGCTGAAGTGTCAGCTGCTTTTTTGTTAAGTAAGGAGTTGCTTAGTTATATTGAAATAGGTTATCCCAGCGCTCATCTAATATGGCTTTTGCGTGCTCTAGATTTATCGCGTTATATAGGGTGTTTGTGCAAGTTACTAAATGCATGCGTTTAAGCTTTTCAAGCGCATCGCTAATTTCAAAATCTAGCTCGCATTTATACTTTGTTTTAAACCACGTCTCTATCTGCTCATCAAGCATTTGTGCGCTTAAGCCACTTTCTGATTTTAGTAAAAATGTATAGGCAAGCAGAGCTTCTTTTATGTCTTCTTCTTCGGCGGCGTCTATAAGGGTATGAAAAACACCGGCGTTGTTATCAAGGTTTTTAAAGTAAAGATTATCGCTCAGTGCTTTCATAAATTTAATTTTACGGTTTTTAAATTTACTCCACTCTTTAAACACAAAACTGCCAAATACTCCAATACCAATGGCTAACGTAATAAAGTGCTGCTGAGTCATGGTAACGGCTTTATCACTAAACCCTCCCCAAAATGTAAACAAAGCAAACAGTAAAAGTAATGAGGCGCCCAGTTTGGTAACTAATACTACCGCACCGCCAATAAGTGCCGATGAGCCAATAATCACTTTATCAATAGGGCGCATGCGTACTTCGCTATTAGGAAATAGCATTTCTAAGTCAGCTTTTGGCACATTTTGAAATAGTTTTACTATGGTTGAGCTGGGCTCAAACCCCATAGGTAGTTTATTTTTTGATTCAAAATAGGATTTGTCTTTAAAACGGATAAATACTGCTACGCGATCGTAGTTGGTAAAATGCAGTGGCTTTTTACGTAACCCCCAAAAACTGGTTATGGTTTCGGTGAGTTGCGACTCGCCACGGCGATAAAAAACCACTTCTTCAAAATCCTCAAACTCTACCTCAAGGCGCACTTTAAATAGTGATTCTTCGTTTAGTGCATCTTGTAGGTCTTGATGGGTGATCACTTCAAAATTAGCCGCGTTTAGAACTTTGGCAAAATCTTTAGCAAAATCACGTTGGCACTGCGCTTTTTGTTCATCAGTCACGCTGTTTATCAAACGAGTATCGCTATTTGGATCAAAAGGCGCGTAATTATTTTTTAATGACTCAAGTGTGCCATGGTAATGAAAGTGAATTAAGCTGGCTAAAAGTTCACAAAGCTGCTTAAAAGAAGTTTGTTGGTCTTTATTAAGCTCTTTGGCGCACATTGTAATGATGTCGTGTTTTCTAAAGGGAATGTAGCGGGCAGTTTGCATATTGTGAAAATTTTAAAAGTATAATGGTATATAAAGATAATAAAGCAGTCTTATAATGATTACTATGTTGACTGTATTTCTTCAGGTAGCATTAACCTTATTATGAGATGATTTAGTCACTTACCTAATTGCTAACAGGACGTTTATGGCTATACAAAAAAAGCTCAAGCAAAAAACACGTCAGTTTATTGAGTCTAAAAATATGCTGGGTGGGATTACTATTGCCTCATTTTTAGAATCCACCATAGTTCCCATTCCACTCGAGGCAGTGCTGGTACCACTTATGCAAGCACGACGGGAAAAGCTTTGGCAAATTGCCCTAATGGCAACACTAGGCTGTATTGTAGGTGCGTTATTTGGCTATGCTTTAGGCTATTACTTATTTGATATCATTGGCGATTGGGTTATCAACACATTCTCAAGCCCTGAGCAGTTTGAAAACGTAAAACAAAAAATGCAGGCACAAGGATTTTGGTTTGTGTTAAGCCTAGGTATCGTGCCTATTCCGTTTCAAATTGCGATGCTGGCCGCTGGCGCAACTAAGTATTCGCTGGCGCTGTTTTTATTAGCAAGCGCTATTGCTCGCTCTATACGTTATTTCGGCTTGGCAATCGTGGTGTATTATGCGGGCAATCAAGCTGAGCGTATTATCAGCAAGCACAAAACTAAGACCATGATTGGGTTAACTATTTTAGTTGCGATTGGCTGGGGTGTTAGCACATTAATTTAAATTAATCAGTTTTAGTTTATGGTATAGTTTTTAGCAACAATAATAAGTTTAAATACAGCCTATGATGAATCCGGAAAAAGTGAGCCTTAAGCTCAGCCGCTTTGTAAAAATTACCAGATTAAACAAACTGTTAATTTTAGCTATGCTGGCATTTATTATTGGCTTTTCAATTTTTTCGTTAATGCGCTTTCCTTTATTGGATTTCAAGCAAAATCTTTACGGCTTTACCACTGACTTTATTAACTTAGTGGTTATTTTTACAATTTTCTTTATGGTGCAATGTTCACAATTAGCTAAAAAAGCCTACGTGTATGTCAGTATCGGTTTAATGTTATGGATTGTAGCATCTACTGCCGATGTGCTTGATGAAGTAATACATCAGCCTCTTTGGATAAGCAATTACGTAGAGGATTTATGTCGCACATTGGGTATGTTAATTACTGTTTATGGTTTATTTAAAACCATGCACTTTATGCAGCGAATGCACACTCGGTTAGCGCAAGAATTTATCATAGATGATTTAACTAAAGTGTATAACCGACGCTGTTTTTATCAGCATGTGAAGGAGGTTGTTAATAATCCTTACACTGTTTTAATCATAGATCTTGATCATTTCAAACGTATTAATGACGATTTTGGCCATGATGTGGGCGATCAGGTGCTTAAACAGTTCGCAGATAAAGTGAATCATCTTTTTAAAAATGAAAATATTTTTGCTCGCATAGGCGGTGAGGAGTTCGCCGCTTACTTACCTAGTTATGAGCTTGATGAAGTGCTTAACTTTGCGCAGACTATTCTAGAAACTGCTCGTACTATTACAGTACAAAATCAGCGTTCTTTAACGGTTAGTATCGGTATTGCGCACCGTAGTAGCGATCAGAGCTTTGAAAATGTAATGAAACGTGCAGATCAGGCATTATACCGAGCTAAAAAAGCAGGCCGTGATCGCCTTGAGGTTGCTTAAACATAGTAATTTTATAAAATAGATTTCGCTTGTGCTATTTTTGGGGACTTCTGTTGCGAGGTAAAAAAGGGACTGTATGGATGAGTTAATCGGATTAGCAATTATTGTATCTATTGCGATTGTTGCAGGGGCTATTTGTGGATTAGTGGCCTTAGTGCAATTGAACACCCTTAAACAAGAGGTTGCAGTATTAAAACTAAAACTATTACAGTTTGAGTCAAATCAAAATGTAGCAAAAAATGAAAAATCCTCCGCTGACCCTCAAGTAGATAACGCAATACCTCTAAACCGCTCAGATATTCCTGCTGCTGTTAATAAACCAGTAAGCATTAAACCTCCACCACCTCGTAAAACGATAACTAAAAAACCATCGAGTATTGAACTGCTTTTTAAACAATTACGTGCAGGCTTCGAGAAAAATTGGATGACCTGGATTGGTGCTATTGCTTTGGCTTTAGGTGGCGTGTTTTTAGCAAAATACAGTTTAGAGGCTGGGCTACTTTCACCTGCAATGAGGCTCAGTGCCGGTGGATTATTTGGCATTGGCTTAATCGCAGCAGCGTATTATTTACATTATAAACGCATCGTTTTTGAAGGCTTTAATAATTACATTCCTGCAGCCCTTGCCAGTGGCGGCTTTATGACTTGTTTTGCCTTAATGTTTTTAGCTTATAACAGCTTTAGCATGCTAAGTGCTGAGTGGGCATTTATTGGCTTAGCAGTTATTGCTGTGTGTGCTAGTGTAATGGCAATAAAGTTAGGCCCTTTACTTGCTGTAATAGGCATTATAGGCGCTTACAGTGTTCCTATTTGGGTAAATACGGGCAGTGGGCAGTTATTTTCTTTGCTTATTTATGTTGCCCTTGTGAGTGTTGCCGCAGCAGTTGTGGCACATAAAGTAAAGCGTATTTGGCTGTGGTATTTACTATGGGTAGGGCATATTGGCTGGTACTTGGTTGGACTCACTCTATTTAACTACGACACAGTGTGGTTAATAGGCGCTTTTGCGTTGTTAAGTATTTTAGGATTAATCGCTATTGCACGCTTAGGCTTGGGCTTTAACACCCTTGAAGTACGCCCGCACAGCTTTAAACGGTTAGTTAATTTATTTCCAGACCACGGTTTGTTACTGGCCTTTATTGCTCCTTTAATGATTGCCATGCTGTTGAGTGTGTTTAATTTACAATGGCAAATCGTGGCGTTATTAAGCATCGCTTTGTTACTATTTTTAGTGCTAAAAAATAGCCGTTGGGATGCATGGCAGGCTGTCTCTTTATTAATTGCACTGTTATTAGTGGTCAGTGCTAAACAAACTTATGCCTTTAATGACGCGTTATTCATTTTTAAAAACGAATACGGGCTAGGCTTATTACTTGCTCTGGGGCTAAGTGGCTATGGACTCTATTTTGGTAATAAATACCCAAAACGATTAGCTTTTCATTTGCTTGCTTCATTAAGCATGTTTGCATTAGTTGGCACTTTGTATGCGATGATCCCAAACACGGCTTTAGCAACCGCTTACCCTCTTTGGGCGGTATTGCTATGTTTAATGAGTGCCGTGTTAATTAAATTTACGCAAAATAATACAACCTTATGGCAGCGCTTTAGTTATTGGGTGGGGGCAAACGCCAATATTACCTTAGCAATTACGATGTTACTGAGTGATAGTGGCCTTACCATTGCTCTGGCTGTTCAAGTATTACTGCTGAGCTTACTGATAAAAAAATACAATGTGGCTATGCCACACTGGCCAATAAAAGCCCTTGTGGCGGCATTACTTTTACGCCTTACCTTATCGCCGTGGACGCCTAGTTATGATGAGCTAAGCATATTTGGTTTGCATTGGAGTTTAGTTGTTTACCCGCTGTGTATTGGGTTATTTTTTGCAGCGGCTAAATGTTTTAATACTTCAAAACTAAAAATATGGCTTGAAGGAGCAGCACTGCATTGTTTAGCGTTATTTGTGACAACCGAAACCAGTTATCAACTGGTAGGGCACTACCCTCAGCTGTTTTCTTTAAGTTTTTATGAGCAAGTTTTGCTCAGTTGTAACTTGCTTGCTTTAGGCTGCGTTTATTTATATCGCGCGCAAAGTGCAGGGCAGCTGGGCAAGCTATATCGCACTGCAGGTTTTATTTTATCAGCGTTAGCTGGCTTGTTGTTAATCAATACAACGTTGGATGATAATCCGTTATTAATGCGTCTTTATGTTGGTGAAACACCAATATTTAACTGGATACTTTTAATTTGGTTGGTCCCGAGCCTGCTGGCGTTATGGTTAGCGAGTTTAGTTAAACCGTTAAATGCTAAATTGAGTCAAATTACACTCGGTGTGTCTGGTTTATTAGCCCTGTTAGCTATCAACAGCTTGATCCGTCAATATTGGCAAGGTGGCTTCATTTATCTTGATAAAGCAACCAGTGACGCCGAGCTATATAGCTATTCGGTTATTTGGTTATTACTCGGCGCGCTGGTAGTGATAGCCGGGCATTTAAAGCAGCAACGGTTACTGCAAAATGTTGGTTTAGGTATTCTTGGCGCTGTAATTGTTAAGGTGTTTTTAATAGATATGGCAAATTTAACGGGACTTCTAAAAGCATTGTCCTTCATTGGTTTAGGGTTGTCGCTGGTAGGGCTTAGTTGGTTATTCCAAAAACTCAGAGAGCGCATTCATAGTTAAGTTCAAGCCCAGTACTTACTGGGCTTAAGCTCTTATTAATCGTTAAGTGCTGTGGTTCAGCAGTGCTTTAAGCTTACCAGGTTTTACTGGTTTACTCAGATAATGAATATTTTCGGCTTTGGTGATTTGTTTTAGCTCAGTGTCTCGCACTGCGGTAATTAATATAGCCGGAATATCGCTTTGCCAAATCTCGCGTAGCGCTTTAATTAAAGTAATGCCATCCCAATCATTACCTAACTGATAGTCCATTAAAATAACATCAGGTGCGCCCTGTTCTTTTGCATAAGTTAACACCGCGTCCACTTTATCGAATAGGGTGTAATTTGCCTGCCAGCGCTTTAATAGGCTAGCCATGGCTGCAAGGTTTTCAGGGTCGTCGTCAACGGCAATAATATTTATCGCGGCGCGGTTGTCGACTATATTTTGACTGGATTGTTTTTGCTGTACTAATTGCGCATCACCATAAGGCACTTCAATGCTAAATCGGCTGCCTTTATTAGGTAATGAAACCACATCAATCGGCAGGCTCAATAAATCAGCCATACGTTTAACCACCCCTAAACCTAAGCCAACGCCTTTATTGTCGCTAGCTTCAATTCGGTAAAAGTCGTTAAATATTTTTGCTTGTTCAATGTCGCTAATACCAGGGCCGGTATCCCATACTTCAATCCGTAAACTGTGCTTTCTGTTTCTACAGGCAATTAATACACGGCCATTTTCCGTGTATTTAATCGCATTTGACAGTAAGTTTTGTAGTATTCGGCGCAAGTAAGTAATGTCGCTGTGTACTATTTGTTTATTTGAACGTACTTTAAATGAGAGTCCTTTATCGCTCGATAAAATCGCATATTCGCTTTTAAGGGGATCTAAAATATCATCAATGTAAAAGTGACGAGGATTTGGGGTCATTGCCCCTTGCTCTAGCTTGGCAATTTCTAATAAAGCCGACATTAAATGCACGGTGGAATCGAGGCTATCACCTAGCTTATTAAAGTTATTTTTATTGGTGCTATCTAATTGAGTTTCATCAATGGCGGCGAGATATAATCGTGCCGCATTGAGCGGTTGTAATATATCATGGCTGGCCAGTGCTAAAAAGCGAGTTTTACTATCATTCGCTTGCTCAGCTTCACGTTTAGCTAAAGTAAGTGCTTGCTCTGTTTGTACGCGACTATCGATTTGTGCTTGCAGGCTACTATTAATGGTTTGCACTTCTTGGGTGCGCGCTTCAATGCGGTTTTCTAAGTCCATATTAATTTCTTCGAGCGCATTTTGCGTACTAATATGATTAGTAATATCAGAAAAACTCGTTACAAACCCCCCATCAGGTAGTGGGTTGCCTATCATTTCGTAAACCTGGCCATTTCGACGATGACGAATAAAGTGATGTGAGCTGCCATTTTTTAAATGCTGAACCCGCTTATCAACATGGCGATCAATTTCACCGGGGCCGCATTCACCGCGCTCTGCGTTATACCGTATTATTTCTTCAATGGGCTGGCCAACTTGTAAAAAACCCTCAGGGTAGTTAAACATTTCGCTGTAGCGCTTATTCCAAGCAACGAGGTTGAGATCTTTATCTACCACAGAGAGTCCGTGGCTTAAGTTTTCGAGTGAGGTAAATAGTAAGTTTTGATTAAACTGCAGTGCTTGTGTGGTTTCATCAAAAAAGTTTACCACTTCTTCAAACGCCATTCGTTTGCCAGATGATACTGTATGAATAAGTGCTTGCGCAGAGGAAGCACCTAATACTCCAGTTAGTGCGCGTTCGCAGTAGGCAATAAAGTCAGCGCGAGGGTGTGCATTGTTGTCGTTTAAATCATGATGGAGTGCGTAATGCGATAAAATTTGTTGGCTACGCTGAATGCCTAAGAAGGTCTGCAGTAAAATTTTAAAGTCATATACGGTGGCTTTTACGTTTTTATTTAAGCGACGAGATAAAATGGCCTGATCTTTAGGATTAACAAATGCCGCAGCTTGAATTTTATCGATTAAGCGCTCTTCAGCTCCCAAGGAAAAGCTAATGTAACAGCCAATATTAGCAAACAACGCGATTAAGGTGCCTCTAGTTATAAGCGTTTGTTGCAGCTCACTGTCTAGTGGGTTAGGGGCTTCTAAAATAGGCAACATTAAAAATAGCACCCAACAAATGACCCCTGCGAGTAGCCCAGCATAAACACCATAAGCATGACCTTTTCGCCAATATAAACCACCCACAATAGCAGGCAATAATTGCGACACCAATGAGAAAGCCACTAACCCCATACTGGCTAGCGCACTGCCACTACCAAACCATTGCTGATAGAAGTAGGCTAAAATAAGTACCCCAGCAATGGTAAAACGCCGTACTAATAAAATGCGGGATTTGTAGCTGGTGGTGATTAAATTACGTTTAAATTTACGGCGCAACATTAAGGGGAGCACCACGTCGTTGGAGATCATGGTGCTTAGTGTAAGTGTTGCAACAACAATCATGGCTGTGGCAGCAGAAAGCCCACCTATAAACACAAAGGTGGTTAAAAAAGCGTTATCGTGCAGCATAGGCAGTGCCAGTACAAAGCTGTCAGGTGATAAACTGCGACCAATTTCTGGATGAATAGCAGCGGTGGCAATAGGTAAAATCATTGCTGCGGTTAATAACAAGTACAATGGAAAAGCCCAGCGAGCAGTAAATAAATGGCGCTTATCTTGGTTATCAACCACGGTGACATGAAATTGCCGTGGCAAACAAATTATAGCAGCTGCCGCCATTAGTGACTGACCTATAAAGTTAAAGCTAAAAAAGTCAAACTGCGCCCAATGCAGCCAAATTGACTCGGCAACTTGGCTAGAACCCTCTGTGGGTAAATTAAATAAGCTATATATTGCAAGCCCTGCTACAGCAGCCAGAGCAAACAGCTTTATTAGCGACTCAAACGCCACAGCAAGCATTAAGCCTGAGCGGTACTCGGTTACATCAACTTTGCGCGTGCCAAAAAATATAGCAAATAGTGCCATCATTAAAGTGGCTGATAACGCCAAAATATCCCCAGATATTTGATTACTATTTTGCAAAAGTAAAAAACTAGAACTAAGCGCTTTTAATTGTAATGCAATGTAAGGAATAGTGGCTAATAAGGCAATAATGGTCACCATAATAGCGGTGGTTTGGCGTTTGCCGTAACGCGCTGAAATAAAGTCGGCAATAGTGGTGATATTTTGTTTTTTACTCACCAATACCAGTTTACGTAAAAAGCCTTGGCCGAAAAAAAACAGTAAGGCGGGTCCTAATAAAATAGGCAAAAAGCTCCAACTACTAGTAGCAGCGGTGCCTACCGAGCCATAGTAAGTCCACGAAGTACAATAAATTCCCAATGCAAATGAATACACAAATGGGTGATGACTAATACGCTTGGCAAGTGGGGTGGTCTTATCACCCCAATTTGCCAGCCAAAACAGCACGCCTATGTAGCCAAAGGCAACAATGAGTAGTACAGCTGTCATGTTTATTTAACCTCGTAGAGTGTTTTTATAATTTGTCATAACTATACCCAAACTATTTCAAGATGCGAGCGCCAGTTGGAGTTTGAAGTAGTTTGCTTATTAACAATACCTAGCTGCAAATAAAGTAGGGGGTATACATTTTGTTTATGTTATCTATAAATAAAATAAAACTATGATATTTAAGGGTTAATTTGTTTTTGTCTATTTAGTTAGACTAATGTCTTATTCCCACGGTTTGTTTTAATTTGGCTAAAAGTTTGAGCAATAAAAATCTATTAAGCTACTGAAATTTAACTGGTTCATGAGTTGTTTATTAATTGATCATGCGCAGTTTACGGAAACGTTAATATGTTGTTACGACTATTGTCGCAATTCAATATTTGAATTGCATTGCTAAATTGGTTAACGAATATAAAAAACCACCCATCACAATCGTGATGTTTAAAGGGGAAAATAAAAATGGCTTTTAAAAATGAAGAACAAGCAAAAGCTTATTGGGCAGAAAACATTTCATTACTGTTTAAATTATTAGCAGTATGGTTTGTGGTCTCTTTTGGCTTTGGCATATTACTGGTTGATGTACTTAATGAAGTACGTTTTTTTGGGTTTAAACTTGGCTTCTGGTTCGCCCAGCAAGGCGCGATTTATACCTTTGTGGCTTTGATTTTTGTGTACGTTTTCAAAATGAATACGTTAGATAAAAAATATGGCGTAGACGAATAGGAGCTAGTCAATGGATGTTCAAATACTCACATTTATAATTGTCGGTTTAAGCTTTGCGCTTTATATCGGTATTGCAATTTGGGCTCGAGCTGGGTCCACAAATGAATTCTACGTTGCTGGTGGTGGTGTACCTCCACTAGCCAATGGTATGGCAACTGCTGCGGATTGGATGAGTGCTGCGTCATTCATTTCAATGGCGGGTATTATCTCGTTTGCGGGTTACGACGGAAGTGTTTACTTAATGGGGTGGACCGGTGGTTATGTACTACTGGCTATGTGTTTAGCGCCTTACTTACGTAAATTCGGCAAGTTTACCGTGCCAGACTTTATCGGTGACCGTTACTACTCACGTACTGCGCGTTTAGTGGCTATTTTATGTGCCATCTTTATTTGTTTTACTTACATTGCGGGTCAAATGCGTGGTGTTGGTGTAGTGTTCTCTCGCTTCTTAGAAGTTGAAATTGAAACCGGTGTTTATATCGGTATGATCATTGTTTTCTTCTATGCCGTACTTGGTGGCATGAAAGGTATTACTTACACGCAAGTTGCGCAGTATTGTGTACTGGTATTTGCTTATTTAGTACCGGCTATTTTTATCTCTATGATGGCAACAGGTCACTTTTTTCCACAAACAGGCTTTGGTGCCACGCTAAGTGATGGCTCAGGTATGTATGTACTTGATAAGCTCGATGGTTTAAGTACCGAGCTTGGATTTGGCCAATACACTGAAGGCTCAAAGAGCATGATTGATGTATTTGCAATTACAGGTGCTCTTATGGTGGGTACTGCTGGTTTACCACACGTAATTGTTCGCTTTTTCACTGTACCTCGCGTTAAAGACACACGTATTTCAGCAGCATGGACACTGGTGTTTATTGCTATTGTTTACACAACAGCACCTGCAGTAGCTTCGTTTGCCCGTGTAAACATGATTGATACAATTAATGGTAAAGACGGAAGTGGTACAGCGTATGCAGAGGCACCAGCTTGGATCAAAAACTGGGAACGCACAGGCCTAATCACCTTTAATGATAAAAATGGTGACGGCAAAATGTTCTACACATCAGGTAAAATCACTGATCCTAATAGCGCAAACGAAGTAAATGTTGACCGCGATATTATGGTACTAGCGAATCCTGAAATAGCCGACTTACCAGCCTGGGTTATTGCACTCGTTGCAGCAGGTGGTATTGCCGCGGCACTATCTACTACAGCGGGCTTACTATTGGTTATTTCAACCTCAGTATCGCACGATTTACTTAAACGGACACTTAAACCGGATATAACCGACAAGCAAGAATTACTTGCAGCGAGGTTGGCAGCGATGATTGCTATTGTAATATCCGCTTACTTTGGGATTAACCCGCCAGGATTTGTGGCCTCGGTTGTTGCCTTTGCCTTCGGCTTAGCAGCGGCGAGCTTCTTCCCTGCAATTATTATGGGTATTTTCTCTAAATCAATGAATAAACATGGTGCAATTGCAGGCATGGTAACGGGTATCACCTTTACTGCTGCATACATCATTTACTTCAAGTTTGTGAGTCCAGAGCTTAATAGCCCAGAAAATTGGTTCTTAGGTATTTCACCTGAAGGGATTGGTTTAGTAGGCATGATCATTAACTTTGCAGTAGCTGCAGGTGTTATGAAAATGACTCAACCGACACCAGTTGAAATTCAAGAAATGGTTGAAGGTATTCGTAATCCTAAAGGGTCTAGTGATGCGCATGCTCACTAATCCATATATCTAATGATATAACGCATCAAAGCCCGACTTAAGTCGGGCTTTTTATTTGTTTAAATAATGACTACATTAAATAATCGCTATATTAAATAACCATATTTCAGGTTAAGTCGCTTTTTTATTGAGGATGATTTATGAGTAGTGAGCAACAGGAAGTCGCGCAGTTTATTAACAAGCAAGCACCATTTTCAATGTTACAGGACAGCGCCTGCAGTTATTTTGTTAACCATCTCGATAGTATTTATTTGACCCGAGAAAACCAAACGCAATGGCTTAACAGTGAACAGCCTAAATTATTTTTAATTCGTTCCGGGTTATACGATTTAGTGGATGCTCAAGGCGATACGGTAACGCGTTTAACTCAAGGTGATTACTTTGGTTATCCCTCGTTACTGACGGGAGATTCAATACAAAACAGTTTAGAAGTACAAAAAGAGGGCATTGTCTATATGCTCGACCAAACGGATTTTGATTACTTACGTCGAGAATATAAAGCATTCGAGCAATACTTTGTTCGTGCTCATGCTAATCGATTGCTGTCATCACATTATAAAAGTAACAACGACAGCTGGTCTGAGCGTAAAATATCAGAGATCATGACTCGCAAAGCGATTACGCTGCCCCCCGATGCCAGCATCCGTCATAGTGCTAAAAA
The DNA here is from genome assembly GCF_013394165.1 of Pseudoalteromonas sp. Scap06. Lineage (NCBI taxonomy): Bacteria > Pseudomonadati > Pseudomonadota > Gammaproteobacteria > Alteromonadales > Pseudoalteromonadaceae > Pseudoalteromonas > Pseudoalteromonas sp. Scap06. The sequence continues at coordinate 2,667,717 of NZ_CP041330.1, read as the reverse complement.
AATGCAAGAGCATGGGATTTCATCAATGATGATCACCGAAAATTCGCATCTTATTGGTGTGGTTACAGATCGTGATTTACGTAACCGAGTGCTTGCCGATGAAGTTGACCCTGCGCAAGCTATCGATAGTATTATGACCAATAAGCCTAAGTTTATATTTGAAAATAACCGCGTATTTTCAGCGCTGCACTTAATGCTTAAGCATAATATTCATCATTTACCTGTGCTTGACGAAAACCATAAACCGCTAGGAATGATCACCAGTACAGACTTACTACGCCAACAAAAAAGCGACCCAGTGCAGCTAATTGGTCGTATTTACAAGGCCCATAATGTGGCTGATTTAAAACGTTACGCGAAAGAAATTCCTGAGTTATTAAAAGGGTTTTCAAATAATATTGATGATATTTCGCTGATCGGAAAGTTACTCAGTGGTTTAACCGATGCGTTGACCTCGCGGCTAATTTTTTTATTTCAACAACACCATGGCGCCGCGCCAACCAGTTTTAGTTTTATTTGTTTTGGCTCTCAAGCGCGCGAAGAGCAAACACTGCATTCAGATCAAGATAATGGCTTGTTATTACCTGATGGTCTAAACGATGAACAGCACGCATATTTTAAACAGATGGGCGAATTTGTTTGTGAAAACTTAGTTGAGTGCGGCATTCGTCGTTGTCCTGGTAACATAATGGCTAGCAGTGATGCATGTCGAATGAGTGTTAGTGATTGGCGGGCGAAGTTTTTAAAGTGGATCACCAGTCCCACACCGCAGGCAATGCTCAACTGTAAAATCTTTTTTGATCTGCGCTTTATTGAAGGCTCAACCACACTCTATAGCCAGTTTTGTGAAGAGTTGACCCATATTTCTCGCAATGATCTTTTTTATGCGGCAATGGCCAGCGATGTTAACGCTAACAGTGCGCCGATTGGTTTATTCAATAACTTTAAAACCGAAAAAACAGAGCAACACCATAAGTACATCGATCTTAAAAAGCGCGGGGTGGTGATCATTAACGATCTAGCGCGACTTTATGCATTAAAAGTAGGCATTCGCCGTGCTAACACCCAAGAGAGGTTGGATGCTTTATTAAAGTATTCACTATTAAGCAAAGAAGATATTTATAATTTAAAAGATTGTTGGCGATTTTTAACTCAGCTTCGGCTGCGCACGCAAATAAACGAAGAAGGGTTACCTAGTAATTGTATTAACCCAGACAAACTCAATTCGTTAGAGCGTCATCAGCTTAAAGAAGCGTTTTACCTAGTAAAACAAGCGCAGCAAGGCGCGGCGTTTAAATTTGCGCGTGGGAGTTTGTAACAATAATGGTTAAGCAGCTTATTACGCGGTACTTAAAGCGTCGCCATTTGCTTGCGCAAAGTGCTTTAAAGCAACGTTATTTAGTGATTGATTTGGAATTAACAGGGCTTGATCCTAAACAACATGAAATTGTCTCGGTTGCTTGGGTACTGATTGATAATCAATGTATCAAGAATAGTCAATCGCAGCATATCGTTAATAAAGAGGTTAAAAGTCTAGAGCAAAGCCCTGTTTTTCACGGCATTAGTACTGACTCGGTGGCACAAGGGCAAAGTCTACAGAGTATTTTAATGTCTTTAAGTGCTCACTTTAGTGACTGCATTTTAGTATTTCATAATGCCATGCTCGACTGGGGCTTTTTAAAGTTAGCAATAAAAAATGCAGGGATCATCCAGCGGCCTAAGCTGATCATCGATACCTTACAAATAGAAAAAAAGCGCTTACTGCAACACGCAAGCGATATCAAATTAGATGATTTAACCTTAAATGAATGCCGTAATCGCTACGATTTACCAAGCTATCATTGCCATCATGCGCTTACCGATGCACAAGCCACTGCTGAGCTGTTATTAGCCCAATGCCATCAAATAGGCGCCGGTAAAGAACTTAAAGTAGGCGATCTAATGTAGGTTGGTTAAGGACAGCGAAACCCAACTATAAGAAACCCAACTATAAAGTATGCACTTAGCTTAATTGTATGCAGTTTACTTTTCTTCTTGTTTGTATACTTATGGGAACGCGTGTTTAATTAAAAATTCAAGGAACGAATATGAAACTTATCAGCGCTATTTTTATTATCTTATTCCCTCTTATTACTTTTGCTAATTCAAGCGTGCCAGCTAATCGTCATATTGCAGTGCAGGGGTCTGCTGAGGTATTAGTTGAGCCAGATATGGCTCAAATTATATTTGAAGTAAAAAGCATTGAAGATACATTACTTGAGGCTAAGCGTGACCTTGATGGCCGGATCAGCGTGTTATTTGAAGAATTAGATAAATATGATTTTGGCCAAGGCGATGTTCATATATCGGGTTTAAAAAGCAAGGTATACACTAAGGTTGGTACAGAATCAGGGATTGCTTTAAGCGATAATTATTTAGCTCTGAAAACAGTTAAAGTCACATTGAAAGATATTAAAAAAGTCGATGAATTTATTGATTTTGCTCAACGCTTACAAATAGACAATATCAAAAAAATTAATGGTTTATCCTCCAAGGCCATGCAGTTAGAGGCAGAGGCAACACAACTAGCAATTGATAACGCAAAAGCGAAGGGAAATAAGCTCGCTCAGTCTTTTGGTGCTGAACTTGGCAACGTTTATAGTATTAGTGCAAATTCTAGTAGCTCAGATTACGACGCGAGCGGTGTTAAGCACATTGTTTTATCTAGCCACAGAAATAGCATGGCTGCTAGAAATAACGAGAACCCATTTACGCAGCAGCAATATTTAGGTGCAAGAATAAGCGTTAAAGCATCAATAAACGTGGTGTTTGATTTAAAACTAAAATAGCAAATATCGCAAAGCCGAGTTAAAAATAAAAGCGCATTGCGTGTTGATTATGGCGTTAATTTAAAGTTTCTAATGCTTGGCTCTTATAATCGCAGGCAAGGTCGATTACAATACCGCCATCTAAAAGGCGACGCTGCCTTTCTCTGTACGTAACTAGAGTGGATTTTATATTTCATGGCAATCAAACTTGCAATTAATGGTTTTGGTCGTATTGGTCGAAATATTGTCCGTGCACTATACGAATCAGGCTTAAGCGACGAGATCAAAATTGTTGCAATTAACGAACTAGCCGACCCTGAAGCTATTGCCCATTTATTAAAATACGACACCTCTCATGGTCGTTTCACTTTTCCAGTTAAACTAGGTGAAGACACTATCAGCGTTGCTGATGACACCATTGCATTATTTTGTGAAGAAAATCCAGTTGAATTACCGTGGCAAACGCTAGATGTTGACGTGGTACTTGAATGTACTGGCGTGTACCACTCACGTGAGCATGCACAGTCACATATTGCCGCAGGTGCTAAAAAAGTGTTGTTTTCCCATCCTGCTGATAATGATGTAGATGCCACCATTGTGTATGGCATAAACGACGATGAGCTGAAAAACGAGCATACTATTGTCTCTAATGGTTCGTGTACCACCAACTGCGTTGTTCCTGTTATTAAAGTACTCGATGATGCCTTTGGTATTGAGTCTGGCGCTATTACAACTATTCATGCGTCAATGAACGATCAGCAAGTGATTGATGCGTATCACCATGATTTACGCCGAACTCGTGCCGCCAGCCAATCTATTATTCCGGTAGACACAAAATTAGCCCGTGGTATCGACCGTATTTTACCTAAATTTAAAGGCCGCTTTGAGGCTATTGCCGTTCGTGTACCGACTATTAATGTGACCGCCATGGATTTAAGTGTCACGGTAAATACCGATGTAGATTTAAGTGCGGTTAATAGTGCGCTTAAGGCACAAGCTAAAGATAGGCTTGAGGGTATTTTAAGTTACACCGAAGAGCCGCTGGTATCGGTTGATTTTAACCACGATCCCCATTCTTGTATTATAGATGGCACACAGACACGTGTTAGTCATAAACGGCTGATAAAATTACTAGTTTGGTGTGATAATGAGTGGGGGTTTGCGAATCGCATGCTTGATACCGCTCGTGCTATGATGGCATTTAAGTAATATTTAAAACGTATTTATTGGTTTAGTATCGTTAACTAAGGAGATGTTCATGTCGGTCATAAAAATGGCAGATTTAGATTTAAACGGCAAGCGTGTATTAATTCGTGAAGATTTAAATGTACCCGTTAAAGCAGGTAAAGTGACGTCAGACGCACGTATTCGTGCTGCACTACCTACTATCAAACTTGCGCTAGAAAAAGGTGCAAAAGTGATGGTTATGTCACACCTAGGCCGTCCTACGGAAGGGCAATACGAAGACGAATTTTCATTAGCACCCGTTGTTGATTACTTAAATGATGCACTTGAGCAAACTGTTCGCCTAGAAAAAGATTACTTAAACGGCGTTGATGTTGCAGATAGCGAAGTGGTTGTTTTTGAAAACGTACGTTTTAACAAAGGCGAGAAAAAAGACGACGAAGCCCTATCAAAGCAACTCGCTGCATTATGTGATGTTTACGTAATGGATGCCTTTGGTACTGCACATCGCGCACAAGCTTCAACCCATGGTGTGGGTCTGTTTGCTGATGTAGCGTGTGCTGGTCCATTATTATCGGCTGAACTAGACGCCCTAGGTAAAGCACTTGATAACCCAGCCCGTCCGTTAGTGGCGATTGTGGGTGGTTCTAAAGTATCCACTAAATTAACCGTACTTGATTCGTTATCTAAAATTGTTGATCAGCTTGTTACCGGCGGTGGTATTGCCAATACCTTTATTGCAGCTGCTGGTCATCCCGTAGGTAAGTCACTTTATGAGGCTGATTTAATGGATGAAGCAAATCGTTTATGCGTTGCAGCGAAAGCCAACGATGGCGAAATACCGGTACCCACAGATGTTGTTGTAGGTAATGAGTTTTCAGAGTCAGCTGTAGCCACACTTAAAGATGTAAGTGAAGTCACCAGCGACGATATGATTTTTGATATTGGCCCTGATACTGCTAATCAACTTGCAAAAATTATTGCTAATGCGGGCACTGTTGTATGGAATGGCCCAGTGGGTGTGTTTGAGTTTGATCAATTTGGTAATGGCACTCGCGCTATTGCAAAAGCGATTGCTGATTCAAGCGCATTTTCTATTGCTGGTGGTGGTGACACCCTAGCGGCAATTGATAAGTATGGCATTAGTGATAAAGTATCGTATATTTCTACTGGTGGTGGTGCGTTCTTAGAGTTTTTAGAAGGCAAAAAACTACCTGCAGTTGCAATGCTAGAATCACGCGCTAAATAATACCTTAGGGTATTAGCTAGCCGTAAAGCAGATGTGCTTATTTCACATCTGCTACAATTAACGAGTAAATACCTCTCACTTTTATTTAGTCGTTAATAATATGAATTTTAGGCCATTTGCCTTTTAATTCATGGCGCAGTGATTGCGCCAAACTAACAAATCCGTTCAAACTAGGTAGTAAAATAACTACCGATAAATTGGAGAATACCCAATGGCTTTAATCAGTATGCGACAACTTCTTGATCATGCCGCAGAGCATGGTTACGGTGTACCCGCGTTTAATGTAAATAACCAAGAGCAAATGCGTGCAATTATGGAAGCGGCTGATAAAACAAACAGCCCTGTTATTGTGCAAGGTTCTGCGGGCGCACGTGCGTATGCCGGTGCACCTTTTATTCGTCATATGATTTTAGCGGCAGTTGAAGAATGGCCACATATTCCAGTGGTTATGCATCAGGATCACGGTACATCACCGGGTGTATGTCAGCGTTCAATTCAGCTAGGATTTTCATCAGTAATGATGGATGGCTCATTAATGAGCGATGGTAAAACACCTTCAAGCTACGATTACAACGTTGATGTAACACGTAAAACAGTTGAAATGGCGCATGCGTGTGGCGTATCTGTAGAGGGTGAGCTAGGTGTATTAGGTTCACTTGAAACTGGTGAAGCGGGTGAAGAAGATGGTGTTGGCGCTGAGGGTAAACTTACCACTGAGCAAATGCTAACAAATCCAGAAGAAGCGGCAGACTTTGTAAATAAAACCCATGTTGATGCGCTGGCTATTGCCTGTGGTACATCACACGGTGCCTACAAATTTACGCGTCCACCAACCGACGACATTTTAGCAATTGATCGTATTAAAGAAATCCACGCGCGTATACCAAATACCCACTTAGTAATGCATGGTTCGTCTTCAGTACCACAAGAGTGGTTAGAGGTGATCAACCAATACGGTGGTGAGATCCCAGAAACTTACGGCGTGCCAGTAGAGCAAATTGTTGAAGGTATTAAATACGGTGTGCGTAAGGTAAACATTGATACTGACTTACGTTTAGCGTCTACCGGTGCAATCCGTCGTCATTTAGCAATGAACCCGTCTAACTTCGACCCACGTAAGTTCTTAGCCGCTGCAACGCAAGCGATGACTGATATTTGTATTGCCCGTTACGAAGCGTTTGGTACTGCAGGTCAAGCAAGTAAAATTAAGCCAATTTCGTTAGATGAAATGCACCTTAAATACTTAAGCGGTGAGCTAAACCCAAAAATAAAATAATGAGCCAATAATAGCGATACTCTCGCGCTCATTATAAAAGCCAGTTGCCTATGCACTGGCTTTTTTGATCTGTGGGGGATCAGTATTTTACCTAGTTATTAATTTGGGATCACTCGATTACTAACTTGTCATATCTGGGATCATTACTTTACTAACTAAAGCGCTAAAATGGGCATGTTTTAGTCATTTAGGCATCGTAAAGCGCAGTGGTAGAATGAAAATTATACAAAAAATCATTGGTTTAGCTTTAGTAGTGGGTAAAATAGTGATCCGCAAAGGGATCTGCTTGATAAAACTCTGATCCTGATATTTAAGATCTTAATAAAGCTGATCTAAATAGTGTCGTGGCGCAGTGAGCTTTTATGATCAGACTAAAAATATAGTTGTTAAAACTCGTCGCTTAGTAATTTGATGATCTCATAAATAATATAAAAACTACGCGCAATTATTAAGCTATTAACACCTCAAACCGCTTTTTGATTTACAGCTTATGATGATACAAAGATGACATATTTAATTTTTTGTCACTATTTTGTGTTTTTTTTTACGCTCATTTTGATTTCCACGTTACACTTTAATAAAAATGTCATACTTAGTCATAATAATGAAACCTACTCAATAGCCTAAGAGATAAATTGGAATGTCACGTAAAGTATTAGTCGTTGATGACGAAGCACCTATCAGGGAAATGTTGGTTTTTGTTTTAGAACAAAATGGGTTTCAAGCCATTGAGGCAGAAGATTATGATTCTGCAATATCTGCAATGGTTGAACCTTATCCAGATATGGTGTTACTCGATTGGATGCTACCTGGCGGTAGTGGAATTCAAATCGCTAAAAAATTCAAACAAAATGAACACACACGCCAAATTCCTATCATTATGCTGACAGCCCGCGGCGAAGAAGAAGATAAAATACGCGGTTTAGAAGTCGGTGCTGATGATTACGTTACAAAACCGTTCTCACCTAAAGAGTTAATGGCGCGTATTAAAGCGGTTATTCGTCGTGTTGCTCCTACCTCACTTGAAGAGGCGATTGAAGTACATGGCTTACGTTTAGATCCTATTTCGCATCGTGTGACCTCAGGTGGCAGTGAGCTAGATATGGGGCCAACGGAATTTAGACTGTTACACTTTTTTATGACCCACCCTGAGCGTGTATATAGCCGAGAGCAATTACTTGATCATGTATGGGGTACTAACGTTTATGTTGAAGATAGAACTGTAGATGTTCATATCCGTCGCCTGCGTAAGGCAATTGCTACGCTTGGGCATGACCGCTTAGTACAAACAGTTCGCGGTGCTGGTTATCGCTTTTCGAGTAAATTATAAGTTTACTTCGTAAGTCACAATCTATTAACCTAGCACAGTCAAATCATCTGCTAGTGTTTATAAGGTAAAGAGCGTGTATGTATCGAGTTATTAACAAGCAGGCGTTAACTAAACGGCTGTTTGTCTATTTTATACCTTTGCTTTTAATTGGGGTGCTCATTGGTGCCCCATTTTTGATGTTGTTTTTGGGCGCTTTTTCGCTACTTATGTGGCATTACCATCAGCTTTATCGCTTAAGTGACTGGCTGCATGATCAACGCAGTTTTAACCCGCCTGAAGGGGAAGGGTCGTGGGAGCAAGTATTTGAAGGTATTTACCAGCTGCAACACCGCAATCGTAAAAAACGTAATGAGCTGGCAGAGCTAATACGGCGTTTTCGTGACGGCGCTGAGGCCGTACCCGATGCCGTTGTTGTGCTACAAAACGACTTATCAATTGTGTGGTGTAATCAACTTGCACTCAAAGTGTTAGGGTTACAGTGGCCGGTTGATCATGGTCAGCGTTTAGATAACTTAATTCGCGATCCTAAATTTGCTAAATATATGCGTCGTAAAGAGTTTAGCGATGCTCTGGAGCTTGAAAGTGGCCACAGTGTTGAGCAAGTTCTTGAATTTAGGGTTATGCCCTATGCCAATACACAGTTGTTGGTAGTGGTACGCGATGTTACTCGCTTAAAGCAACTTGAGCAGATGCGTAAAGACTTTGTAGCAAACGTCTCTCATGAGCTCAGAACCCCTTTAACTGTTGTTACCGGCTACCTTGAAATGCTCGATAGTGATTCACTTCCCCCGCCTGCAATGTGGAATAAAGCACAAACTACTATGCTAGAGCAATGTAAGCGTATGGATAGCTTGGTGAATCAGCTGTTGTCGTTATCGCGCATCGAAGGGGGAAAGCAACACAGTAATGACAAAGCGGTGAATGTGCCACGATTATTAAACTTAATTGAAACAGAAGCGCAATCTATCAATCAAGACAAAGGCCATCAACTTATTTTTAAGATTGATGCATCGCTTGATATTACCGGTGCTGAGGATGAACTTAGAAGTGCCTTTTCAAATTTAGTATTTAATGCCATTCATTATACTAAACCAGGCGGTAAAATTGAGGTACTTTGGCAGCGCAACAATGAACAAGCATGTTTTAGTGTGACCGATAATGGTGATGGTATTGCACCTGAGCATATTAACCGGTTAACTGAGCGTTTTTATCGAGTAGATAAAGCCAGAAGCCGTACCACAGGTGGCTCAGGCTTAGGCTTAGCTATTACCAAGCATGTGCTTACTCGCCATGGTAGTCAATTAAAAATTCACAGCGAGCTGGGTAAAGGTTCTTGTTTTTCTTTCGCGTTTTCAAGCGATAGACTTATCGTTATTTCGCCATTAGTAGCAAGCAATATAGGTAGTCATAAAAGTGTCATTTAAGAGTCACACCATTGTCATGTACTCACTTTAGAGTGAACCGCAGTTAGGAAATGGGACGAACAAATTGGAGAACCCCAAAATGAAATTTAAAAACTTAGTTGCCGCAATGGGTGTGGCTGTTACAACATTTGTATCTGCACAAGCGGTTGCATTAGAAGACGGTATTCCTGAGTATCAAAAAATTAGCGGTGTATCAGGTAACTTTTCATCAGTAGGGTCTGACACATTAGCCAACATGATGACCTTTTGGGCTGAAGAATATAAGCGTATTTACCCAAATGTAAATATTCAAATTCAAGCGGCAGGTTCGTCTACTGCGCCACCAGCACTAACTGAAGGTACGGCTAACTTAGGTCCAATGAGCCGTGCAATGAAGTCAAAAGAGATTGAAGCATTTGAAAAGCGTCATGGCTACAAACCAACACAAGTGCGAGTAGCAATTGATGCGTTGGCAGTATTTGTACACAAAGATAACCCAATCGAAGGACTACGCATTGACCAAATCGATGCTATTTTCTCATCAACTCGTAAATGTGGTGCATCAGAGCAAGTAAATCGCTGGAGTGATGTTGGTCTAGAAGGTGATTGGGCTGCAAAAGACGTGCAATTATACGGACGTAACTCAGTATCAGGTACTTACGGTTACTTTAAAAAGAAAGCGCTATGTAAAGGTGATTTCCGTAATAACGTGAACGAGCAACCGGGTTCGGCTTCTGTTGTACAGTCAATTTCAGCGTCATTAAATGCGATTGGTTACTCTGGCATTGGTTATAAAACATCGGGTGTGCGTACTGTTCCGTTATCTAAAAAAGGCACTAACTTTGTTGATGCCACGCTTGAAAACGTAGCACAAGGTAAATACCCACTATCACGTTTTTTATATGTTTATGTAAATAAACACCCAAATAAGCCACTTGGGCCAGTTGAAGCTGAGTTCTTAAAGATGGTACTTTCTCAAGACGGTCAAAAAATTGTAGAAAAGGATGGCTATGTACCACTTTCTGCAAAGTTAGTTGAACTAGAGCTTAAAAAGTTAGGCTTGAAATAAGCAGCCAAAGCAAATAATAAAAAACCGCTCATTGAGCGGTTTTTTTGTTTTACTTAAGATTATTTAGTTTGTTGCTTTACCTAAGTTTTCAGCTTGTACTTTGCATTGATTGTAAGCCTCAATACATTTTGATGAACAAACCTGCGATTTAAGACTATCGGTGGTTGTTTGCTGTTCGCAGCTGGTTTCACATTGATAACTTTGTTGAGCACACTGATTAAGTGCTGGATTACCCGGCTGGCTCTGGCAGCCAGCAATAACTGCAAACGAAAAAGCCACGAGGCTAGTTTTAAAAAAAGTTTTCATGCTTATCCTTAAAATGAGGCCACACCAGTATTAAACTTCAACCTGAATATTGTCGATTAATCTAACACTACCTAAAAAGGCGGCAGCTAAAATTACAAATCGTGTATCTTCGAGTGTAGCAGCTTTTAATGTATCTCGTTGAGCTATCGAAAAATAATCTGGTTTTAGGCCTGCGTTTTCTAATGCGTTCTTTGCTTCACTTTCCAATGTAGCAAAGTCTTTATTACCGCTTTTTATTTGCTGCGCACAATGCTTTAAGGTATTAAATAAAGCAGGAGCGGTTTGTTTTTCATCACTTGATAAGTACCCATTACGCGAGCTCATGGCAAGGCCGCTAACTTCACGCATGGTAGGTACACCAATAATTTCTACTGGTATTGATAAGTCAGTAGCCATGGTTTTAACAACTTGTAGCTGCTGAAAATCTTTTTCACCAAAACAAGCATAATCAGGCTGTACTAAATTAAATAGCTTAGTAACAACAGTCGCTACGCCTTTAAAGTGGCCTGGGCGTGAACCACCACAATATCCCATTGAAATACCAGGCACATCAACAAAGCTTTGCGCGCCTAAACCATTAGGGTAAATAGTCTCAACACTGGGGATAAACAAAATGTCTGTTTCAAGATCAGCTAACCCTTGCTTATCAGCATCTAGAGTACGCGGATAACTGTCTAAATCTTCGTTAGCACCAAATTGCATTGGGTTAACAAAAATGCTCACGACCACTTTATCGGCCAGTGTTTTAGCTTTTTCTACCAGTGAAAAATGACCACGGTGTAAGTTGCCCATAGTAGGAACAAATGCCACGCTTAAACCGGCTTGGCGCCAGGTTCTAATTTGACTGCGTAATGATTTTATTTCAGTGATTGACTGCATTATTTAAACTCGTGTTCAGCGCTTGGGAATACGCCGCTTTTGACATCGTTACAATACTTTTTAACTGCAGCAGGCATATTGCCTGTTTCGAGTAAAAAGTTTTTTGAAAATTTAGGAATATAACCTGCAGAAATGCCCACCAAGTCGTGCATAACCAAAATTTGACCATCGGTTGCATTACCCGCACCAATCCCGATTGTAGGGATGCTCAATGACTCTGTAACGCGTTTTGCTAAGGCACTTGGAATACATTCAAGCACCAGTAGTTGAGCACCTGCGGCTTCTAATGCTTTTGCATCGGCAATAATTTTTTGCGCTTGCGCTTCTTCACGGCCCTGGATTTTAAAACCACCGAATACATGCACAGATTGCGGTGTAAGACCCAAATGGCCACACACTGGAATACCTTGTTGGGTTAGTGATTTAATGCTGTCATGTAGCCATTCACCGCCTTCAAGTTTGACCATATTAGCACCCGCGCGCATCAGTTCTGCAGCATTTTTACACGCATCATTTGGGGTTGCGTAGGTCATAAACGGTAAATCAGCAATAACAAATAAATCACGGCTTCCTGCGCGCACACAGCGAGTATGGTAGGCAATTTCTTGGTTTGTAACCGCTAAGGTATCATCGCCACCTTGTAATACCATACCCAAAGAATCACCAACTAAAACAACATCAACGCCGTTATCATGAAATAACTTAGCAAAACTAGCATCGTAAGCTGTTAACGCAGTGATTTTATTACTTTCAGCCTTCATTTTATTCAAAGTTGAAACGGTTATTTTAGACATAATATTCTCGCAGACAATGGCCTTAATTAATTACCGTGGTAATTGTTGTAAGTCGTTAAGCGGTAGGGTATTTGCTATCTGTTTGATAGATGCGCCGCTAGGTAAAATCAGTTCCGGTGCAATTTCTTGCAGTGGGTAAACAACAAATTCTCGCTCAGTTAATCCGTAATGAGGCACGGTTAAACGATCGGTATTTAAAATGTGTTCACCAAATAATAAAATATCAATATCCAATGTGCGTGCGCCCCAGCGCTCAGCCTTTCTGACTCGCCCATGTTCCAGTTCTATGGCTTGGGTTAAATCGAGTAGTTGCTCTGGCTCAAGTGAAGTGTTGATACAGGCGACTGCATTCACATAATCAGGTTGATCTTGTGGTCCCATAGGCTTGCTCGCATAATAATGCGAGCAGGCTATAAGTTCGCTGTTTGGCAAGCTTTTAAGTGCAATAACAGCGTTATCAAGTTGTTTTTTAGGGCTGTTAAGGTTTGCACCTAACCCCAAATAGACACGTAACATTATTTACTCAGCTGGCTTTTTAGTAGTACGACGACGAGGTCGCTTGCGTGGCTTTGGGCCACCTTGATGACCAAGCTCTCGTACCATTTCTTTTTGGCCATTAATATCTTGACCTAAGTACTGTGTCCACCACTGTGCCAGCTCTGTATGCTCAGTTTCACCAGCATCAACACGCAATAGTAAAAAATCATAAGCGGCTTTAAAGCGCGGCTGCTGTGTTAAACGATAGGCACGCTGGCCAGCACGTTTATCTAAGCGTTGTTGAATATGCCAAATATCACGGGCACCTAAAGTAAAGCGTTTTGGTACGGCAATATGTTGGGCATTCTCACTCAGTACTTTATTAATTGCTTGAGCAAATGCATCGTATTCTGATAGTTGCTCTTGGCGTCTAATTTTTTCAGTACGCTCAATCAGCGGGAACCACAGTAATGCTGCAAATACGAATGCAGGAGTGACTTTTTTATCTGCATTAATACGGATATCAGTGTTTGCAAACATCTGCTTTATGAAGGTTTCTTCAAGTCCGCCAGGGTTTTTATTTAAAATACGGTCTAGCTCAGGAAATAACGACTTAAATAAACCGTACTGACGCAGCATTATAAAGTTTTGCTGTGCTTTGCCGTTTAAAAATAGCTTGAGTATTTCTTCAAATAAACGCGCTGGCGGAATATTATCAAGCAAGCTCGCTAATTCGGTAATCGGCTTTTCGCTTGCTGGCGCTATTTGCATATCTAACTTGGTGGCAAAGCGCACTGCGCGAAGCATACGTACCGGATCTTCACGGTAGCGTGTTTCAGGATCGCCAATTAATTCTATTTGTTTTGCTTTGATAGCGGCTAAGCCATTTGCGTAATCGTAAACACAAAAATCATTAATCGAGTAGTATAAAGCGTTGATTGAAAAATCACGGCGTTCTGCATCTTCTTCAATGCTACCAAATACGTTATCGCGAAGAAGTTGCCCATGTTCACTTGACTGGCTAATTTGATTTTTATCTTCTTGTGCTTCGTGATGGCCGCGCATTGTGGCCACTTCAATAATCTCACGGCCAAAAACAATGTGCGCCAAACGAAAGCGGCGACCAATTAAGCGACAGTTACGAAACAGTTTTTTTACTTGCTCAGGGGTAGCATTGGTTACAACATCAAAATCTTTAGGTTGTTGGCCTAACAATACATCGCGAATGCAACCACCAACTAAGTAAGCATCATAGCCACCATCTTTTAGGCGGTAGAGTACTTTGATTGCATTTGGGCTAAATTGTTTGCGAGAAATACCATGCTCACCTCTAGGGATCACTAACGGCTCACTGCTGATTGCGACATTTTCGTTATTGGCACTTGGGCCGATAATTTGTCGACAAAATTGAAAAAGCTTGGAAATAATAGTCTGTCTCCTAGAGAAGCGGTTGATTTGCTCGCCATTGCAATCAAAATCACAGCAAGTATTCGCTTAAAGCGTGATTCTTACCGTTTAATGTAATTAGCATATATTTAGGCGGCTATCATATACCAGCAAGGTAAAAAAATTAAGTTGCAGCACTGAAATTAAGCCATTTTTAACGATTTTATTTGAATTAATCACACGTAATACGTAATGGGAGGTTAAATCTGTATTTCGCGCTTAGCAGGAACAAGGCTTAAGTTAAAATGCGCCACGCCCCAAGCGAGTAATTGTTCTGTGTTTAAATCCATTAGTTGCTCATGTATTGGCAAGCCTAAAAATTCGAATACAGCTATTAAAGTGGGCTTTGGATTTTGTTTGCAAATTGCAGGGGCGTAATTTTGCTTAGACAGTTTAAACCCTGGTTTTGCTACAGCCAAAGGCAAATGAGCAAACTCTGGAATAGGGCAATTTAGCTGTTTAAATAAGCTAATTTGACGCGCAGTCGGTTCAATTAAATCAGCGCCTCGCACAATACGATTAATCCCCTGCTCAATGTCATCAATAACCACCACCAGTTGATAGGCAAATAAACCATCGCTGCGTTTGATTATGTAATCTTCATGAGCGAGAGCTGGGTCCACGTCAATATGCCCTTGAATAAGGTCTTTATAATCAACGGTTGCATAGCATTGAGTTAAACGTAGGGCATGACCTTGTTCACTTAGTTGGCTGTGTTTACATTGCCCTTGATAAATGCCGCCGAGGGCTTTTATTTGCTTACGAGAGCACTGGCAGGCATAAACAAGCTGTTGTTGTGACAGAGCGTGAACGGCATCTTGATAAATAGTAAGACGCTGTGTTTGGTACACAACGTTTTCATCCCAATTGAGGTTATAGGCGTCTAAGGTATTTAGGATATCGGTGGCGGCGCCTTTTACAACGCGAGTGGTGTCTATATCTTCAATGCGAACTAACCACTTTCCTTGGTTCGCTTTTGCATCTAGATAGCTACCTACAGCCGCCACAAGTGAGCCAAAATGTAACGGTCCGGAAGGGGACGGTGCAAATCGGCCGCGATAGTTAGATACTTGCGCAGTAACGGCTGTAGAAGACATGGCTATACTTAATTAGCCGCGTCCAGATTGCTTTTCTTTGATTTCAGCAAGTGTTTTACAGTCTACACATAAATCAGCAGTAGGGCGCGCTTCTAAGCGACGAATGCCAATTTCAATGCCACAAGACTCACAAAAGCCAAATTCGTCTTCTTTAATTAATATAATTGTTTTTTCAATTTTTTTAATTAACTTACGTTCGCGGTCACGAGTACGAAGCTCTAATGAGAACTCTTCTTCTTGTGCTGCGCGGTCAACGGGATCAGGAAAGTTTGCTGCTTCGTCTTGCATGTGTGATTTGGTACGATCAACTTCGTTACGTAAATCATTACGCCAAGTTTCTAAAATTGTTTTAAAATGAGCACGTTGTGCATCATTCATGTACTCTTCACCCGGTTTTTCTTGGTATGGTTCTAAACCGGCTTGAGCCAATAAACCATGTCTTTTTTGGTCTGGCATAACTCTCTCCTAAATCCTTAATTTAATGCCTCAGCATTAGCCGGCGGTATAAATAACAGAAACTCATACCCTAGGCAAATTTATTTTTAAATAATCGAATTAGCTTAACCCTGTTTGGTGATATAAAAGTAGTAAAAGTACTACTTATACTTTCTTATCACAGTATTGGTTTATAAACTGGCGTAGTTATATGGGCAATAATAATAAAAACAACTTATTTTTACTTTTTGACTAAGTATTTTTTTGGCGTAGCGCAATACCAACGTTTAAATGCGCGCTTTTACTCAACAAACGCCACTTTCTCAACTAAAGTTACTTCACTAGCAGAAATATGGGCTTTATAAGCTAATATTTCTACGCCTTGCTCAATCGCTTCGCTTAGTAATTGTGCATAGGTTGAATCTATATGTGCCGCCGCACTCACTTGTGTGATCCCTTGATGTAGCACCGAAAATAGTAATACCGCACGATGCCCTTGTTTTACCATTTCGATTAATTCACGAATATGCTTTTGCCCACGAACTGTTTGCGCATCAGGGAAGTAACCTTGGCCGCTTTGTGGATGCTCTTCACTTAGGAGAGTCACTGATTTAACTTCAACATAGCAATTGGCTTTACTGCTGTGGGTAAGTAAAAAGTCGATGCGGCTGTTTTCACTGCCATACTTCACTTCACTTTGGACTTGTTGATAGCCTGTCAGCTCTTTAATCACTTCAGCGTTAATCGCTTCTTCTACTACTTTATTAGCAACGGCTGTGTTTACACAAATAAGCTGTGATAAGTTATTTTGCGTCAGCTCTAATGACTGTGGGTACTTTCGTTTGGTGTTACTGCTGGTGGAATAAAAGGCATTAAAACCAGAGTCTGCACAGCCCGTCATTTTCCCCGTATTAGCACAGTGAGCGGTAAAAGTGCTGCCATCACTGAGCTCTAAATCAGCTAAAAAGCGTTTGTAACGTTTTAATAACGTAGCAGATTGTAATGGCGGGGTGTATTTCATTAATGACTTCCTTATATAACCAGAGTTCAGGTTAAGTAAAATAAGACTTTGCGGTCTATTTGAGGTTATTTACCGCAAGCTGTTGGGAACTTAGGCGCGCTATAGTAAACTCAACCATACATTTAAGTGCAAGGATATTCTAACATGAGTGAAAAATTTGTTGTTCAATTAAGCGAGCAATCGGCACCAGGACACTGGGGCGAAAGTGCGTCACTATCTTTTAACGAACACGGCGCAACGGTTCATTTATCTGAGCAAGAAACATTAAAAAACGTGCAAAAAGCGGGTCGTACTATTGCAAGCCAAGGCATTAAAAGTGTTGTGCTTGAAGGCGATGTTTGGTGTACAGAGAGCCAATGGGCATTTTACCAAGGCTTTGTATCACCAAAAGTACTGCACGGTGTTGAGTTTGTTGATAATGCACAATCTGATTTAAAAGAACTTGCTGATTTAAAAGCTTCAGCAACGTGGGCACGTGAAATGGTTAACGGCACCGCCGATGACATTTACCCAGAGAGCCTAGCAGAAAAAGCGGCTGAATTTATTCAATCACTGGCACCAGAACATGTTAGCTACCAAATAATAAAAGGCGATGCGCTATTAGAGCAGCAATGGATTGGTATTCATGCTGTAGGTCGTGGTAGTGAACGCCCACCTGTATTACTTGAGCTTGATTACAACCCAACTGGCGATGATAACGCACCAGTAAGCGCAGCACTTGTAGGTAAAGGTATTACATTTGACTCAGGCGGTTACTCAATTAAATCTAGCGAAGGCATGTTAGGCATGAAGTGCGACATGGGCGGAGCTGCAACGGTAACTGCAGGTTTAGCGCTGGCCATTAATCGTGGTGTAGAAAAGCGCATTAAGCTGTTTTTATGTTGTGCAGAGAACTTAATTTCCGGTCATGCATACAAACTAGGTGACATTCTTACCTACAAAAATGGCACAAGCGTTGAAATTGTAAACACAGATGCTGAAGGCCGTTTAGTATTAGCTGATGGCCTAATGGCGGCAGGTGAGACGGGTGCACCACTTATTATTGACGCAGCAACATTAACGGGCGCAGCCCTTGTTGCCGTTGGTCAAGAATACAACGCGTTATTTGCCCTTGATAAAGAGCTAGTACGTGAAGTAGAAGACTTTGCATCACAAGAAATGGAAGCCGCATGGCCATTACCGCTTGAAAAGTGGCATCAACAAAACTGCCCATCACCGTATGCCGATACAGCAAACAGCCGTGCACAAAAAGGCGGTGGCTATGGTGGTGCTTCAAATGCAGCAGGTTTCTTATCTCGCTTTGTGCCAAACGATGGTAAAGGTTGGGTACATATTGATTTAGCGGCAGCATTTAATATGGGTGGTGGTACTAGTCAGTGGGCTTCAGGTGCAACTACACAAGGTATGCGTACAGTAGCGCGCACCTTGCTTGAAAAAGCATAATCAACTCAGACTAAGCAATTAGTTAAAAAATAGGTGCCTAAGGGTGCCTATTTTTTTATCCGCCATACAAGCAATTTTGTTTTATTTACGGTAAAATCCTTCGCCAATACGTGTTTGGGCATCTATTTCATTTAAACCTCGCTCAAATATTATACATACCACTGGGATCCTTACTATGTCAGAAAAGTGCTATATCACGGCTCAACAATTACTTGAAGATTCATTCCGCGTAGCGGCACAAGTGTATAAAGATGGCTTTCGTCCAGATTTTATTATTGGTATATGGCGCGGTGGTGCTCCAATCGGGATTGCAGTTCAAGAATATTATGACTACAAAGGCATAGAAACCGATCATATTGCGGTGCGTACGTCGTCTTATTACGGTATTGGTAAGCAATCAAAAGAAATAAAAGTACATGGTTTACACTACATAGTTGAAAACGCGAATGCGGGTGATTCATTACTGATTGTGGATGATGTATTTGACTCAGGTCGAAGCATCGTGGCGCTAAAAGAGAAGCTCTCTGAGCTAATGCGTTTAAACTTACCGAGTGATATTCGTATTGCTTGTCCATACTACAAGCCAAAAAACTCAAAAGTAGATACAGTGCCAGATTACTACATTCATGAATCTGAAGAATGGTTAGTATTCCCGCATGAATTATCAGGGTTAACGCCGGATGAAATTATTGAAGGTAAATCTGATTTAGCTAAAATCCACGATATTTTACTTGAAAAATAAACGTGACTTTGCTCAATAAAAAAGGCCTTAATGGCCTTTTTTATTGTCTTTAAAGTTGTGCAAAGCTATCTACATATTCACTGAGTTTAGGAATATCGACAGCTTGCAGCCCTTGGGTGCTTCGTTGCACTAGATTTTTCTCTACCAACTCACTCACTACCCGTCGGTATGCACGTTCAGTGGTTGCAAAGCGCTCAGCTTCTGCATTTACCGTAGGATAGGCGCGCAATAAAGTAGGGTTGTTATTTTCTGCACGTAATAAGCAGTCTTTAGCAATGTTGTAGCTTAAGGGAAGCAACAGTTTATCTAAGTTAATCTTTTGATTTTCTTGGAACTTAGCAGCAATTGTTTGCGCCGTGTATAGGCTCAATTCTGGTTTGTCGAGCAATAATGAACGCCAATGCTTTAGCTCAATAAGATTGTACGTAACATCACTGAAGCAGGTTACCGTATAAATACACGGGTTATTATTCAGTGCTTCAATTTCACCAATTAAAGTGTTGTTGCAGTCGAGTTGACCAAGCAGCAGGCGTCGACCATTCCCCACATCGTAACTAAACGATACAGTACCACTTCGCACCAATACCAACTTAGTGAGTGGTTGGTCTTGCTGTATTAATATTTCTTTTTTTGATTGCTGATAACTACTGCCGGCAAATGTCAGCAGCTGTTCAACAAGGTAACTGGAAAAATGGTATTGAAACATCAATCATGCTCTTCGGACAATTGTCCTATTTATTACACCTTAATGACGATAGCATTAAGATTAAGAATTTACGCTAACTTACCCACGCCGTTATTTATTTAATGGCGTTAAATGGCCTTCATTCTACCGTGTAATGATTAAAAAATTGTGGGTAAAACCAGCATATTTTAAGGTTTTATTGGTAAGTTAGCTTTTTTATTTAAACTGCTACGTAGCAGTTTTTAATAATGTACTAAAATTTAGCTGGTAATATTAACCTAAAGCCTAGGAGAGAACAATTGAGTTGGGAATATTTAGGTTATTTAGCATCTGCATTATTAGTTATATCCTTGACCATGACCGATGTGACCAAACTACGTTGGTTTAATTTACTTGGCTGTATTGCGTTTACTTTTTACGGTGCAGCAATCGGTTCTGTGCCGGTGGCATTTGCTAACGGCTTGTTAGCTCTGGTCAATATTTATCACATTATTAAGTTATATCGTCAGTCTAAGGCTGATACAAAAAAGGGTTAACTTTTAAGTTAACCCTTTTTTGTTTTTACTCAGACTTTGCTGAATCTTTTTGGTAGCGTAATTTACCGGCAATCCACGTTTCCAGCACCTGAGTTTTGTAAAGCTGCTCAATAGGCACTTTAAAGTAGTCTTGATCAATCAGTATAAAATCAGCCCATTTACCTTGCTCCAAACTACCTACTTTAAATTCTTGATGCGCTGCATACGCGCCGCCAAGGGTAAAGGCACGCAATGCATCTTCCCTGCTCAAAACTTCACTGGCGCGCCAACCGTTTTCAGGCAGTTGATTATGATCCATGCGCGTTATCGCAGAATATAAACCATCAAACGGGTTCGCCAGTTCGACAGGGTAATCAGATCCCGCCGCAATCGTTGAACCTTGGTCTAAAAATGTTTGCCAAGCATAAGCGCCTTGTAGTTGCTTGTCGGTTAAACGCTGCTCAGCCATATGCATGTCTGATGTGGCATGCACAGGTTGCATAGATGGAATTATTTTCAGGGTTTTAAAGCGCGGGATATCCTCTGGCGAGACTATTTGTGCATGCTCCATACGATTGCGCAGTAGTATGCCACCGGTTTGTTTAAATACATTTTGATAAGCATCTAGCACAATTTTATTTGCTCTATCGCCAATTGCATGCGTGTTAGCGCTAAAACCATTTTTAAAAGTCAGGGTAAATAGTTCCTCTAGCTTTTGTTGGGTTTCAAGCATAAGGCCAAAATGGTTGGCTCTATCAGCGTACTCTTCAATAAGCGCAGCACCACGTGACCCTAATGCGCCATCAGCATAAATTTTTACACTGCGGATAGATAAAAAGTCCTGTGCATCTTGATAACGACCCGCTTTAAGCATAGCGCTTAAGTCGGGGCTTGCTGCACTTAACATCGCTACAATTCTAAGCGGTAATGTGCCTAACTCGGCGCGTTGTTTGTAAACTTGCCATGTGGTTTTATCAATACCTGCATCATGAGTTGAGGTAATGCCTAGGCTCAGTAAGTGTTTACCTGCGGCATCTAATGCATTACTGACCGATTGTGCAGACGTTGCAGGCATATGTTGAGTAACCAAGGTTTCTGCTTTATCGATAAAAATGCCGGTGGGCTTACCAAACTCATCTTTTATAATTTCTCCGCCAGCTGGGGCTGATGTGTCAGCGTTAATATTGGCAAGTTCTAATGCTTTTGAGTTAACCCAAATGGCATGACCATCTACTCGCGATAAAATAACAGGGCGATCGTTAACTGCTTTGTCTAAGTCAGCGGCCGAAGGAAAGCGAGTATTTGACCATAGTTCTTGATTCCAGCCTCGACCAATGATCCAACCTTCTTTATCTTTGGAAAATTCCTTGAGTTTAGCGGTTACTTCATCTACGGACTTTGCACCGCGCACATCAAGTTGCGACAAATTATTACCTAGCCCGATGACATGTCCATGCGCATCAATGAGCCCTGGGAGTAGAGTTTTTCCTTTCGCGTCAATTAGGGTTGCACCAGGAAAGCTATTTTTTAAGCTGTCTGGACCTGTTTTAACTACTTTGCCATCTTTTATAACTAAGGTTGTAAATGTGTTTACTTCGCCATGGCGCATTTTTCCTTTATACAAAGGTGAGTAGCCATTAGCATTATAAATGACTTGAGTTTGTGCTATTGCCACGCTAGTGACGGCACAAAGGCTTGCTAGTAATATCGGTTTTATTATTTTTATCAGTTGCATAAGACGCACATTGTTATTATTTGAACTATCACAGTAGCAAACTCAAATTTAGAATACCAATAGCATAATTTATTAAGCGTCGTATAAGTCAGCTTTTAGCTAAAGCAAGCAACAAGTTAAGGGGGAAATAGGATGTGTTAACAATGGGAGTTAAACCTTCTCAAGC
The DNA here is from genome assembly GCF_013394165.1 of Pseudoalteromonas sp. Scap06. NCBI lineage: Bacteria > Pseudomonadati > Pseudomonadota > Gammaproteobacteria > Alteromonadales > Pseudoalteromonadaceae > Pseudoalteromonas > Pseudoalteromonas sp. Scap06. The sequence continues at coordinate 2,645,657 of NZ_CP041330.1, read as the reverse complement.
TTGATATTGTTAACCAAGCTTTGTTTGAGGAGGCAATTTATTTACTGGCGTACAAACTGTATTCGCTTAATGATAATTGTGTGTCTTTGTCACGGTCATAACTGCCAAAGCGTGACCATAAAGCAGGATCGCTGGCAGCTTCAGAGCGAGTTAAAAAGCCATCTTGGTTGCGGTCAAGTTTTTCAAATTTTTCGGCAATATAACTGCTTGTTGCAAAACTCATACAGCTAAAAACAGTCAGTGTTAGTAAAATAATATTTTTAAAATGCTTCATATAAATGCTCAGAACAGGTTAGTGGTTAAGTAGTTTTTAAACTCAGCTAAAGAAATTCTGTTGTCTTGATTTTCATCCCAATTTGAAAATGAGTTTAATAGCTGAGGCTGAGCAGCAAGCTCGCTGTGGGTTAAATATCCATCATTATTTGTATCTAAATGCTCAAAGCGTTGCTTTACATCAAGTGCCAATGCACTTTGGCTGATAAAAAGTAAAGCACCAATAAAGGGAAGCAGTATTCTCATAGTTGGCGTTCCAAGGTGTATTTAAATTGCTGCAGTATTGAAAGAAAGCACTTGCCATAATTTAACTCCCAACATTAAATCCGTTTACACACTCCCTCAGGGATTATGGCAAATGCTTTTAACTCTATATTACAAAACGAAACTTGAATCTAAGCTTAAAGTTTAAAGTTATCGAACTCTTTTTTAGAAATCATCTCGTTATTGTCTTTGTCTAAATCAGTAAATTGCTTGAGTAGCTGTTTATCTTGTTTAGCCTCTGTAAGCGATATTTGGCCATCCATATTTTTATCTAAATGCATAAAACGTACATTTAACGACGATGCCAATGCCGTCGCGCTAATAGCCAAAAATAGTAGTGAAAAAGCACCAATTAATTGTTTCATAAATATACTCCTTTATTTTACAAACTGTTTAAATTCATCGAACGATAATTGTCCGTCTTCATTTTTATCTATTTGTGCAAAATTCTCATGCAGTAATGCATCTTCACCAGCTTCCGCTTCACTTAATGTGCCGTTGCTGTCCTTATCTAGGCTGTAAAATGCTGTGTTCACATCAAGAGCAAATGAATGGATACTTGTGAAACATAACGCTATTAATACAGTCGATTTTAAATAACCTTTAGTCATTCCTTGGCCTTTAAAAATTAATATTTATAAGCGTAATACAATTATGGTGCCAGTTTTTATTTTTATTAAAAATCATAGGTTTAACTTTCTAGCGTATTTTTAATAGGTAATATTTACCGACGCTTGTGTGTTTTATGCAACATTTTCTCAGTTAGGGTTTTTTACTATTTTTAAATCAAGTGCTTAACTTGTCGCAATTGTGCGACATTGCAACGGTTTTACTCTCAAAAATGTATTTGGTTCAGCGAGTGTATAAGTTGAACGCTTAATAATAGAGCGCTTAAAAGTAGTGAAGGATTAGTGTATGCCTGTAATCATGGCTGAAAAATATAAAGCATTGGTAAATTGGCGTCCTAATTTGATTGGCCAGTTTGTAATGAGCATGCTGTTGTCACTCTTGCCTTTGTCTATTGTGGTTATTGTATTTTTAAATGTATTAAATAAACAATTAGCGGTCACGCAGCAAATTGTCAGTAATAACTACCAAGTAACCAAGTCGTTTAATGCTCTTAAACAAGAGCTCAACAGTTTAGAAAGGGCAACAAGGCAAAATTGGGTTTTAAAAAGCGATTCACTCGATAAACTTATCGTGGATAAATGGCAGTCATCGCTGGACAATATAAATGAGCTTAAACAGCTTTCTAGCAGCCAGCAAAGTACTCAACAATGGCAAAGGTTAACAGATACGCTAAAAGCAGCGCATACCAAACTGGTGGTTGAAGCTCGTGAGCAAGCAGAGTTGTTTGTGCCAATTAGTGAAATACTGGCAGATCTAACAATGTGGCTTCGCGAAACCAATGAAGCCAAAATCACTCAAAACCAAATTAAACTGACAAATTTACAAGCCTCCTTTATAAACTGGTTAGTGGCACTTACGCCTTTAACCTTACTTGTTGGGGGTGGGTTTTTATGGCGGATAAGTGGCCGTTTAAAAGGTTTAACCTCCGTTATTGATAAATTAGGCCAAGGAGATTGGCAGCAAAAAATATCGGTGCAGGGATCTGCTGAACTTATTGAACTAGGTAACAAATTGCAGTGGGTGCAAGCGCAATTGCATATGCTAGAGCAGCAAAAAGATACGTTTTTACGCCATGTTACTCACGAGCTAAAAACACCCTTGGCCTCTATGGTGGAGGGCACTGAATTATTAGCCGATGAAATTGTTGGGCCGATTAATAATGAGCAAAAAGCAGTGCTTGGGTTAATCAGTCAATCTATGGTGCGATTACGCACTATGATAGACAGTTTGTTAAGCTATAACGCGATTCGAACCAGTAAAGATAATGTGAGTGAAGTGGAATTTAACCAGCTCATTAAAAAGGTAAGTAATCATTTTGAACATAGGTTAAACGCACGAGAGCAGTCGCTTATTTGGCACAATAGCTTACCGACAGTTGCACTTAATTTACCGAGAGAATTAATTGAAATGATTTTAATTCAGTTAATCTCTAATGGTTTAAAGTTTTCAAAGCCAAACCAAGCTGTGTCGATTAGTTTAAGTTTAGAAAGTAATAACTTAATTATACAGGTTGCTGATGAGGGCTGTGGTATTAAAGAGCATGAAAAAGAACATGTTTTTGGCGCTTTTTATCAAGGTAAACACAGTAAAGAGATTAGTCTTCAAGGCAGTGGTTTAGGCCTTACCATAGTAAAAGAGTCGGTTGAACAGTTACAGGGTAAGTTAACTATTGAGCATAATGAGCCGCAAGGCTGTCGATTTAACATTGTCATCCCCTATAAAAATAAAGGAGTTAAATAATATGTCTGCGCGTTTAATGGCTATTTTATGGCTAACCAGCAGTCTCGTTTTTTTATCTGGGTGTGAATTAACAAACACTCAAACACCAGCTAAACCTGAGCTAATAGCTCAAACTCAGCCCAATCCAAAGCCGCGGCCAAAACTAGATCTTATGTATCCGCCCGCCGCGCAAGTTATTGCATGGCATGCCCATCAATGTGGTGGCTTTAAATTAACGCCTGACAATAAAACTTACTTAGGGGAGCAAGCACTTAAGGCATTTTTTAATACCGCATGCGTCAACCTTAGTCGCGACCCTGATACTGTTATGAGTCAATTGCTTAAGCTAGATCAGGCTTACTATTGGCCAGACGATATAAAACACTATTTATGGCTGCAAAAGCAGCAGGTGTTAATGCAAATAAATGCCAAAAAACAACAGCAAGCATTAAACGCTGAAATGCAAAAAACCTTATCGTCATTAGCTGCAATCGAACAGCAACTTTTATTACGTGAAGAAACCAAGGAGCAGTAACTATGTCAGTCACACTTCCATCAAGCGCTAAAGTGTTACTCGTTGATGACGATGCCAGCTTACTGCAGTTACTGGCAATTCGAATTCAATCAAAAGGTTATGAAGTAACAACCAGTGATAGTGGCATGAATGCATTACAAATACTTAAAAGCCAAGTATTTGATGCGGTGATCACCGATTTAAGAATGGATGAAATGGATGGAATGGCACTGCACCGACAATTGCAAAGCCGCTACCCAGCACTACCTGTAATTATGATGACGGCTCATGGTTCAATTCCTGATGCGGTAGAGGCGACTAAGCAAGGTATTTTTGCCTTTATTACTAAGCCAGTTGATAAAGATGAGCTATTCGATAGCTTAGCTAAAGCCATAGAAATACATGGGGTGAATAATGATGATATTACTCCGCAAAGCAATATTGTTACTCGCAGTGGCGCTATGCTGCATTTGCTAGAGCAAGTTAAATTACTAGGTCCTACTCAGGTAAATGTACTTATTTCTGGTGCTAGTGGTACGGGCAAGGAGCTGCTTGCACAGGCAATTCATCAGCACAGCCATGTTAGTGATGGCCCATTTGTGGCTATTAACTGTGGTGCAGTCCCTGGTGAGTTATTAGAATCGGAGTTATTTGGTCACAAAAAAGGCGCATTTACAGGGGCGGTAAAAGATCACCAAGGCCTGTTTCAGCAAGCGCAAGGGGGGACCTTATTTTTAGATGAAATTGGTGATATGCCGCTAAATTTACAAGTTAAGTTATTACGCGTGCTGCAAGAAAAAACCATTCGCCCAGTCGGTTTTCAAGAAGAGATCCCCATTAATGTGCGAATTGTTTCAGCGACCCATAAAAACCTGCCTGAAGCTATTAGCAATCAAGAGTTTAGAGAAGATTTATATTATCGTCTAAACGTAGTAAATCTCAAACTTCCTCCGCTGCGAGAACGCCGTGAAGATATTAGCTTATTAGCTAACTTTTTTAGCGCTAATATTGCAAAACGTATGGAGCAAAAAGAAAAACGTTTTGCAAACGATGCCATGCATGCATTGGTAAGGTATGATTGGCCTGGTAATATTCGTCAATTACAAAATGTGGTGGAGCAGGTAGTTGCCTTAACACCAAGTGACGTTATATCTGAACATTTAGTGCTTAGTGCGTTAAATAGCAATGAAAATAACGTTGAGCCACTTTCGCTTAACGACGCTAAAAAAGAGTTTGAGCGAGATTACGTTATCAATACCCTGAAAATGGCAGGGGGTAATGTGGCCGAAGGTGCCAAGCTTGCCAAGCGTAATCGTTCTGATTTTTATAAGCTAATTAAAAAGCATGAAATTGACGTAGATAGCTTAATATAATTTAAAAAAGGAAGTGAGCATGCAGTTATTTATGGTGTATTTAGGTGGGCGTATTCAAGGTTGCCACATAGAAATGCACGACGTACGCTTTGTGGTAGGTCAAAACATTGAGCAAACTTATAGCAAGCTTAAAAGTCAGTGGGTAGGCGACAAAAATAGCGTACACATGGATAGCTACATGGCGGTTAATCACATTGATGGTTATAAAGTCGAGGTAGTTGATAGTTATGTAGAGCAAAATAAGCAGCTTTATTTTGTTAACTTAGGTGCTTACAGAAGCGACTCACTAGCAGAGCAACACGACTTTGCTTTGTATGTTGCCAGTAGTAGTGAAGAAGCAAAACAGCGCGCTAAAAATGATTTACTCGCAGGGCTTAGCCATCTACATAAAGATGATTTACATGACGTTGATGATTGCTTTGCTATCGACTTACTCGATAGCCAGCTTAATATTAAACTAACCCCAAGTGGTCAAGCACAAACAATTAAACCTGACTGGTTTGGTTATCATGTATTATAATAAATGAGGATTTATTAAGTTTATTAGGATGTTGTGTGAAAAAGTATGCGTTTATACTTTTGCTAGTTGGCTTAAGTGGCTGTAAATCAATGTCGGGTTTACCGCCCGTTGTTGATTTAAATAAACTGGTAAAGCAAGTAAAAAACGATCCTACTGACGTGGTTGCAATTCACAAGCAAGCACAAAAAACACACCGTTCTATTAAGGCACAGGTTGGTAGCGTAAAACAGCTTTTAGCCGCATTAGAAAGCGTTGTTGGGCGCAAGTGGGGTAAACAAAACACTCAGCAACCTAGTGCCAAAAAATACGTAAAATACAGTAATGATTACCAAGCTCGTGCCATTATTGATTTTGAGCAAGGCACTGTAAAAGTAGAAACCATCGCGTTAAAAAATACAATAAGCTTGTTACAGCAGGCCATTGTTATGACCTTACTGACCTCTAGCGATCCCGATAAAACCGATATTTTTACCAGCGAAGCGCCCATTTTAGAAGGTGAGCCGTTTTTATACCAACAAGTGCTCGATCAAGATAAGTTACCCATAAAATATAGCTGGCGTGCTAATCGATTTGCGCGTTATTTAGTAAATAATAACTTAAAAAAGCAACGTCAATATGGGCACGTTATTTCGTCGGTTAGTTTTGATTTAGTCGAGCAAAATGCCCATTTAAGAAAACAAAAATACAGTGACTATGTGCTGGCGGCTGCAAAAAAATATCAAATATCGGCAGCACTTATTTATGCCATTATTGAAACCGAAAGTAGCTTTAATCCACATGCGGTGAGTTCATCCAATGCCTATGGATTAATGCAAGTGATCCCGGCTACCGCAGGGCGCGATGTATACCAAAAAATAAAAAAAGTATCCGGGCAACCAACCAAAGCTGTATTGTTTAATCCAAAACATAATATTGATATTGGCAGCGCCTATTTAAGTATTTTAAAAAATAACTACTTAAACAAAATTAGTACCGACAAAAGTAAGCACTTTGCCATGATCTCGTCTTATAACGGCGGGGCGGGTAATGTACTGCGCATATTTAATAAAAATAGAAGTGTGGCGTTTTCACAAATAAATCAGCTTACTGCAAGCCAGTTTTATAATATTCTCACCACTAAGCACTCACGTGCAGAATCAAGACGCTATTTATACAAAGTCACTAAAGCAGAAAAAAACTATCAGTAACTTATTTACTCATCATTTTCTTGTTGTTCACTTTTGGCTGCCATTTTAAAGGCTACTATTACTAAGCCAAACATAGCAAATGGAATTGCAGCTAACAAATACTCAACCAAATGGCTATCTTGAAAATTAGCCTGTAGCAAGAAATGCCCTGCAACACACATAATAATAACCACCAAAAGGATGGGCAGTAACATAAGTTCTTTTTTTGCTGAGTGGTTTTTCATTCGCTGTTAGGTATTAAAAAATAATGCGCTATTGTAATGAGCTTAATAAAGCTTGGCAAACAACACAGATTTTTTAATGACTATTAGGTATGATTAACATCAAAGAAAAGCTTAAAAGTAGTGGTTGGGAATAAAGTGCAACAGAGTTTAAAGCAAGTTTACCTAGTGGGTGGAGCAGTGCGAGATAAACTGCTAAACATACAATCAAAAGATAATGACTATGTTGTTATTGGTGAAACGCCAGAGACAATGGAAGCACTCGGATTTTTACCCATTGGCAGCGATTTTCCGGTTTACTTACACCCAAACACTAAAGAAGAATATGCACTAGGGCGCACTGAGCGTAAAAGTGGTAAAGGTTATACCGGCTTTGTGGTGGATGCCAGCCCAAACGTAACCCTTGAAGAAGATTTAGCACGCCGAGATTTAACCATTAACTCTATGGCGCTAGACGAAAACGGCACTATTATTGATCCATTTAATGGTCAAGCTGATTTAAAAAATAAAATACTGCGTCACACCACCCAAGCATTTGTAGAAGACCCTGTTCGGGTATTGCGTATTGCTCGCTTTTTAGCGCGTTATGGTAGCGACTGGTCTATTCATCCAAGTACTACTGCATTAATGCATGAGCTTAAAAATAAAGGCGAGTTGGAACATCTAGTACCAGAGCGAGTCTGGCTTGAAACAGAAAAAGCGCTTGGCGAAAAACACCCTGAGCTTTATTTTCAAGCATTAGATGGGTTAGGTATTTTTCCTGAAATAGAACAGATGAAAAATACCCCGCAGCCGGCAAATCATCATCCCGAGGGCGATGTGTTTGTCCATACCATGCTAGTCCTTAGACGAGCAGCCGATTTAGGCTTCAACCTAGAAACTCGTTTTGCTGCTTTAACCCATGACTTTGGTAAAGCGCTAAGCTATAAAAAACGCGGTAATTTACGCGGCCATGAACGTGAAGGGGTTGCTGTAGTTGAGGCCTTTTGTGAACGTTTAAAAGTGCCTAATCGCTTTCGTGATATAGGCGTGCTTACCAGTGATAACCATACCCTTTGTCACACGCTTGAACAGTTAAGACCGCAAACTATTCATAAATTAATCGTCACTAATTTAAATGCGCTAGTGCATCCAGAGCGTTTTATTGCCTTTACTCAAGCGTGCCAGTGTGATGCACAAGGACGAGGCGAAACGCTGGTGGATAAGCCCTATCCACAAGCCGCTAAATTACGTGCTATTCACAACGAACTACAAAAAATGGATAAAAAACAGATAGTGCAAGACGCGCTTAAAAGCGGCAAAAAAGGCCCCGAAATAGGCGAAACGGTCAAACAAGCTGAAATAGACTGCATTAAAGCGTTTTTAAACACTAACACTCTCAAGGTCACTTAAACTGATTATAATATTGCATTAAGTCATTTTTAAACGTCCTTGCTATAACTAGGGTCTGTTGACCTTTCAAGGTTGAATTTGCAGCAGTCTGTTTGGTATTTAGGCAAGGCAGCGCCTATGTAGTGTGGTTATTCCCCATAAATAGGCGGTAACGTAGCATCAATGCCAAACGGGCGCTGCCCTTCGGGTTCTGCCTAGGAGCGATTTACTATTTGTTGCCTACATGGATGTAGGTAAGGGGCGTGAGCAGGACGCGGAAGCTTTGCTCGGTTTTTACTTATTCTTACATGGATGTAAGCCAGTAGAATAACGCAGGAGCAGTTATCGAGCCCACTAGGCTACAAACCTCGCGCCGCGATTAAACCGCCCCTAGTTTGAACAAATTTTAATCGCAAAGGTCAACAGACCCTAGGACGTTTCAGCCTTTTTTGCTCGTCACTTTTACCAAATAGCGATACAATTGAGTTTGCTTATCATTCTTAATAGTGAAAGCTGCATATCCATAATTGTATTTATCTTAAAAGGACTTAATTTAATGACACCAGAACAAATTAACGCAAAATTAGCGATAAGCGAAGCTGAAAAAAAACGAGTTCTTGAAGATGAGTTTGAAAAACACTCACCTAAACCCTTTGATATTTTTAAGGGATTATTTGGCAGTTTTGCTTATATCGCATTTGTTTCATTGATGTTCCCAGACGTATTAGCTCAGCCTAGTTTTTATCTGTTGTTACTACTTATCTTAACTATAAAAGTTGAGGCGCAAGCAAAGGTGCAGCAAGCGCATAAGCGTATGGATACTTTGTATCGCTTGTTAAAAAAAGAGGCATAGCTTCTAGGGAACCTTTAGTTATTAAGTGGTAAGCTCACAGTAAATACCACCCCATTACCTTGCTCATTATTGTGCGCTGTTACTGTACCTTTGTGGTAATCACACACTAGTCTTACAATATAAAGCCCTAAGCCTAAATGCGGTTGTTGCTGCATTTGTTGGCTGCGCACCGATACCATAGAATCAAAAATATGTTCAGTAAGTCCCTCAGGCAATAAAGTACCTGTATTACTTACCGTTAAGGTTGCTTTGTTTTCATTTTGCTTAAGGCTGACTTCAATTGCTGTGTTAGCTTCACTAAATTCCAAGGCATTATTAATTAGCTTATCGAGCAGTTGCGCTATAAATTCAGGGGCACCTTGCATTGGCAGTGTGCTTTGGCAAATGTTGAGTGTAAATAACTGGTTAGTATAAGTAAGTTGGTAGCCCTGCATACAGCCACTAATCACTTTTTGTAAATCAAACTGCTCTGGCTCATTACTTTGAATACTTTGCTCAAGGCGGGTAGCTTCGCTCATAGTGGTAATTATTTTCCCTAAGCGCTCAACCCCTTCGCTGGCACGTTCAAGGTATTTTTGACTCAGTTCACTTTGCTGCAAGCTTTGTAAGTTTTCAAGAGATGAACGGACAACCGCAACCGGTGTGCGCAGCTCGTGAGATAAGCGCGACGACATATTTTCTAAATAATCGGTATAGCCACCAAGTCGGCTCACTATATTTGAAAAGCTACGCGACAGATCGCCAATTTCGTCATTGGCATCGCTGTAATTTATATGGCCCGTTACTCGTCCTTGCGCATCAATGGCTTGCTCTGCTGTATCTCGTAGTCGCCTAATACGGCTCGATATACGCGAAGCAAAAAAGAACAAAGTGACTGTGCCAATTAACATGACCGCTAAAATCACATTAAATAGTTTTTCCAGCGATTTATTACGCAGTGTACGCACGCCATTGGTGGTTTCTTCAGCTATAACTGCCCCAATAACCTTATCCTCAATCCAAATAGGATACGCAGCCGATAATATTACCGCTTTGTTATCGGGAGTGAGTCGCCAAGACGAGGCCGGTTGACCTTTCAGTGCTTTGGCTAAATGAGCGCCTTGCATTGAAGCTACATCGTGTAAGGTATCTATAAATTCATCTTCAGGACGCGTTAAAATTTTATAATACAAAGGATGTAAATAGGCCTGTTCAAAGCGCTGCCACGCAGTTTTTGGCGCTTGATTTTTTAGCCCATCGGCCCATACGCCATCGGCATTTTGAATACTGCCCGATTGCGCTAATACACGGTGATGATTATCGACCACCCATATGCGACTGCCGCTGTGTCCCATGCCTTTTAATATACGGTTTATTTCAGGGGAGGGCACCAGTACCGAACCTAAATCATTCGGGTTATTTAAGTTCGATGTAGACATAATACTAGGGGTTTGGTTTGGTTGTTTACTATCAACATCGGCAATGGCAAATCCCAGTTTATTGCCAAGCATACTCAAAGGAAAGCGCAGCTCAAGGTTATAACCTGTTTCAGTTTTTTTAAAGAAACCCTGAATTTTAGTAAAAGGCATTTTACTGTTGGCATCAAATGCGTTGACCCAGCCATCTTGGCGCGGAGCAATAATATAAGTATTAAATTGCCCATCAGGGTTTTTTAGGCCAATTTTTACATAGTCATTATTGGTAATGCTGAGGCTGTTTTTAGCACGGTAAATTACAGTGTCATCTGTGACTTTAAATACAGCATATAAGTAATTATCAAACTTACCTACCATGTGGCTAAATGATAAGTTGTTCAGTTGATGGTTATCATTGGCTGTTTGTAAGTAGCGTTTGTCATACAGCCAAAATAGCGATTGGTAAGCGTCCCAGTCGCTGAGTTTACCATCGAGCTGAATTGGGCTTTTTAAATTATAAGCATAGAGATCGCGGCCTTTTACAACTTGATCTAAAAAGTTGGTTTGTTCGTCAAATAAAGCGGGGCGTTCGTGCAGGGCTGTTGCCAGTGCGCGTGTAGTGCCTACGAGCGTTTTTTCTTGGCCTTGGCGTAAAAACTTTTCCATTTCCCATACGTACTCGTAGCCTAACCATGGCAACAAAAACAAAAAGCATGAAAGTAGAATAAATTTACTGCGTAGGCCAAATCTCAGCATGTGGGTTGCTCCCACCTGTAACCCATGCCATACACGGTATCAATGCAGTCAAACTGGCTATCGAGTGCTATAAACTTTTTGCGAATGCGTTTTACATGGGAGGTAATGGTGCTGTCGTCTACATAAATTTTAGCATCGCTCATTAACTCATTACGGCTTTTAACGTGGCCAGGTCGTTGGGCGAGTGAGTGCAGCATCCAAAACTCAGTTACGGTTAAATCAACCAACTGTTGCTGCCAAAGCACCTGCATGCGTTGCGTGTCGAGTGTTAGTTGACCGCGAATTATTAATGCGTTGGCATCGGCGGGTTGCTCTAATGCTTCCATGCGGCGAAATAGCGCACCAATACGCGCGGCTAAATGCGCTAAGCTAATATCTTTGGTTAGGTAGTCATCGGCGCCCATGCGCAGGCCGCATACGGTGTCTATTTCGCTGTCGCGAGCGGTTAAAAAAATAATTGGTAAGGTTTTAGAAAGTGAACGCAGTGTTTGGCACAGTAAAAAGCCGCCATCTATTTCATGGCCTAAGCCAATATCAACAATGGCTAAATCGGGGAGTGCTTCTTTAAAAGCTATTTCTGCTTGAGTGCGGTTTTCATAACCACTTACCTGATAGCCTTGAGCGCTCAGCATTTCTATGTAGTTTTCGCGAATGGCAGTTTCATCTTCAACGATAGCTATTTTTTTCATTCTACACACCCTTATTTATTTTAAAGCGCACTATAACGAAGTTTTCGTGCTAAGTAAGGTGAAAAAGGCAATTGCCATTTTTTTGCCACAATTGCTCAGCAGTTTGCCATTTTTACTCCCCTTTGTTGCCACTTCATGGTGTTTTAATACAGCTATTGAAATTACCAATACAACGCAAGTGCCAACCAATAGCTTGCCAACCATTATTAATAGTAAGGAATAGACCATGAAGAAAACATTAATCGCACTCACACTTGTTAGCACTTTTTGTACGCCAGTATTTGCTGCGGATACCCCATCAAAAGAAGCAAAAAAAGAAACAATAGTTGGCCTGAGCACCGGTGCCATTATTGGTGGCGTGGTTGGTGGCCCAATTGGCGCGTTTGTAGGCGCATTTGCTGGTGGTTTGATTGGCGATGCCAAGGTGGCTGAGCAAACCATTGCTGAGCAGCAGCAAGCTTTAACTGTAATGGCAGAGAAAACCAACGACTACCAGCACGTACTTAATCATAACAGTCACCTAGAGGCGCAACTTGAACTACTGGCGCAACAAAATGAGCAATTAACTCAATCGCAGCTTAATAATTTATTGGCGATGACGGTGCAATTTAAAACAGGCTCTAGCGATATTGCTCCACATTTTGCCAAGCAGCTTGATCAATTGGTTGCGTTATTAAAAAGCCAACCGCAACTCGCACTCGATTTAAGTGGCTTTGCCGATCAGCGTGGTGAAGAGCAAGCAAACTTATTACTTTCAAAAGCCAGAGTAAACGCCGTACAAAGTTACTTAATTAAACAAGGTGTAAGCCATATACGTTTAAGCGCACAAGCATTTGGCGAGCAACAAAGCATAGCAAATAGTAACACCCTTGAAGATAACTTTTTTGACAGGCGCGTTACTCTCACTACCCGTGCGCTTAATCAAACGACTGATCAAACAGCAAGCAATTAATCGCAAGGCGTTCGATGGAGTGATTTATGTTGAGTAAACCCACCAAAGTGCTTACCAAGGTAAGCCTTTTTATTTTTATTATTATCGTGCTTTTGGCCAGCTTTAAAAGCCATGCACAGTCGCCAAAACTATCCTTGTTTGATAGCCAAGGAGTGGCGGTTAACCCTGGGGTTATTTTAAAAAGCGATGCAAAAATGACCCTAACAGGGCTAATTAATCATGTTGTAGTAACGCAGCACTACATAAATGAAAATCCTTTTGCCGTAAATGCACGTTATTTATTTCCTTTACCCGATGAAAGCGCCGTGCAAGCAATGACCATGCGCATTGGCGAGCGAGTTATTAAAGGTAAAATAGCAAAAAAACGCCAAGCTGAAAAACAGTACCAAGCTGCCAAAAAAGCAGGCAAACAAGCTTCATTGCTGCGACAGCAGCGTGCAAATATGTTTATTACAAATGTGGCAAATGTAGGGCCAGGAGAAGAAATAGTTATAACGCTTGAGTATCAAGAGATTATTGATTACCAACACGGAATCTTTGCGATTCATTTTCCAACCACAATGACGCCACGCTATCATGCAATAACAGGGGAAGTTAACGATGAACAAGATACACATGCGATAACAAGCACTAACACACCTTCGTTTACTCCACAGGGTTGGTTAAGCCCTGTTTACACAAAACAAACCAATGAGGCGGCAAATGCCAGCGATTTAAGCTTAACAATTAACATGGATATAGGCTTAGAATTGGTTGATATAAACGCTAAGTACCATCAAGTTAATATTGAAAACCCTGCATTTGGGCAATACAGCATTGTGCTAAAACCACAGCAAGCCATAAATAGAGACTTTGTACTTGAGTTTAAGCCACTTCAACTAGCGCAAGCGCAAGCTGCACTTTTTACTCAGCAAGCACAAAATGGTGAGCAGTATGCGTTAGCAATGCTAATGCCGCCAAGCGATAGCTTTACTCAATCTCAGCGTTTACCGCGTGAAATGGTGTTTGTAGTTGATACTTCGGGATCTATGCATGGGCAGTCTATTGAACAAGCTAAAAAAGCGCTGTTTTACGCATTATCATTATTAGATAGTGATGATAGCTTCAATATTGTCAGTTTTAATAGTGAGGTTGCAGCCATGAGTGAGACCCCATTAATTGCCAGTGACTTTAATTTACGTCGAGCAGAGCGCTTTATTTATAACTTACAAGCCGATGGCGGAACTGAAATAAAAGGCGCACTTGATGCAGTACTCGATGGTGCGCAGTTTGAAGGGTTTGTACGCCAAGTTGTATTTTTAACCGATGGTAGCGTAAGTAACGAAGATCAGTTATTTAAACATATTGCGCATACCTTAGGTGATAGCCGTTTATTTACCGTGGGCATTGGTAGCGCGCCTAACCGTTATTTTATGCGTCGTGCCGCTGATATAGGCAAGGGAACTTACACCTTTATAAGCAGTGCTCATGATGTGCAGCCGAAAATGCAGCAGTTGTTTGATAAACTTGCTCACCCGGCTATGACTAATTTAGCGTTAACAAATACAAATGGAGACAGCTTAGATTTTTGGCCCTCACCTTTGCCTGACCTATATTTTGCTGAGCCTATTATGGTGGCTATTAAATTAGACACTACCGATGCAATTACTTTTACGGGGCAAACGGCGCATGGGGAGTTTAAGGTTAAGCTTAATCCGCAAGCAAGTTCAAAAGCCACGGGAATTGATAAGCTTTGGGCACGTCAAAAAATAAAGTCGTTATTGTTATACAACCAACAAAGTGTTGTAAAACAGCAAGTGCAGCAGCTCGCGCTTGAGCATCAATTACTTAGCCCATTTACTGCGTTCATTGCCATAGAAGAGACCACTATTAAAGAAGTTGCTAAACAAAGCACACAAGTGGCTAATACTATGCCACAAGGAATGACCATGCGCTTGCCGCAAACAGATGGGCAAAGCAAAATGCATATTGTGTTTGGAGCATTACTACTTCTAGGTGGTCTGTTGTTAGTAAGGCGCTGTAAATGAAAAAGTGGCTAAGCATAGGTTTACTAGCCTTGGGGCTGAGCTTGTTTGGCCATGGTGTATACATGCAGGCAAAGGCATGGCTTGCACAAGTGTTAATAGAGCAAGCTTGGCAAACAGCCCTTAAATCGCCTAATAAAAAAATTAAGCCGTGGTTTTATGCTGATAGTTACCCAGTGGCAAAAATAATATGGCCAAAGCATAATAAACGACTAACCGTGCTTGATGGTGCAAGTGGTAGAAATTTAGCGTTTGCGCCGAGCCACTTTTTACCAGCAGGGGATTTAGGTGGGGCTGATTTTGGTAATTCGCAAGGAGCACTTATTGCTGGCCACAACGATACCCACTTTGCGTTTTTAAAAAACGCTAAAGTGGGGGAACAATTTTCTCTACAACTTAAAAATGGCCAAGTGCAACATTATTCAGTGACTCATGTTGAGGTGATTAATCAGTACAACACCGATTTTTTGCAGCAATCAGGGTTGTATTTATTAACCTGTTACCCTTTTGATTCACTGGCCTCGGGTACCGATTTAAGATGGTTAGTGTCGGCAGAAATATCCTCACCCGAAGTTGAGTTAGGAATATCGACCACTAGTTCTTGATGGCGTTGGCTAATCATTACGCCTATAAACACCACAAAAATGCTGATCCACTGCCCAAGAGTTAGTACTTCGTTGAGGATAATGGCTGACAAAATTAAAGTGAAAATAGGGATTAAATTAGAGTAAGCTGCTGCAGTTAATACCGACACTTTACTAATCGCATAGTTGTACATGCCGTACCCACCCAAAGTAACACAAGAGCCTAAGTACAAAATGCTCATTAGTGCGGTTAAATCGTGTTGGTTTTCACTAGGTAGATCAATAAATAATAAAAACGGAGCAAAAAACACACTACCACTCACGCCTTGCAGAGCAATTAATGTGAGTGGGGAGTAGCGGTTAGCTAAATGTTTTATACACACGGTATAAAATGCCGCGCACACCATGGCCATTAATTCTAAAAAATTCCCCAGTAATGGGTTTGGGGCTTGGCTTGAACTCGGTGAGAGCAAGGTCAGTAAAATACTACCGCCAATACACAGCGTAAAACCCACCACAATAGCTCTACTAATATGCTCTTTGAGCATGAAAAACGCTAAAAATGCCACAATAATGGGTAAACAAGAAACAATCACCCCCGCCTGAGACGCTGAGGTATATTCCATTGCGTGGCCTTCAAATAAAAAGTACAAGCAAGGCTCTGCCAGTGACATGCCTAATAAGTACTTCCAATCGCCTTTTAAATATTCAAAGCGAATTACGTAACGCCATAAACATAACGAAATCAGTAAAGTGGTGAGCATACGTAAAAATATCACCAAGGCAGGGTCATAAATCGCAATCGCGTATTTAAGTGCAATAAAGGAGCTACCCCACAAAAAGGTGGCAATAATTAAACATAAACTGGCAGGCATAAGGTGTAATTTAATCGGTTGAATATAGTGCGATCCTAGCATGCAGAGGGGGTGATTGAATATTTTTTACTTGTTCAAAAATACCGAACTGGTATAAATAAATTCATCATTTATTGCGCTAAGTAAAAAACATGCAAAGGGATCAGGTCGTAGTTGTAAAGCTAGGTACAAGCGTACTCACTGGCGGTACCGATAAGTTAGACAAAGCACATATGGTGGAACTTGTTCGCCAATGCAGTGAGCTAAAAAAGCAAGGTCATCACGTTATTTTAGTATCAAGCGGTGCGGTTGCCGCAGGTCGCGAACAGCTATTAAAACCCTGTGGGCGCACATTAATAGACAAACAAATGTTGGCCGCCATTGGACAGGGGCAGCTCATTCATATTTGGCAAAGCTTATTTGCGTTGTATGGCATTAACGTCGGGCAAATGCTACTAACGCGCGCGGATGTTGACGACAGAGAGCGCTATTTAAATGCACGCGATACCCTCAATGCCCTATTAAATTACGATGTAGTGCCGATCATTAATGAAAATGACGCAGTTGCTACTAGCGAAATAAAAGTAGGTGACAACGATAACTTGTCGGCATTGGTGGCTATTTTAGCCAATGCCGATAAGTTACTGCTACTGACCGACCAACAAGGGTTATTCACCAGCGATCCGCGCACCGACATTAACGCCACCTTGATTGACGAAGTTACCCATATTAATGATGAGTTACGCCAACTTGCGGGTGGCAGCGGTACGAACCTAGGCACAGGGGGTATGGCAACCAAATTACAGGCCGCGGATATTGCCAGAAGAGCTGGGGTTGAGGTGATTATTGCCAAAGGCGCTGATGAAAATGTGATTTTAAAATGCATGAGCGAGCAACTACCAGGCACCCGTTTTTTAAAACTTACCGCGCCTAAAGATGGTCGAAAAAAATGGTTATTGGCAGGGCCTAAAAGTAGTGGCCAAATTTTAATTGATGCCGGTGCGGTGCATGCATTGCAATCTAAGGGGGCTAGTTTACTTGCTAAAGGTATTACGCGTGCAATAGGTGAATTTGAACGTGGAGATTTAATTAACTTAATTGATGTAAACCAGCAAATTATTGCACGCGGGTTAACGCGCTTTAGCCATCTTGAAATCGATAAAATAAAAGGCGCACATTCTAATCAAATCAGCCATTTACTTGATTACGATAGCGGCGTGGAAGTGCTACACAGAGATGATATGGTGGTGTTGTAATTAAGCACTTTTTTAACGATATAGCGCAACGTATAATCCGCTTATAGTGTTGCGCTTTTTTGTGTTAAAATCTTGCACCTTAAATTTGTTGTAAAGAGTATTGAAGATGAAATTAGTTCGCTGGGTTTTAGGTTGTATCATCTTATTTTTTAATTTTGTTTTTACGCCGCGTAGCAAAAAACGTGATCCGCAAGAGCAAACTAAGCTTGATCAGCAAACCGCACAATTTAAGCTCTATCAATTCAAAGCATGCCCTTTTTGTGTAAAAGTACGCCGTTCAATTAAGCGTGAAGGCTTAAAAATTGAAACACGCGATGCAAAAAATGATGAGCAATACCGCCAAGAGCTATTAGAGCAAGGCGGAAAAGTTAAAGTACCTTGTTTACGTATTGAGCAAGATGGCCAAGTTAAATGGCTTTATGAATCAAACGATATTATTGCTTACTTAAACAAAGTAGCCGCTTAAAATATTTATTGGTATTTCATACCATCTCACTTATTAAAAGAGACATTACCATGACAATTCGTACCCGTGTTGCTCCGTCACCAACTGGTGACCCGCATCTTGGCACCGCTTACATTGCCTTATTTAATTACTGTTTTGCTAAACAGCAAGGCGGTGAATTTGTACTTCGTATTGAAGATACTGACCAAGTTCGCAGCACACCTGAATCTGAACAAGCCATCATGGATAGCTTACGCTGGTTAGGCCTTGAATGGGATCATGGTCCTGATGTAGGTGGTGAGTTTGGTCCATACCGTCAATCTGAGCGCAGTGATTTATATAAAAAATACGCTCATCAGTTAGTTGAAGACGGCAAAGCATTTTATTGTTTCGCAACCAGCGAAGAACTGGACCAAATGCGTGAAGAACAAATGGCCGAAGGTCTGCGTCCTAAATACGATGGCCGTGGCTTAAACCATACAGAAGACGAAATTAAAGCAAACCTAGCTGCTGGTAAACCGTACGTTATACGTATGAAAATCCCAAGCGAAGGTACCTTTAAGTTTAACGATTACCTACGCGACGAAATTGAGATCCCGTGGGAAAACGTAGACATGCAAGTGCTATTAAAAGCGGATGGTTTTCCAACTTACTTTTTAGCAAACGTGGTGGATGATCACCATATGCAAATTAGCCATATTTTCCGTGGTGAAGAGTGGATAAACTCAGCGCCTAAGTTATTAAAACTTTATGAAGATTTTGGTTGGGAAGCACCGGTACTAGGTCACTTACCATTACTGCGTAATCCAGATAAATCAAAACTGTCTAAGCGTAAAAACCCAACTTCGATTAATTACTACAAAGAAATGGGTTACTTACCAGAAGCGGTGCTAAACTACTTAGGCCGTATGGGTTGGTCAATGCCTGATGAGCGTGAAAAGTTCACCCTTAACGAAATGATTGAACATTTTGACATGAAGCGTGTATCGCTTGGTGGCCCAGTATTTGACGTAGACAAGTTAAGCTGGTTAAACGGTATGTGGATCCGCGAAAACTTAACTGATGCAGAGCTAATGCAGCGTTTTGTTGACTGGAAATTTAATGGCGACATGCTGGCTAAAGTATTACCAGAAGCTAAAACGCGTATAAATACGCTCTCTGACATGGTTGATTTAGCAGGGCACTTTGTAGGCGGCATCCCGACCTACGACCCAGCGCTATTAACCGCAGGTAAAGCTGACGAAGATGTTATTCGCCAAGCGCTGCAGTTTTTTGTATGGCAGCTAGAAGGCTTACGTAGCTTTGAAAAGCCAGCTATTTTTGCAATTGCAAAAGAAGTAGCCACCTTCCACGAGCTTAAAATTAAAGACTTCTTAGAGCCTATATTTGTGGCTATTACCGGCAAAACATCATCAACTTCGGTATTAGATGCAATGGAGATTTTAGGGTCTGACCTATCGCGTGCACGTTTACGTGTTGCGCTTGCCCATTTAGGTATTTCTAAAAAGCAGGCTAAAAAGATAGAACGCGCATACCGTGATTACCCAAGCGCGTAATTAATCCTAATTCAGGTTAGCTATTTAAAAGCCGCTTAAATTAAGCGGCTTTTTTGTGCCTGTAATTCTAAGATGGAGTTGCCAGCATCGGGTAAGTAAATAAGAAAAAGTGAAACACGTTAACGAGCCAATGACATAAAATGGCCCATTCTAATCGGCTTGTTTTATAGTAAATATAGCCATAACCAAAACCTGCTACGGCCGCCACAAGCATATAATGAGTTCCAGCTGAAAAGTGTGCCAGTGAAAATACACAAGTACTGATCACCGGTGCGAGCAGTGCAAACCTGCTCGGGGTTATTAGTTTTGAAAGCTTAGTTTGTATCACTCCCCTAAATAATGCCTCTTCTGCAACGCAGGTAAAAAGTAGGTTGATAGCTATAAATAACAACCAAAATTCAGGTACTTTTGGTGCAAATTCAACAAGGTTTAACGTTAAAGCAGTTATAAGCGCCGCTAAAATAGTGATAATTATGATTAAGGCAGGGTAGCCGATAGTTACTGGCTTTATCGTTTTGTTTTTTGCAAAAAAATAAGCGCTCAGCATTAAACCCGCTAATGCTTTATCGAAATTAGCATACAGGGTAAATGCAATTGCGTTACTGGTGACTTGTTCATTAACAACAATTGGCAGGTTATTAAAACCCGCAAACCAATGTAAGGCTAACCCGAGTGAGGCTATTATAAATAAAGACGTTAGAACATTACCTTTTAACGCTGAGGTTGCCAATAGCGTAAAGTGAAACAATCCCACATAAACAGCTATAACAGCAACCGCGTTTAAATTTATATATTCTTGATAATAGGCAGTAATAACACTTAGCAGCAATAAGTATTGCCATAATGGTTGGCGAAATACAGTGAGTTTACACTGTGGGAAAACACATAAAATAGCGGCAGCTAAAAAGTAAAAAGTCATTGGCAAATACAGCTTGTTGTTTGATAGAGGGAAATGAGAGAAAACGAATTACATAGCGTTATAGTTTCAATTAGATAATTTTGAGCTATTAATAATTATAGGCTTGTCCTGTACAAATAACGGCTAAATCACAATTGTAGCGAGATACTGATTGGCACTGCTCTAGTGTAAATGCATTGCCACCTAAATAAAGCACATCATTTTTAAGGGATTCTATAGCTTGTGATTTCAAACGGTTATAGGTAATTGAGGATGTTCGCGTATTATCTGATTCATCGCAGCTTTCGCCTTTTATTCCACCAAGGGGGCTTGCACCTCTATCGAGAGCGTCCTGAATACTGTAAAACTGCTCTAGGCCACGTTTTTTAATGTGGCTTGAAACGTGTTCTGATAAAACGTCGTCGTCGATATTGGTTGTGTAAGTAACGTTATTACAGCCAGTTAAAAATGAAACCGCACATATTAATAAAGAAAAATACTTCATTAGTTAATCCCTTAAACTCGTATTTGCCTAATTTACTTAGTTAATTAGTGGGTTGCAAATTATCATTTTTCGCCTTTATTAAACAGATTCGACCTCTCAAGATTTTTTTTCTGGTAGTATAGCTAGGTTATAAGCAGTTTAAGCAGTGAACACACTATGTTAAGTCCTTACTATCAGCAGCATGCTGATTATGTTTCAATTTCTCGTGAGCAAGGTTGTCGCTTTGCTAAATGTGTAGCCGACGACTACAACCCGCTTCATGATAAAGACGCTAAAAAGTTTTGCGCACCAGGAGACTTACTTTTTTCTCTAGTGTTAGACCGCTATGGCATTAGTGAGCGAATGGAGTTTACCTTTGCCGGTATGGTTGATGAAAATACCAAGCTAAATTTTCCAGAACAACCTGGAGAAGAGTTTGATGTAAACCATGGCGAAAAAGTAATTTTAAAGGTTAAACGCGATGGTAAAACCAGTAAATGCCCAACACTTACAAACAGTTTAATAAAAAATTATGTTGAGTTCTCAGGTGCTGCGTTCCCGCATGTAATTATTCCTTTAATGGGCAAGCAAGAGGTAATGATAAACCCTGCGCGTCCTATGATTATTTATGAATCAATGATAATTAACCTTAATAACATTGATATTAAATCACCGACTCTAGAGTTTGCAGAGCCAAGCTTTGAATACGCTGGTAAACGCGGCAAAATAACCTTGCGCTTTAATTTATTAGAAAACGGCGAAAAAGTGGGTTTTGGTGAAAAACACATGGTCGTATCGGGTATTCGTGAGTACTGTCAAAGCACCGTAGATGATTTAATTGCATTTTATAATGAACGTAAAGCCACATTAAAACCGGCTTAAATACTTCATTTTATATAGGCGCTATTTAGCGCCTTTTTTATTACTAAAGCTCAGGTATAATAGCGTTCTTTGTTATTTTAAAGCCAAGCTTATGTCTGCCACATCGTTCTCATCACTAGCCCTAGACCCGTTACTATTAACGGCAATAGAGCAAAATAATTACACTACGCCTACCGCCATTCAGCACAAAACGATACCGCCAATTTTAGCGGGCAAAGACGTTATGGGCAGCGCTCAAACTGGCACCGGTAAAACAGCCGCTTTTGTTTTACCGCTATTACACAAGCTTTTAAATACCGCTAAAAAAGACGAACCAGGCATTGCTCGTGTGGTTATTTTAACGCCCACTAGGGAGCTTGCTCAGCAAGTATTTGCAAGCTTTGAAAAATACGCACAAGGTACAGATATAAAAGGTGCACTTGCCTATGGTGGTGCAAGCATTGGTCCACAAATCAAAGCACTTAAAACAGCGCAAGTAATAGTGGCAACGCCAGGGCGCTTACTTGATCATATAGTGAAGGGCAGTGTGGTGCTTTCAAGCGTGGACTCTTTAGTATTTGATGAAGCAGACCGTATGCTTGATATGGGTTTTATTGACGAAATTAAACGAATACTGCGTCATATCCCAGGCGATCGTCAAACCTTACTGTTTTCCGCCACCTTTGATGACAGTGTATTTGAGCTGAGTAAAAAATTGCTTAAAGATCCTGAGCTTATTGAAGTTGATAAGCGCAACTCTGCTGCTGTAGAGGTTGAACAAGTTATTTACGCAGTAGATGAAGACAGAAAGCGCGAACTGGTATCGCACATGATTGGCATGAAAAACTGGCGCCAAGTACTTATATTCACCCGCACAAAACAAATGGCCGATAAGCTTGCCAAAGAAATGTGTAAAGATGGTTTAAAAACCGAATCTATTCATGGTGATAAATCACAAGGTGCTCGCGACCGCGCATTACAAAACTTTAAAGAGGGTAGTACGCGTGTTTTAGTAGCCACCGATGTAGCGGCGCGCGGTTTAGACATACCGGCACTTAAATACGTAATTAACTTTGAATTACCATATATAGCTGAAGATTATGTGCATCGTATTGGCCGTACAGGACGAGCTGGCGAGCAAGGCCTTGCAATGTCGTTAGTGAGTCTTGATGAGCAATGGCTACTTGAAGAAATTGAAGTACTGCTTGATACGCGTTTAGCCCCACAATGGCTTGAAGGCTACGAGCCCGATTTAAATAAGCCGCCAAAAGACAACCGCAAAAACACTAACAAAGCGCGTAAAGATCGCGATAAAAAACGTATTACAGGGCAAAGAGCGCCAAATAGACGCCGAAAGTAAAAATTAGAGTGTTCTTAAAGCACAATTAAGTTACTAAATATCTTTAATTATTCCATTATTTGCGTTTGAGTATAGGTACATTTTACATCTACTCTTTAATTTTGAGTCAATGTAATTAATACAGTGATTAATACTACCTTTTAAGCATTTTTTTTTGCCTATACTTAGGTAAATAATAGCGGGGGTATAAAATGTTTGAGACTGATAAGTGGGCATTTACTGGCCTTGATGGTCAGATATCACTAGATAAGTGGCAAAAAATAATTGATTTAATTGCTGAGTTATTTTCAGCTCCCTCCGGATATATAGTACAGGCAACAAGCATAGGTTACCGAGTAGTTATCAGAAAAAACGAGGGTGGGTCAACCTTTGAGACCAACCCTACTATTCCTCCTGAAAGTGATATGTTTTGTAGGCATGTGGTCGAAAGTGACAATCTCTTATATGTTAATGATGCTGCTAGTACTGAAATGTGGAGCGCCATGCCTGAGGTAGTTGAAAATGGCGTTAACTCCTACTTAGGTTTACCCATTCACTGGCCGCAAGGAGATGTATTTGGGACGCTTTGCTTAAAAGACAACAAAGAAACAAACTATACGAATGAATATTTTGAGCTCATTAATCAGTTACGAGACTTAATAGAAGACGATTTAGCGCTTGTATATAATTTTGAAAAAATGCGCGAAATTGCAATGCTAGACCCGCTCACTAATATTTATAATCGTCGAGCATTAAGTTTACTTGCTCAGCAAAAACTAAACCTTTCTCATCGTTTAGGTTTTGATGTGTGTTGTTTATTTATCGATATTAACGACTTTAAAAAATTAAACGATAACTCTGGCCACGAAGCGGGCGATAAAGCCCTTATTACATTAGCCACAACGTTAAAAAAGCACCTAAGAGATGCCGACATCGTGGGGCGCTTAGGAGGCGATGAGTTTGTTGCTGTCATGCAAATAAATGATAAGAGTAAACTAGACCACATTATAAATACAATTTCGATTGAGTTTGCTAATGCACTAGTATTAGATGGAATTTGCGAGTTATCACTAAGTGTTGGTTATAGTTTTTCTGAGCAAAAAAAGCAGCCATTTGAAACACTTTTAAATGATGCAGACCAATCAATGTATAAAAATAAGCAAAAATATAAGTTAAATAAAAAAATCGGTTATTAAATCGTTAATTGCTATTAACTTGTTATGCCAATATACACAGCAAACTAATTAACATATACGCATGCTATGTACGTGAATTTTTTTAGTTTGAAACTATACTTTGTTTATAGCTAATGAGTGGGTAGTTGTATGAAAGGTATTATTTTTACTGAATTTCTAGAAATGGTCGAGATCACATTTTCACCAGCAGTTGCTGATCAAATCATTGAGCAAAACGAACTGGATTCCAATGGGGCTTATACCAGTGTTGGTAACTATAATAAGCAAGAGCTTTTAAAGTTAGTGACCTCACTGAGCAGTATTGTTGATATTCCGGTTGATGTACTCGTTAAAGAATACGGTAAATACTTACTAAAGCGCTTCTTAGTCTACTATCCACAGTTTTTTGAAGAGCTCACTACAACGTTTGATTTTTTAGATACCATAGATCAGCACGTGCATGTAGAAGTTAAAAAACTATATACCGACGTTGAGTTGCCCACCTTTAAAACCAACCACTTAAGTAATACCCAAATGCAGATGATTTATCATTCAAGTAACCCATTTGCCATGCTCGCTGAGGGATTAATAGAAGGCGCAGCCGAACATTTTAAGGAAAATATAAGTATAAGCAGCGATATCAATGACGATCATCAAGTTGCTACGTTTAACTTAACATTGGTAGGTTAGATATGGACATTGCTCTTTTACAGCGCAGGTTAGAGCGAGAGCGTTTGGCGCGAAAAGAAGCTGAAAAGCTATTAGAAGCCAAATCATTACAACTTTACGAAGCCAATGAAGTGCTCAAAGGAGCGGCTGAAAACTTAGAGCAAGAGGTTGCTAATAGAACCCATGCCCTCAAACTTGCGAAACAAGATGCAGAAGCTGCAAATAATGCTAAATCAGACTTTTTGGCAAATATGAGTCATGAGATTCGTACCCCGATGAATGCAATAATTGGCATGGCTTATCTTGCTTTAGATACCGGGCTTTCTGATAAGCAACGCGACTATGTTGAAAAAATTCACTATTCGGCAGAGTCTTTATTAGGGATCATTAATGATATTTTAGACTTTTCAAAGGTCGAAGCGGGTAAAATAGAGCTAGAACAAAAAGAATTCAATTTTAATATCTTTCTAGAAAATCTTGTCAATATTATTAGCACGCTAGCATCACAAAGAAAAATTGAAGTGCTGTTTGATATTGACCCCTTACTGCCTGACTTTTTTATTGGTGATGCATTAAGGCTTAATCAAGTGCTGTTAAATTTGCTTAATAATGCACTGAAGTTCTCAACCCGCGGCAAAGTTGTATTAGCTGTAAAGTTAGCGCAAAAGGTAGACAATTTTTGCAGTGTCACTTTTTCTGTTTTAGATAATGGCATTGGAATGAGCCAAGCACAAGTAGACTCACTATTTAAACCTTTTACTCAGGCTGACGTGTCTACAACGCGAAAGTTTGGTGGGACTGGGCTTGGCTTGGTAATAAGTAAAACGTTGGTAGAACTAATGCAGGGAAATGTTTTAGTAAACAGTAAACTCAATAAAGGAAGTTGTTTTAGCTTTACTATTCCACTTAGCTATTCGACTAAAAAAAGTGAGTTTGAAATATCACATGTTAGGGCTAAGCAGGCCCTTGTTATCGAAAGTTCAGACAGTACGTTAGCATCATTACAAACGCTGCTTATTGGATTTGAAGTTAAAGTTGATATTGCAAATAATATCAACCAAGTGCTAGACCGGTTAAGCGCCTTACATGATTACGACTTTATTTTTATAGATTGGCGTACTTTAAATTTAAATAATGACAGGGCTGCGCAGTCTCTTCGAAGTGAACTCAAATTAAATGCGAAAAAGCTAATCGTAGTAGCACCTTGTGAAAATAAAGCACTCAACGAAAGCCTACTAGGATTTGCTGATAACACTTATAAAGTGCTGATCAAACCAATTATTAAAAGCACATTATACAATGTACTTTTACAAATTATGCATATAAAAACACTTAATAAGCCAGAATCACAAGAGAGCTCAGATACACAAAATGCATTACAAAAGCTTCAAGGTATTCATATTTTATTGGTTGAAGACAATCCGCTCAATCAGCAAGTAGCAACACAAATACTTCGCAAAAAAGGCTTAATCGTTGATGTTGCCAATGATGGTATTGAGGCATTAGAAGCGCTAAAAAATAAAACCTATGATGGGGTGTTAATGGATTGCCAGATGCCCCGAATGGATGGTTACACAGCAGCCAAAGAAATAAAAAAACAAGCAAAGTTTAAAAATTTACCCATTATTGCAATGACTGCTAATACAAGAGAAACCGATTTACTAAAGGCGAAAGGTTGCGGTATGAATGGCTATATTTCAAAGCCTATTAAAGTTGAAAGTATGTTTGAAGTAATAGCAAAATGGGTGTGTATTTAATCTTTTGTTTTCAATTATTTTATTAACTAACTTGGAAATATAAAAAAGGCAAGCCAGCAGCTTGCCAAGTACGGTATAAATCAGTTTAACTTTACGCTATCAGTTTCTCCGCAAGGTTGAGTTCCATTGTGGCTTTTAATAAACGGTATAAGTTAATAGACGCATCTATTTCTTCTTTACGATTGGTTAAGCTTTCAATATTTAAACCCAGTGGCACACCTAAGTGCGCACAGCTTTTTAAAATTGAGTCGAGATTTTCACGACAAATACGCACTGATTCGCTTAGTGTATTTTCCGAATCAAGCATGCGCCATTTAGTTGCCTCTGGCACCGAGATACCTAGCCACTGCATAAACTCCAAGGTTTTTTCACCACCACAAGGCGTAAAGGTTAATATAATCCGATTAGGTGTCAGGCCTTGTGCTTTGCATGTGCGCGCATAACTGGTTATTAAATCTATGGTTGCTTGTGCATTGTAAACGGCTTGAGAGATAAAAAACTGGCATCCTTGTGCTGTTTTTTCTATTAAGCGTTGGTGCTCGTTGCGCTTATTGGCATGGCGCTCAGCAATGGTTACACCACCTAAAAAGAAATCTTCAGACTGCTCTGCCAGTGTTTTATAGGCATTCGGTAAGCTCAGCTTTATATCACCTGCTGATGAAGGGCTACCCACTAACACCACGTTTTTTAAATCGTAGTCATTTTTGGTTTCATCTAACCACGCTTTAAACTCACTCACACCGCGCTGAGCTACACTTTTATAAGTAATTACATCAAGATCAGATAAGCCTCGTAAGAGTTGGCTGTACTCGCGCGGATCAACTGTTTGCTTAAATGCAAATGGACGCGCTTGCTCTGTACGGCTACTTTCATCTTGAATGTCATAAATAACTACGCCGTCATATTCAATTTCGTGTAAACGGCCTAATAACTTTTCGGCAATGATTTTTAATTGCGCTTTATCAGTCCCAATTTTTGGCGGTGTTGTGCCAATTAGGTAAACACCTTGGTTGGTGTCCTGTATTTTTTCTTGAAGTGATAAAGCCATAATCCCCATTCCAGCTTAATTTGTGATGATGGATTTAATATAGCAGCCATTTAGACGTCTAGATAGATTTATTTATTGAAAGTTTCTCAACTAACGTGAATTATTTTCATAGTTAAACCAAGTTACCAGCAATAACTGACACAGTTGTTTACATAATTAATAGGCTTAGGGCTCTTATATTTAATTACTTTACGGCATACTTAGTTTGGTAAATGTTTTAAAAATTGCTCAATTTAAAAAGGGATAACAATGAAATTTAAATTATTGGCAACTAGCCTAGCGGTATCGCTGGCTTTAACGGGTTGCGCTATGCAGCAAAGTCAAAACACGCAAACAGTAGCCCAACAAGAACAAGTTAATAAAGCAGATGAGCGTGTTTTTTCACAAGATTACCTAATAGAAGAGCTAGATAACGGCTTGCGCGTTATGGTAGTTAAAACCGATTACCCAGATGTAGTATCGCTACAAATACCTGTATCTGTTGGCTCGCGTAATGAAGTGGAAGCGGGTAAAACTGGTTTTGCTCACTTTTTTGAACACATGATGTTTAAAGGCTCTGAAAAGTTTCCGCAAGATGTGTATTCAGATATTCTAAAAAATTCAGGGGTTGATAACCGCGCCTATACAACTAACGATTACACTAACTACCACTTAAATTTTTCAAAACAGCATCTTGATAAAGTACTTGAGATTGAAGCTGATATTTTTCAAAACTTAAGCTACACCGAAGAACAATTTAGAACGGAAGCGCTAACGGTTAAAGGCGAGTACTTAAAAAATAATGCCAGTCCAATTCGTAAATTATTAAGTGCGGTACGCCAAGAAGCGTTCGATAAACATACCTATAAACACACTACTATGGGCTTTTTTGAAGATATTGAAGCCATGCCAGATCAAATGGCCTACGGTAAAGAATTTTTTGCTAAGTTTTATAAGCCTGAATATGTATCGCTTGTGATTGTTGGTGATGTTGAGCCAAAAGAGACCATGGCGATGGTTAAAAAGCACTGGGGTAACTGGCAAAAAGGCGACTATGTTGCTGATATTCCAAAAGAGCCAACTCAACAAGCGCCAAAATATGTGCATGAGCAAAACGAAGGATTACCTGGTCACTGGTTACTTGTGTCGTATAAAGGCGCCGCATGGGAGCCTCAGAAAAAAGACAGAGCCGCATTAGATTTACTCTCGCAGCTTTATTTTTCTAGCAATTCAGATATTTACCAAGAGCTGGTAGTAGAAAGGCAAATAGCGAGTCAAATGTTTACCTACAACCCAGAGACAAAAGATCCAGGGTTACTGCATGTATTTGTAAAAGTTGAAAATGCCGATGATTTAGCCACAGTACGTGATGCCATTAATCGTACGTATGCTAAAGCGCGTACCGAGTTGGTTGATAGCCAAAAACTCAGCGATTTAAAGTCTAACCTTAAATACAGTTTTATAAATGGTTTAGATTCATCGCAAGCAATTGCCTCTACACTTGCCAGCTATATGCATTTTGAGCGCGATCCTGAGGTGATTAATCAGCTGTATAAATCGGCAGACAATATCACTAGCGAAGATATTAGAGCCGTTGCAAATAAGTATTTTGTTGATAATGCCCGCACCACAATTACTATGTCGGCACTTGATAAAGCCCCTGGTTTTGAGCAAGAAAGCGACTTAAATGCCTTGGTAGCTAAGTATCAGCAAGCACCGAGTAAGCCTATCTTTAAGGTGCTTGATAAAACCAATAGCTCGCCGTTAATCGATATTAACTTATTATTTAATACCGGTGCCGCTGCCGATCCGCAGGGTAAAAAAGGCGTAGCGGCTTTAACTGCCGCAATGCTGGCGCAAGGTGGCTCAACCTCAATGAGTTACAAAGATATTAAAAAGGCAATGTATCCGCTGGCGGGTAGTTTTGGTTATCAAATAGATAAAGAAATGCTGTCGTTCCAAGGGCGTATTCATAAAGATAATGCTGCTCAGTGGTATGCTTTAGTGAGTGAGCAGCTGTTAAGCCCAGGCTTTAGAGAAGATGACTTTAAGCGCCTGAAAAAAGAAATGATCGATGGCATTAAATCAGGCTTAAAAGCTTCTAACGACGAAGAGTTGGGTAAAGAAGTGCTCTACAGCGTGCTTTATAAAGGCCACCCTTATGAAAGCTATAACTACGGTGACTTATCTGATTTAGAAGCGCTGACTCTTGATGATGTTAAAGCGTTTTATAATGCTGAACTTACACAAGCTAAACTTACTGTGGGTTTAATTGGTGCCGTACCTGAAAAACTTAAAGCACAAATGTTAGCTGACTTGGCGACACTTCCAAAAGGCGAACAAAGCCGCTTAACAATCCCTGATGCGCCAGAGCTTAAAGGTCATCATGCAACAATTGTTGAAAAGTCAGCGCAATCAACAGCTGTATCGTTTGGCTTTCCTATTGATACAATTCGTAGCAGCGAAGACTGGACTGCATTGTGGCTAGTGCGTTCGTACTTTGGTGAGCATCGTAGTTCTAACAGTTACTTGTACGAACGTATTCGTCAAACGCGTGGCATGAACTATGGCGATTACGCCTATATTGAATACTTCCCTAGGGGTATGTTTCAAACTAAACCTGATGCAAACTTAGGCCGCTCGGAGCAAATATTCCAGGTGTGGCTGCGTCCACTGCGCTCAAACAACGATGCGCATTTTGCTACCCGTACCGCATTATTTGAGCTAGATAAATTAATTAAAAATGGCATGACTGAGGCTGATTTTGAAGCCACACGTAACTTTTTAATTAACTTTGTGCCGCAAATGGTTGCTAGTCAAAATCGTCAGTTAGGTTATGCGCTAGATAGCGAGTTTTATAACACCGATAGTTTTGTAAACTACGTTACAAGCAAACTGAAAACATTGACTGTTGACGATGTAAATCGAGTGATTAAAGACAACCTACAAACCGAGAATATTCACTATGTGTTTGTTACCGGTGATGGTGAAGATATGCAAAAACGTTTAGCAACTATGCAAACCTCGCCTATGGTGTATAACACCGATAAACCTGCCGAGTTAGTGGCTGAAGATAAAGTGATTGCTGATTACAAACTGGCAATACCAACGAAAAATATTGAAGTAGTGAAGGTGGATAAAGTATTTCAATAATTTAAGTTTTTAAGTATTAAAAAATGCCCCGGAGCCTTAAGCATTGGGGCATTTTTATATTTTAGGTTGTAAATACTTGGGTCTGTTAACCTTTGCGGATTAAAATTTGTTCAAACTAGGGGCGGTTTAATCGCGGCGCGAGGTTTGTAACCTAGTGGGCTCGATAACTGCTCCTGCGTTATTCTACTGGCTTACATCCATGTAAGAATAAGTAAAAACCGAGCAAAGCTTCCGCGTCCTGCTCACGCCCCTTACCTACATCCATGTAGACAACAAAGAGTAAATCGCCTCTAGGCAGAACCCTTCGGGTAGCGCCTTCATCTACTTATGAGGAATAACCACACTGCATAGGCTCTGCCTTGCTTAAATACCAAACAGGCTGCTGCAAATTTAACCTTGAAAGGTCAACAGACCCTGGTTATATCTAATAACTAGAACAAATAACAAAGGGATTAACACCTAGGCGGCTAAATCCGTTAGAATTAGCGGTAGGCTCTTTGTACTAATCTTAAGGCATTATTATGCGTCATGAAATTTGGCAACAGCTTCGCAGTGAAGCAAATGAAGTAGTAACCCGTGAACCTCTTTTAGCGAGCCATGTGTATTCGTGTATTTTAAATCACGAATGCTTAGGGTCTGCATTGAGTTTTATTGTTGCTAATAAACTAGCTGACGCTGTGGTTTCTGCCTTTACAATCCGTGAGCTGTTTGACCAAGCTTTTGTAAAGTGTGACCGGATGCTGACGTATGTTGCTCATGATATTAAAGCGGTAAAAGACCGTGACCCTGCGGCCGAAACCTACCTTACTGTGATTTTAAATTTAAAAGGGTTTCATGCGATACAAGCGCACCGCTTAGCTAACTGCTTATGGCAACAAAACCGTAAAGAGCTTGCACGCTTTATTCAAAGCCGTACCTCAGAGGTGTTTGGGGTTGATATTCACCCTGCCTGTAAAGTAGGCCAAGGCATCATGTTTGACCATGCCACCGGTATTGTTATAGGTGAAACTGCAGTAATTGAAGATAATGTATCGATATTACAATCGGTTACATTAGGTGGTACGGGTAACGAGCAAGGCGATCGCCATCCTAAAATTAGAGCGGGCGTACTTATTGGTGCGGGTGCTAAAGTGTTGGGTAATATTGAAGTAGGCGAGGGCGCACGTATTGGTGCAGGCTCTGTGGTACTAAGCCCTGTGCCACCTCACACAACTGCTGTTGGTGTACCTGCAAAAATTATTGGTCGTCCTGATTGTGAGTGCCCGGCAGAAAGTATGAACCAAAACTTTTTAGAATACCCCGAGCCAGAAAACGAATCGCACACCAGTGCCATGCTTTAATTTTTGAGTACCTAGAAATGATATATAAAAGTAACCTTGTGGCCATGCTGCTCTGTTTTTCTTCAGGCGTGGCGTTAGCAAGTGGTTACTTTTTGTTTTTTAAAGATTCCACTGGTGTTTCCTCAGCGCCCAAACAAGCTGTAATCTCTTCGCCTAACACTCAAGTCAATAATCAGCCAACTACTTTGCAAGGTTTAGTGCAGGTTAATAAAGCCCAAGAGGCTGATCAACAAACTCAGCTAGCACAACATGTGGTTGAGCTTAATCAGCGGCTTGAAAAAAAATCAATCCAGCTTAAGCAGTCTCAACAACAGCTAAAGTTAAATCAATTAGAAAGTGTAGAGCTTGATGATGAGCTCGCAATACAGTTTGAGCAAGAAGCTGATAATCTCGAATGGAGTTACGAGCTTGAAGTCGCGTTAAATGACTTTTTAATTATTAATGAGTTTGCAGATAGCGCGGAGCTTACAGCGCTTAAGTGTAAGCAAACAATTTGCAAGTTTGAGCTTACCATAAACCAGAATGCCGTTAGTTATGGGGCTAAATTATGGCGCGAGATTAACGATAAGCTTCATCTTGAACCTTGGTGGCAGCAATTTAAACTCAGTGCATCTCAATCTAACGATGCCCGTATTGAGTTTACCGTAAGTACGCAAGGCTAGCGCTTAGCAATATGGCTAAGCTTCTACCTTTGAAATAACTTGGCCATCTACTAACTCAGTGATCAACACATCACCCACTTTTACATCTTCCACTGATTTAACCACTTTATTTTGCGCCGTTTTCGTTATGCTGTAACCGCGCGCTAATACATTAAGGGGGCTAACCGAATCAAGCCGACTCGCCTGTAAGGCAAGCGTATTATTTGCGTTTTGTAGTTGCTGCTGCATCGCTTGGTGTAACCTTGCATGTAGCTGTGCTAACTGATGGTTTGCATTTGCTAGCTTTTTATCTGGTGATTGGCGCATTAGGCGTGGAGTTAAATTAGCTAACACGCGTTCTTGCTGGTATAAACGCTGACGCATTGCCTGTTGCAGTGCAATACTCAACTCATCTAAGCGTTGTGACTTTTGGTTAAGCTGATTGCGCGGGTGGCATAAATTTAAACGATGCTGTAGCTGAGTTGCCAGTGCGCGTTTATCGGCAATGTCATGTTTAAATGCATTCGCTAAACGGCTAATTAATTGGTTAACTCTATTGTGCAGTTCTTGCGTATTGGGGCTTACTAGCTCTGCGGCCGCCGAGGGCGTTGCAGCGCGCACATCAGCGACATAATCGCTAATCGTGGTGTCTATTTCATGGCCAACAGCGCTCACAATGGGTAGTTCGCTTTGATAAATTGCACGAGCAAGTTGCTCATGATTAAAACACCATAAATCCTCTAATGAACCACCACCGCGCCCAAGAATAATCACATCGACTTCGTTACGACGATTTGCCAGCTCTATTTGCTTGATTAAATGACCATGCGCTTCTTTGCCTTGCACCATAGCAGGATAAATAACCACTTCTAATTGCGGCGCACGACGTTTTAGCACAGTTAAAATATCTTTAATTGCGGCGCCTGTAGGTGAGGTGATCACCCCTATGCGATTTATGTTTTGGGGTAGGGATTTTTTATAAACGGAGCTAAATAAACCCTCTGCAGCCAAACGCATTTTTAGCGCGTCAAACTCTTGCTTAAGTTGCCCTTCTCCTGCAGGTTCCATGCTTTCTACAATAAGCTGGTAGTCACCACGGGGTTCGTACAAAGATACACGAGCTTTAACGGTTACTTGTGCGCCATTTACAGGGCGGTAGCTTTGGTTGCGATTATTACCTCGCCACATGGCGGCTTTAATTTGCGCTTTGTCGTCTTTTAACGAAAAATACCAGTGCCCAGATGCTGGGGTGATAAAGTTTGAAATTTCACCGGTGAGTACTAAAGACGCAAAACCTTGTTCAAGTAAGGCACGTATTTCACGATTAAGGCGAGATACGGTATAAACCGTTTGCGAGGGCTTAGAAAACATAAAAACTACCAAAAAACATTTATAAACCTAGCTTATCATAAATAAATACAAAATATTATTTACTAGTGCCTGCAACGCTGTTAAAATTTGGCCGCAATTCCTTATCTTAGATCCACATGTGAGAAGTTGCCAAAATGCTTAGAATCGCTAAAGAAGCTCTTACCTTTGATGACGTACTTTTAGTACCTGGTCATTCTACTGTTTTGCCACACACGGCAAATATTTCAACTCGCTTAACGCGTGGTATCAAACTTAACTTGCCGCTCATTTCAGCATCTATGGATACTGTTACAGAAGCTCGTTTAGCTATTGCCCTCGCGCAGGAAGGTGGTCTTGGTTTTATTCATAAAAACATGACCATTGCAGAACAAGCGAAAAATGTTCGTAAAGTTAAAACCTATGAAGCAGGTATTGTTTCATACCCTGTTACAGTAACCGCCGATCTGACTATTGCAGATGCCGTTGAGCTGTCTCAGGAAAAGGGATTCTCAGGTTTTCCGGTCACCGATAGCGAAAATAACCTTGTAGGTATCGTAACTAGTCGTGATATGCGCTTTGAAACTAAGCTTGAACAGCCGGTTTCAACAGTGATGACGAAAAAAGAAAACCTAGTAACGGTTAAAGAGGGCACCGCTCGCGAAGATATCTTAAGCTTAATGCACGAACACCGCATTGAAAAGATTCTTGTGGTTGATGATGCGTTTAAACTTAAAGGCATGATCACCGTAAAAGATTACCAAAAAGCACAAGACAAACCAGATGCATGTAAAGACGAGCAAGGTCGTTTACGTGTAGGTGCTGCGGTAGGTGTTGGCGCAGGTACTGATGAGCGTATTGCTGCATTAGTTGAAGCCGGTGTTGATGTACTACTAATCGATACTTCTCATGGTCACTCTCAAGGTGTTATTGACCGTGTTGCAGCGACTCGTCAAGCTTACCCAGATTTACAAATTGTTGCGGGTAACGTGGCAACTGCCGAAGGTGCTATTGCCCTTGCAGATGCCGGTGTTGATGCTGTTAAAGTAGGTATCGGCCCAGGTTCTATTTGTACTACACGTATTGTTACTGGTTGTGGTGTACCACAAATAACAGCTATTTCAGATGCGGTTGAAGGCCTTAAAGGTCGCGATATTCCAGTGATTGCCGATGGCGGTATTCGTTTTTCTGGTGATATTGTAAAAGCATTGGTTGCGGGTGCATCGTGTGTAATGGTTGGCTCTATGCTCGCGGGTACTGAAGAAGCTCCGGGTGAAGTTGAACTTTATCAAGGTCGCTACTACAAGTCTTACCGTGGTATGGGTAGCCTAGGAGCGATGGATCAAAAAGAAGGTTCATCAGATCGCTACTTCCAAAAATCAAACCAAGCTGACAAGTTAGTACCTGAAGGTATTGAAGGTCGTGTTGCTTATAAAGGACCAATTGCAACCATTATTCACCAACAAGTGGGTGGTCTTCGCAGTGCAATGGGTTTAACCGGTTGTGCCACCATTGAAGAGCTAAACACTAAGCCACAATTTGTACGTGTTACTTCTGCTGGTATGGGTGAGTCGCATGTTCATGATGTGCAAATCACTAAAGAAGCACCGAACTACCGTTTAGGCTAATCAGCCTTAACAACTTGAAATAAGTGGGCTAACCTTTGTTAGCCCTAATATAGTCACACAGCTTAAGCTGGTGGCGTTTAGCACCTGACTTTACGAGATACTTCATGAGCAAAGACATTCACGATTCACGAATCCTCATTTTAGATTTTGGTTCACAATACACGCAGTTAATTGCCCGTCGCGTACGCGAAATTGGTGTTTACTGTGAGCTTTGGGCTTGGGATGTAACCGAAGAGCAAATTCGCGAGTTTAACCCACAAGGTATTATCCTTTCAGGTGGCCCAGAATCAACTACGCTTGAAAACAGCCCGCGTGCTCCTGAGTATGTATTTAATGCTGGCGTACCCGTACTTGGTATTTGTTACGGTATGCAAACTATGGCAACGCAGCTTGGCGGCCGTGTACATAGCTCAGATAAAAAAGAATTTGGTTACGCACAAGTTGAAAAAGTGGGTAACTGTGCATTATTTGATGCAATTGAAGATCATATTACTGATGGCGGCAATGGCGTACTTGACGTGTGGATGAGCCACGGCGATAAAGTAATGGAAATTCCAGATACTTTTAAAACTACTGCTAAAACATCTACTTGTCCACATGCGGCAATGTCTAACGAAGAAAAACGTTTTTACGGCGTACAATTTCACCCAGAAGTAACACACACACATCAAGGTCAACGCTTATTAGAACGTTTTGCTATTGATATTTGTGGTTGTGAAAAATTATGGACGCCAGCAAAAATAATTGATGATGCTATTGAGCGTATCAAAGAAACCGTTGGCGACGACGAAGTTATTTTAGGCTTATCAGGCGGTGTAGATTCATCGGTTGTGGCGATGCTTATTCACCGCGCTATTGGTGAGCGACTAACCTGTGTATTTGTAGATAACGGGCTACTTCGTTTAAACGAAGGCCAACAAGTCATGGACATGTTTGGCAATAAGTTTGGTTTAAACATTGTAAAAGTAGATGCCGAAGATCAATTCTTAAATGACTTAGCAGGTAAATCAGACCCAGAAGATAAGCGTAAAGCCATTGGCCATACGTTTATTAACGTATTTGATGAGCAAGCTAAAAAGCTTAAAAACGCAAAATGGTTAGGCCAAGGTACAATTTACCCTGACGTAATCGAATCAGCGGCCTCAGCGACTGGTAAAGCGCACGTAATTAAATCGCACCATAATGTGGGCGGCTTACCAGATGATATGCAAATGGGCTTAGTAGAGCCATTACGTGAGTTATTTAAGGACGAAGTACGTAAAATTGGTTTAGAGCTAGGTTTACCGTACGACATGCTTTACCGTCACCCATTCCCAGGGCCAGGTTTAGGTGTGCGTGTACTTGGCGAAATCAAAAAAGAGTACTGTGATTTATTACGCCGCGCTGATGCTATTTTCATTGAAGAGCTTCACAAAGCAGAGCTTTACCATAAAGTAAGTCAAGCGTTTACTGTATTCTTACCGGTTAAGTCGGTAGGGGTTATGGGTGATGCACGTAAGTACGATTGGGTTGTTTCACTTCGTTGTGTAGAAACCATCGACTTTATGACTGCGCGTTGGTCACATTTACCGTATGAGTTCTTAGGTGTTGTTTCAAACCGCATCATTAATGAAATCGACGGTATTTCTCGTGTTGTTTACGATATTTCAGGTAAACCACCTGCCACTATCGAGTGGGAATAATCCTCCCATTGCTATAATTAAGTAATAACTAACGGCGAATTAGCATGCTAATTCGCCGTTTTGTTTATTTAAAAAGCAAACAAACCGAAAAGTTGAATTTTTACTTTACCTTTGTCAAAAGGTCTTTATAATTCATCGTCATTGCAGGGGCGTAGTTCCAATTGGTAGAACAGCGGTCTCCAAAACCGACGGTTGGGAGTTCGAATCTCTCCGCCCCTGCCATTTCTTCTTTACATCGTTTTGATTACTTCCTATATTATTCATCTTACTAATTCCATCGAGTCGTTATGCATTCACGTTACGCATCTGTTTTTGGTATAGAAAAGCTTGAACTTAATCAACACTTTCGCCCAGCTCAGTCAGAGCAGTCAGCTAATTCATCGTTAATACTCAGTGATACATTAAAAGATGATATTGAGCGTGCATTTGCGCCTGTAACAATTAACAAGATTGTTAAGTCATCAACTATTGAGTTTAATGAGCAACGATTAGGCTTGCCTGATTCCACCCTGTCCAGTGCACAAAAACGTGCGTTATGGGCATTAATGAGTGAACACCTTGATACACTTTAAGTCAGTTACCGATGAGAATATCAATGAGCTAATGGCCATTGAAACCACTTGCCACACACATCCTTGGACATTAAAAACGATGCAGTCGTGTTTGCAGGGCCGCTATTTTAATTTAGCCGCGTTCGACGACGAGCAAATGATAGGTTTTTACATTGGTGAAAAAGCAGGGCCCGATTTTACCTTAATGGATATTTGTGTTGCTCCGAGCTTTCAGGGGCAAGGGTTTGCTCAGCAGTTATTAACGCAGTTTATAGCTTATGGTGAGCAACACAGCGCTGAAAACTTATTTTTAGAAGTCCGCGAATCTAATACGCGGGCTATTGCTTTGTATGAACGTGCGGGCTTTATTGAAATGTCAGTACGTAAAAATTATTACCCCAGTGATGCACCCAATAAAAACGGCTTTGAAGACGCGATTTTAATGGGCATGGCACTGGGTTTAAATTTTTAACGATTACTTATTAGCGATGGCTTGCTCTATTGCAGCAATAAGTTCTGCTACGCACTTTTCTCTTTGTGGCATATCATTACCTTTTAAACTGTGTTCAACCGCTGAAGCGCTTTGGTAAATTTCATCAAAGTTAAAACAACCAGCGCTGCCCTTAATACTGTGGGCAAGGGCGCGTAGTGTCTCGCAATCTTGGCTGTTATATAGGGTTTTTATCTGTTGCAAATAATCTGGCAAACTTGCTAAATAGTTTGCGTTTATTTGCTGAAACTTTTCGCTCTTCAATAAGCTATCCCACTTATTTTGGTTATCACGCTCAAGGTGTAAATAGCTAACTAATACATTTTCTAGTGCGTCTTTATCAATAGGTTTTCCCAGCGCTTCATCACAGCCTGCTTCAAGGTAAGTATCAATATCATGATTCATCACATTCGCGGTTAGGGCGATAATTGGGCCATCGTAGGCTGCATCTCTAAGCATTTTAGTCGCTTCTAACCCACCCATAACCGGCATTTGCATATCCATGATTATAAGCTGGTAGTCGTTTACTAATGCCATTTCTACAGCTTGTGCACCATTGTTGGCTATATCGGGCTCTAATCCCCATGTTTGTAATAGCAATTTAATCAATAACTGATTATCGGGGTTATCTTCTGCGACCAAAATTTGTGCATCAAAGCTGTTGCTCGCAAAAGATAGCTGCGGATCCTTTTCTGGTGTTAGTTGAGAGTGTTCGGTTAATAATAAATTGCCGCCAAGGCTATTATTCAAATGGCAATCTATATCGATAGTAAAGCAACTACCCACGCCCACCTCACTGGTTACACTTACATCCCCACCTAACAATTGAGCCAAATTTTTTGATATACACAGCCCCAATCCCGTACCACCAAACCGACGTGTCGTTGTGGCATCGGCTTGCTCAAATGGCGTAAACAATCGATTAATTTGGTTTGACGACATACCAATGCCGGTATCTTCTATAACAAAGGTAAGCGTTTTTGGTGCTTGGTATTTAGCGGTTATAGTAACCTGACCTTGCTCAGTAAATTTAACCGCATTACTGGCAATATTAATGAGTATTTGCTTTAAGCGAGTAATATCACTATTAATAGTATGCGGTAGCGGAAGTGTATAATTAATTGTAAATGATAGCTGTTTCTCTTGTGCTAAAGGTTTAATGATTGATTCAACATCATGAATAAGCTGTACAACATTTAGCGGCGTTTTTTCAACCGCGAGTTTTTCGGCTTCAATTTTTGAAAGATCGAGAATATTATTAATAAGCTCTAACAAATGTTTTGAATTACGTAGAATAGTACCTAAATGGTGTTTGTCATTGGTTGCTTTTTCGCTGTGCAGTAGTTGCTCTGTAAATCCCATAATAGCTGTAAGCGGGGTGCGAATTTCATGACTCATATTGGCTAAAAAGCGGCTTTTAAGCTGGTTTGCTTGTTCTGCTTGGGCTATG
The DNA here is from genome assembly GCF_013394165.1 of Pseudoalteromonas sp. Scap06. Classification (NCBI taxonomy): domain Bacteria; kingdom Pseudomonadati; phylum Pseudomonadota; class Gammaproteobacteria; order Alteromonadales; family Pseudoalteromonadaceae; genus Pseudoalteromonas; species Pseudoalteromonas sp. Scap06. The sequence continues at coordinate 2,605,730 of NZ_CP041330.1, read as the reverse complement.
GCGGTTTCAAGCTTGCTGTTCATCGATTCAAGCGCCTTAGTCCGGCTTTCTACTTTGTCTTCTAAGTGATGCTTATATTCTTCAAGTTGCTGTTGATAATGCTTAATTTGGTTAATCATGTGATTAAAGTCGTTAAACAGTATCCCTACTTCATCCGTAGTATAAGCAGGTAGTGTAACAGAGAGATCGCCATCACCAACGCGATGACTTGCTTCACCTAATAATTCTATTGGGTTAAGCAGTAAATTACGCACCACAATAAAAATTAAGATTGGGAGGGTGATCACAGAAATAATTACAATTAGCCCGGTGATCACACTAATTGCTTTACCCGATTGATATAACACCGCTTTAGGAATAGTCGACACATAATAGTAGCCGCCACTCATTTGGGCGGCAAAAATTAGTCGCTCTATTTTATCAACACTTGAAAGCTCAATAGTTGATAAGCTACCTATATCAGCTAGATCGTTAATTTTATTTAATTCATATTTAGTAACATAGTGGCCGCGCATTTTATAATCAGAGCTAAATAAAATTTTACCATCGCTGGCCAGTAATAAATTTAAGGTGTTGTTATAAGGCGCTTCTAAAATACTGGTGTTTAAAATAGAGGGGTCTACTTTAAGAATAATAAAGCCTAGCTGTTGTGGGCGTTTTAAATAATAGTCGACGCTATATATACGCTGTACAAAGTATAAATTGGTGGTGCCATCTTCTTTTTGCACCATAAACTGCTGCTGACTTAAATTACTTTGTTTTACTTGATCAAAAAATGGGTAGGATTTGGGCGCTACGGTTAAATTACTGGAGTAATAGGCGTCACTTTTACCGGTTTTTGAGACTAAGTTAATACTAATAATGTCAGGGTAGGCTTCACTGTAACTGGCAAATACGTCCATTAACGCGCCAAGGCGATAGGTATAGCTGGCGTCTTCAAATAAATCTTTAGCTAAAAAGTCACTTAGTACCGGTGAAGCAGAGAGTAACTTAGCCGTTGCATGAAAAGAATCGATATAGTTGAATACTTTTTGCTGCTGTTGTTCTACAAAGCGACTCATGATCAAGTCGGCTTGTTTTTGCGTGGAGTTGGTTACATTAGTGAGCGTAAAGCCCCCTAAAAATAACAACGGCAGTATAACCAGTGGAGTTATATACCATAATAATCGAATACTTAGCTTACTGGTTTTCATTACCCAACATCAAATCTTCCATGTAATTGACCAATAATATGATTTACAGCATTATTACTCAAGCTTGGTGTTAAGTTAGTGGGCAATTTATATCGATATTGTTAATAATAATTGGAAACACCAATATTAATCGCTTCATTAAAAAAGATCCGTTAATAACTAACCATTGATTGTTTATAGCGCCAAGATCAGCGAAAATAGTCTTCAATTACGATTAACTTAACGGATAGCATCACAAGAACTAATTTGGGTTCTTGTTGGGGTATGTTGAGCTTTAGAGGTTAGCTTGTTTTTAGCCTTAAAAGCTCAGCATACTAAAATATAAATACATCCGTATATCAACTAAAAGAACCTTTTTAATGGCAGACCAAAATCTCCTTAGCGAAATTAATAAACGCCGTACCTTTGCGATCATCTCGCATCCGGATGCGGGTAAAACCACTATCACTGAAAAAGTATTGTTATTCGGACAAGCAATTCAAAAAGCTGGAACGGTTAAAGGCCGTGGTTCTAATCAGCATGCTAAGTCGGATTGGATGGAAATGGAAAAAGAGCGTGGTATTTCTGTTACTACCTCTGTAATGCAATTTCCATATAACAATGCGTTAGTTAATTTACTTGATACCCCAGGACACGAAGACTTCTCTGAAGATACATACCGAACTTTAACCGCGGTAGATTCGTGTTTAATGGTCATTGATGCTGCTAAAGGTGTAGAAGAACGTACCCGTAAGCTAATGGAAGTAACACGCCTGCGTACCACGCCTATTGTTACCTTTATGAATAAATGTGACCGTGATATTCGCGACCCAATGGAACTACTCGATGAAGTAGAAACAGAGCTAAATATTGCCTGTGCACCTGTTACTTGGCCCATTGGCTGTGGTAAAGAGTTTAAAGGTGTTTACCATATCCATAACGAAGAGACCATTTTATATAAAACGGGTCAAGGTCACACTATTCAAGAAGTACGCAGCATTAAAGGGCTCGATAACCCTGAGCTTGACCAAGCCATTGGTGATGAACTTGCAGCGCAATTACGTGACGAGTTAGAGTTGGTTATTGGTGCATCACACGAATTTGATTTAGATCTATTCTTAGCGGGTGAGTTATCGCCTGTGTATTTTGGTACCGCACTTGGTAACTTTGGTGTAGATCATGTTTTAGATGGGTTAACTCAATGGGCGCCAACCCCATTACCACGTGAGACTGAAGATCGCCAAGTTGTAGCCACAGAAGAAAACTTCACTGGGTTTGTATTTAAAATTCAGGCTAACATGGATCCAAAGCACCGCGACCGTATTGCCTTTATGCGTATTGTATCGGGTAAATATAGCCAAGGCATGAAAATGAATCATGTGCGTATCGGTAAACAAGTTAGTATTTCTGATGCGGTAACCTTTATGGCGGGCGATCGTGAGCGTGCGGCTGATGCTTACGCTGGTGATATCATTGGATTACACAACCACGGTACGATTCAAATTGGTGATACTTTTACCCAAGGTGAAAAAATTAAGTTTAGCGGTATTCCAAACTTCGCCCCTGAACTGTTCCGCCGAATTCGCCTGCGCGATCCATTAAAACAAAAACAGTTATTAAAAGGGTTGGTACAGCTTTCAGAAGAGGGCGCAGTACAAGTATTCAGACCATTAATTAATAATGACTTAATTGTAGGTGCGGTAGGTGTGTTGCAGTTTGATGTGGTTGTAGCGCGTTTAAAAGCTGAGTACAACGTTGATGCAATTTACGAAAGCGTTAATGTAAATACAGCCCGCTGGGTTAGCTGTGATGATGTTAAAAAGTTTGAAGAGTTTAAGCGTAAGTGCGAAAGCAACTTAGCACTCGATGGTGGCGATAATTTAACTTACATCGCGCCGAGTCGTGTAAACCTTAATTTGTCGACTGAGCGTTACCCTGAAGTGACATTTAACCACACGCGTGAAAACTAGAACTGACCAACTAGAATTAACACAAAGCCTGCTTTGGCGGGCTTATAAAGGTAAATAATATAATGAATATTCGTACTATTTTAGTAGAAAAAGCCATTGCCGCTATGACCGCCGCAGGCCTACCAGAAGATACTAACCCAGCGGTTACGCAAAGCACACGTCCACAGTTTGGTGATTACCAAATTAATGGCGCGATGGGCGCAGCTAAAAAAATGAAAAGTAACCCACGTGAATTGGCGCAAAAAATTATTGATCAGTTAGATGTAAGCGACATTGCCGAAAAAACTGAAATTGCTGGCCCTGGTTTTATTAATATTCACTTAAAGCCTGAGTTTTTAGCACAAAGCGTACAAGCCGCTAATAACCACGCAAAACTTGCAGTAAACGAGCACCCCAAACCACAAAAAGTAGTGGTTGATTACTCATCGCCTAACCTTGCAAAAGAAATGCACGTAGGTCACTTACGCTCAACTATTATTGGTGATGCGGTAGTACGCGCACTTGAATTTAGAGGCGATACCGTTGTACGTCAAAATCACATGGGTGATTGGGGCACACAGTTTGGCATGTTGATTGCGCATTTAGAAGATCAAATTAACCAAGGTGTTGATTTAGACACTGTTGCGCTTGCTGACTTAGAAACCTTTTACCGCGATGCTAAAAAGCGTTTTGATGACGAAGAAGGCTTTGCCGATAAAGCACGTAACTACGTAGTTAAACTGCAAGGTGGCGACGCTCACTGTGAAAAACTGTGGAAACTATTTATTGCCACTTCAGTGAAGCACTCTGAAGAAGTATACAAGCGTTTAAATGTAACCCTTACGCCTGCCGATATTATGGCTGAAAGTGCTTATAACAGTGAACTTAACGATATTATTAGCCTATTAAAAGATAAAAATATTGCAGTAGAGTCGCAAGGCGCACAAGTGGTATTTTTAGATGAGCTGGCAAATAAAGACGGTGAGCCTTCAGCGTTTATCGTGCAAAAATCAGGTGGCGGCTTCTTATATGCAACCACAGATTTAGCCGCGTGTGATTACCGTTCAAACAAACTAGGCGCTGAGCGTATTTTAATATTTGTTGATGCGCGCCAGAGCCTTCACTTTAATCAAGTGGAGCTTACTGCGCGTAAAGCTGGTTTATTACGTGATGAAACCAGTTACGAGTTTTGCCCATTTGGCACCATGATGGGTGCTGATGGCAAACCATTTAAAACCCGTACAGGCGGCACGGTAAAATTAGCTGATTTACTTGAAGAGTCAATTACTCGCGCAGCAGCTAAACTCGCTGAGCGTGAATCAGATTTATCTGACGAAGACCGTAGTGAAATTGCACGTAAAGTGGGTATTGGCGCAGTTAAATATGCTGACCTTTCTAAGCATCGTACCAGCGATTACATCTTCAACTGGGACAGCATGCTAAGCTTTGAAGGCGCAACAGCCCCTTACTTACAATATGCGTATACGCGTGTTCGCAGTATTTTCCGTAAGTCAGGTGTTGATGCTGCAAGCTTAAAGGCTGATGTGAGCATTATTGAGCCGCAAGAGAAAACGCTCGCGCTTAAATTATTGCAGTTAGAAGAAGTTCTTGATCTGATGATCAATGAAGCCACACCGCACGTATTATGTGGTTACTTATACGAACTAGCTAGCCTATATATGACATTCTACGAAGCTTGCCCAGTACTTAAAGAGGGCGTAGAGCCAAGTGTTCGTGATAGTCGTTTAGTGTTGTGTAATTTAGTGGCAGATACGCTGCGCACAGGCTTAGATCTACTAGGTATCGAAGTCATGGAGCAAATGTAATCACCGTCGTATTTTAATCTAATACTGCGTTGTCCACTCGACTGACCCTAATCACATACAACTACGTATGCTCATAGGGATAAGTCGAGTGTCCGCCTTATCTTAGACTAAACTACTTAGGTGAGCGTCTGCTGCGTGTAGTTCGCTTTAGCTGCGTTGGTAAAATTATTTAGCCTAAGTCACATACAAACCGTATGCTCCTTGACATAAATAGTTTTACCGCCTTGCTAGCACGCCTACACTTGCAGATAATTTTATATTGACACTGTTCGGAATGTTCACCAATTTTGTAGCTGATAGCTTTTAAAGAAGGATTTGATATGAAACTCGAAGATATTCGTCGTGAATACCTGCAAGATGCGCTTAGTGAAGACAACTTGCTTGATGATCCGTTTAAGCAGTTTGAAACGTGGCTTGAGCATGCTGTTGGTAGTAACTTGCCTGATCCTACAGCAATGGTGGTCGCTACGGTCGATGAAACCGGTCAGCCTTCACAGCGTATTGTGTTGCTAAAGCATTTAGATGATAACGGTTTTGTGTTTTTTACTAATACCGGTTCACGTAAAGCGCAAGAACTAAAAGGCAATAACAAAATTTCCTTGCACTTTCCATGGCACCCTATGGATCGCCAAGTAATTGTGTATGGTGAAGCGCAGCCATTACCTACATCGGCTGTTGCTAAATACTTTTTATCTCGACCTAAAGAAAGTCAATTAGCCGCATGGGCGTCGCAACAAAGTCGTCCAATTTCGTCGCGTAAAGTGCTAATGGAAACCTTTACCAACATGAAAAACAAGTTCGCTAAAGGTGAAATTCCGCTCCCTGACTTTTGGGGCGGGTATTGTGTTGTGCCGCAAAAAATCGAGTTTTGGCAAGGCGGAGCGCATCGTTTACATGATCGCTTTATGTATCTGCGTCAAGCCGACAATAGCTGGCAAATAACCCGCTTAAACCCTTAGTTGGCTACTGGTTTTGCAATTTATAGACTCACACTGTCATCTCGATTTTAGTGAGTTTGATACAAATCGGGAATCGCTTATTAATGCCTGTGTAGCAAAGGGCATTAATCAATTTATTGTGCCAGGCATTAGCTTGGCGCAGTCTCAAAAACTACTCGAGTTTAAAGCAACCTACCCACAAATTAGAATAGCTGCAGGGCTACATCCTTATTTTTTAGAGCAACATCAGCAATCGCACTTAGAATCACTGTATAACTTTGCTAAAACAAACAAAACTCAGCTTGTGGCTATTGGGGAATGCGGGCTAGATCGCAGTATCGAAAACCTTGAAAAACAAACCTTTCTGTTTGAGCAACAAATAGCGCTTGCTAATGAGCTAGAGTTACCGCTGATTGTGCATCACAGACAAAGCCATGATTTAATAGCGCAATCGTTTAAGCGTTGTAAACCTAAGAATGGCGGTGTGATCCATGCTTTTTCAGGCTCAATACAACAAGCACAGTATTATATAAAAATGGGCTTTAAGCTTGGAGTGGGTGGGGTTATCACCTATGAGCGGGCTGCTAAAACTCGTGCGGTTGTAGCAAAGCTTGAGTCACAGCATTTAGTGCTGGAAACTGACTCACCTTCAATGCCGCTAAATGGTTATCAGGGAGAAATAAATACCCCATTGCATATTCCTAAGGTGTTTGATGCGCTCTATGCTTTAAAGTCAAATAGCGATAAATATCGATTAGCTGAGCAGCTTTATGATTCGTGCTCTGACGTTTTTTGTATATAACGATTTACTTGCCAGCGTTTTAACCCTCGGCCTAATTGCCAAGTAAAAATACAAGCAATCACTAGCATAAGTAATACTTGGCGGCCTAAATCGTGAAAATGATTATGGCTTGAAGATACCGCAGCACGCGTTAAATAGGTAATAGATACAAAGCCAATAGGGCGATTGTCGTCAGAAATAACTTGTTCAACAAACGGTGTTTTTAACTTACTAATGCCAGGCGATGAGTCTGGTAGTAAGCCATATACATGATGTGATTGCCAATTATCGCTGCTTGCAAGCACTACACCTTGTTTATCATAAATGGTGGCTGAAAGAACAAACTCATCTTTACTGATATTGTTGCACAAGGTGGTGAGCTGCGATTTGTTTTTCTCTATCAGCGGGTTTTTGGCATTCAGTGCCATAAACTGAGTGAGTGACTTGGCTGCACTATCAGCACTATCATATAGTAGTTGATGGCTTTGAAAGCTACTGTTTATTCCTACCCAGCTTAATAATACAAAGCAGCCAGCGGCCAATAATAAACGAATTAGACGCTTTTTTTGCGAGGCTGTAAGTGGATTTTTAAGATGGTTATTTTTCATAGTCACCGTTTATGCTGCTGACAGCATTTTGATTTGATGTTACAACTACACTATAACCCTAAATCCCCCCTGATGGCGAATTTTGTATCTCATATCCTTATTATCAATGAGCTAAATGTCAGGAAATATAAACGGAGATCCCATGTCGAACGCGAACATGGCACAGCAAAGCGCTGAGCTATTATCATCATCACTTATTCTTAATAAATGGTTTAGCTACCAACAAGGTGTTTTTACACCACTAAATACAACACCAAACAGAAACCACGGGTTATTTAGTATTGCCTTTGGCGGTGATTTTAATATTCAGCATATTAATAGCATTATTGAGTTCTTTGCGGCTCACCAGCAAAAAGTAACGGCTATTTGTCAATATCAGCCAGATTTAGGGTTATCTCCGGCATTATGTTTTTATATAGAAAATGCAGAGCGTGTAATAAATCCACTTGAACTTCAAACTTTTGCAAATACCTTGGCGTGTCAGTTAGTGCAAGTAACCTGTCCCCCTGATTTACAAAAACCTGGGTTATTAGTAATGGATATGGATTCAACAGCCATTACTATTGAGTGTATTGATGAAATTGCACGCTTGGCGAATGTATATGACGAGGTTGCCAGCGTGACCGCGCAGGCAATGGCAGGCAAGCTTGATTTTAGTGAAAGCTTATATCAGCGTGTTGCTAAGCTTGAAGGCATTGAAAAGAGTTTAATTGATGAGCTTAAAAGTACACTGCCTTTAATGCCCGGTATTAAAGCGTTATGCCAAATTTTAAAACACCATGATTGGTATTTAGCGATTGCATCGGGCGGTTTTGTGCCGTTTGCTGAGCGAGTACAGGAGCTGATTAATTTAGATGAAGTGCATGCCAATGTGCTTGAATTTAAAGACGATAAACTAACAGGTAAAGTGTTAGGTGGGATTGTTGATGCTGAGCAAAAAGCGGTTGTTTTAAACTCGCTACAACAAAAGCTGGGGCTTGAAAAATGCCAAACGGTTGCCATTGGCGATGGCGCAAACGATTTAAAAATGATGGCTCAAGCTGGCTTAGGCGTTGCTGTACATGGTAAACCAAAAGTAGTTGAGCAAGCCCAAGCAGCTATTTGCCAAGGCTCGTTATTGCAACTGTTATATATGCTGGCGGTTCCGCTAAACACATCAAAGGTTTAACGTAAACGATTTAACCAGATGAGCTTTCGTCTAGACATTTGCTCAACCTGTTGTTGGTTGAGCGCTAAATGCTCAAGCGCTTCATCACTGACATCAATAATATCGCCAACACCTGATACAGACCACAAAGCATCCTCTAAGTCTTTGGCCTTGTGAATTGCGTATTGGCTGACGTATTTTAGCTCGTTTGCTAGGTAGTCAGTATCGAGTCGACCAGTGCGTGAAATATATAAACGCATTATAAAAATCAGCTCAGATTTAAGCCCTTTTCTTACTTGCTGTTTAAACTCGCTGCAGTCAGTACCTAAAACACATTGGCTGGTAATAGCATCCGCTATATTATCTTTTTTAGGATCAAAGTTAATTATTAAACTAAACTCTAATGGCGGATCTTGGCGGGTACGCTCTTTAATATTAGGGGTGATCACATCAATAATATGCGCTTTAGTAATAATATCCGATAAGTCTGTTTTAGCATTTAATAAGGAAAAATTTTGCAAAATAATATGCAGTGGGCTTGGATATAAACCAAATCCCATAGCGCCAATTTCAAAATGCGCCATTGATTTATGTAAATAAATCGGAAACTGGCAAAGCGTTTTGGTTACCATATTTCTAAGTGCTGTAGAAAGCCCGGGTACTTTAGGTGATTCTTCTGCTACTTTTAATTTTTGTTTATTGCTACTTATTAAAAGAGTAAAAAAATCGACCCCAGTATGAGATGAGCCTTTATCTACATACGCTTTCAAATTAATGGTAGTCAGCGATTTACTCACAGCCATTACTTCATATTGAATAAGATTTAATGAATAGTTTTTAGTAATTTTTTGCAAATCAGGAAATGATAACGAAACAATATCGCCTTTTTTAAAGTTCACTTCTTGATTGCACTCTAGCTGTAAGCCAAATATTGAAAAATCACGGGTATGCCCATGTAATACCGCATCACGAGTATTAATCACAACATTAGTTTTGTATAAATAGCGTTTATTAGAGCGAAGATTTACATACTCTAGAGGCACAGTATTAAGTTCCGGTGGCGATGCGTGCTTACTGTGGCCAAAATATTTCAATTTATTGGCTAAGGCTTTATCAAATTCATATTGTTGATAATGTTGTTGTTCATGCTCATTACCAACTTGGGTAAGTAGCATTAAATACTTAACGTCTTTTATTGCGCCTTCAACACGTGGTGAAGGTGGTTTATTTAGTTTTTCAATATCTTTGCCTAAAGAGTTAGGTAAAGATAAAGGAATATAAGCATCTTCAGTATGACTCGGCATTAGTTGTAATTTAAAGCAGCGCCAACTGTCTCTTCGGCTACCAAAACCAAAAAATAACGCTTTTAATTTTGCTTGTTGCTCAAGCTCTGAGCGAGTGGCTGAGTAATAATAAATTTTTCCTGCAGAGACATGGGTAAAGGTATACAAATACTCTTCTTTTACTGCAATCGGTTTTAGCGCCAAGGTACGAATACGCTTATGATTTAACACATTGTAAAGGCATGATTTTTTGCGTTCATCAGTAAAATAACGCTGAATAAATAAACTGTTTTCAGTAGTTAAGCTCAGGCTAGGATAATAAACGCCGTTTTGCTGGCTAATAAAAACATATAAAGAATTAACCCTAGGTATATAATATTGTTCATACCCTTTAGAAATAACTGCATCGAGGGTGTTATCTAAATTCACTTTATAACGGCGTTTATTGCCATGAATAAAGCTTTCTAAAAAACGATCAAACGCGCTGTTATTTTCTTCAAATGTACGCTTCAAGCGGATATGATTAAATTCTTCTGAGGTGTTTTCTATTGCAACGACTTCATATTTAACGCCACTTTTGAGGCCAAGCTGAAAATCTTGCTCTAAGCCTACTAGGTGCATATTTATAAGCTGACCTTTTTTTAAGCGATAGCGCGACGCTAACTTAATTTTACAGCCACTGATTGAAATATCAGAGGTACTTGCATCGATTTTTGCTTGTCCGTCATACTCAATAGTAATTTTAATTGAGTAATTCATCCGCTCTTCACTGCGATTTTCATAAGCTGCAAATTTAATTACATCGGTAGACAATTCGCGCGATGATTCAATTTCTTTAGGTGGGGTAGTCGTTGATTTTTGTTGTAATACGCGATAATTATTTTCGGTATTCATTACCGCTTCGTATACTGCAAGAGTGTAATCTTTATGTTGTTTTATAGCCGCTTCAAATACTTCAATAGCGGTGTCATCCATAAAGTGCTGCTTGCCTTTGTATTCATAAGGTTTTACTTGACCAGTGACTAAACTACGCAGATCAATAAAACGGTCTATCGGCTGAGATAAACGCGACATTTCCATTTTTATTAAAAACTGCTCGGGTTTAGTTAACTCGGCGGTTTTTGTCTTGAAAATGAGATCAAATTTAGGATTTCCTAAATACTGTTTTAATTCATCTACAAGCGCTTCATGCTTAAGCAATACGTCATCAGCCATTTATAAATCGTCACCGTCTAATTTAAAAAGTAGGTATACTGTTACAATTCTTTATTAGAATATTTAATAAATCGAATCTCGCAAAGCCGCCAAATGCGGCCATAATACTATGCGTAACTATACTTTGTTTTTAACCTGAACTCCGGATAATAAATCCATCTCAAGCAGCTATTTTCAGCGCTAACTGCGTTGAGTTTACTTGCAATAGGCTAGCTATTGACGCGTAATTTCGCCTTGTTTTCACTAAAAATCTCTAGCTAGAGAAAAATAAGCACAAATATCTATTTTGACTCAATATGTTAGTAAATATCTTAACCAGAGTTCAGGTTATTTATTGTTATTCTCTAATAGCCAATTAATTGGCAAGGGTTAATTAGTTTTTTAAAGCAAGAAACATGCCCTAAAGTAGGTTAAGTGAAACTACATTAGCATACTGTGAGTGTGATACTAAATGCGCTGATCCACAAGACGTTGTTGCTAAGGTAGAGCCAGCAATGGCAAAATAAGCGCTTAACACTGTGTATTTCAAAATAAAGAATAGTAGGTAAGGTTTAAATGGCTAAAGCGGCAAGAGTAGAGTTTGTTTGTACAGAATGTGGCATGAACTATCAACGCTGGCAAGGTCAGTGTCGCTGTGGCGCGTGGAACACTTTAGCAGAGTTTAAACCCTCTGCAGGGCAAAACAAAAAGGTAGCTGCTCGTGCAAGTGTAGGTGGCTATGCAGGCGGCATTGGTGGTGGTTCTAAAAAGATTAATGATGTAGCCACTGCAGAGGCTGAAAAACAGCTTACCGAAATTGGTGAACTAGATCGTGTGCTAAGTGGCGGTGTAACCACCGGCTCAGTTAATATTATTTCTGGCGATCCTGGGGCGGGTAAAACAACGCTGCTATCTGATTTAGTGGCAAGAATGTCTCAGCGTATGCCATCACTTTACTGTACTGCTGAGGAGTCCCTGTCGCAGTTTAAAAACAGGGTTAACCGGTTAAAGCTTAATTACAACGAAGATGAACTTTATTTACTGTCTGAGACCAGTGTTGAAACTATTATTGAAGAGCTTGATAAAAACAAAATTAAATTTGCCGTTATTGACTCCATTCAAGCAGTTGTTACCGATACCGCAAATGGTAGCCCTGGTTCGCCTTCTCAGGTGAAAAGTGCTGCTCAGGCATTAACACAGTACTGTAAGCAAAACGACGTGACTATGTTTATTATTGCTCACGTAAATAAGAATAATGAAATAGCCGGCCCGCAAACTCTAGTACATATAGTTGATGCACTGTTACATATTGATACCAACGATGGTCAAGTGCGCACCCTACGCGCTAATAAAAATCGCTTTGGTGATATAGATACTGTCGGTATTTTTAAAATGTGTGAACGCGGAATGCTCAGTGTTGATAACCCCAGTGAAATTTTCTTATCGGGTTCAACCACCGAGTCACCAGGGTCGACGATTACCTGTATTCGTAAGGGAAATCGTAATTTACTACTTGAAATTCAGTGTTTAACCACAGAAACCGAGGCAGAGTTTCCACAGCGAGTATGTGTTGGTTTAAATATGAATCGGATTAAAATGCTTACCGGTATTTTACGTAAGCACACTAAAACCAAAATATTCCACGATACGTTTTTTAATATTGTCGGTGGTTTAAAAATTGATGAATCAGAAACCTGTATTGACTTAGCGCTTGTTACTGCACTTTTGAGTAGTTTAAACGAATTCGTTGTTCCACGAACCACCTGTATTATGGGAGAGTTAAGTTTAAATGGTGATGTACGCCCAATCGACAGTGGTGTGCCCCGTGTTAAAGAAGCGGCGCAACATGGGTTTACTGAAATATTTATCCCATTTCGTAATTACCATAAATCCATGGAAGGGCTAGGTGCTAAAATAACGCCAGTTAAAACAGTGCACGAGCTACTTAGCTTAATAAATTAACGCTTACAGCGACTGCCGAGCAATGTTACTCTTTAGAGTAATACCGCTTATATACAGAATAAGGAAATAACATGAAGAAATTAGTGATTACAGCCGCGATTATTGCTGCAGGTGTGGGTGGCGTAAGCTATGCAAACTATGTAGCAACCCAAGAGGTACGCGCTGAGGTTGATAAGCAGTTGGCTTTGGTTAGCGAGCAAACAGGTGCAAGCTTTAACTATGCAGAGCTATCGGCGAGTGTTATTTCAAATAGTGTTGCTATTAGCAATATAGAAGTGACTAGCCCTGAGGGTAAAAATATTGCCACAGTTGAGCATGTGGAAGTAACAGGTTACGAAACCGATAAAATATCGCCACATACTGCTTTTACACTAAAGAATTTCCAATTTGATGAAGGTTTTGTCGCTACACTGCCAGCAGATACAAATACACAACTTGCCTCGGCCAGTTATGATTTACACTCATCATTAGATTACGATGAACAATCTGGAAACAGCGATATAGTTGTTAAACTACACGCCAACGATATTGCCAGCATTGATATGAATATGGGACTGGCTAATTCTAAAGCGCTTATGGATGCTTCACTAGAAATAAGCAAAGCTCAGCAAACAGCAGGTGATACCCCGCTTACTTATGAGCAAGAGTTACAACAGCAAACACTTATTATGCAAGCAATGAGCAAGTTAGAGCCACGTACTTTGAGTGTAATGCTCGATAATCAAGGTGAGTTAAGTACCTTGCTAGAAAGTGAGCTAGCCAAACAAGGTATGACACTAGAGCAAATGCAAATGATGCTGGCTCAACAGTTACAACAAGCGCCGGTAACCGAAGAAATAGCACAAGCATTAACTGACTTTGCTAAAGGCCTAAATTCGCTTAGTGTCTCGGCTAAACTACCGGAAGGTAAAACCATGATGGAAGTAAATCAGCAGCTAATGATATTAGCAGGGCAACCTGAAGAGCTGGTTAAGTTTATAAACTTAGAAGTTAAAGGCAAATAAGCACTAGTTATTAACCAGACTTTACATGTTAAATAATGAAAGCGTGAGTTTAGCTCGCGCTTTTTTGTGTCTTTATTAATTAAATATTATATATATTTGTAAAGTAACCTACTATTTTAAATGAAAGGTGATTGCTTGGATTCTGCTAAGGGACATGGGCTTGACGCTGCAGCTTTGCCTGCTTATTTTCTTCGCCTACTAAGTTACCAACTCGTAGCGTGATAAAGTCTCCCCTCGGTGAAACAAGTTTTAATTCTGAAATACAACAGCCCCTGGTAATTGGAGTTTTCTGTTTGAGTAAAAAAATAAAGTATTTGTGCATAATGTGGCTTGTTATTGTGTTTTCGATCCCATCTGTATTAGCTGCAGGTCCTGCTGTGCGTTTTGAGCGCTTATCAATAGAAAATGGGTTACCACAAAGCAGTGCAAAAGCGATTTTACAAGATCAGCAAGGGTTTTTATGGATCGGAACTGAGGAAGGCCTTGCGCGTTACGATGGTTATGAGTTTAAGGTCTTTAAAAAACAGAAAGATGATTTGTATTCGTTATCAAATAACTATATTAAGGTAATTACTCAAGGTAAAGACGGTGAATTATGGATAGGCACACGAGGAGGTGGTATTAACCGTTTTGATCCTACTACTGAGCGGTTTATCCGTTATATGCATGATCCAAACGATGCAAATAGTTTAAGCGATAACTCAGTGCACGCTATTACCCAAGACTCGCAAGGCAATATATGGATTGGAACAGATAAAGGTGGCCTGAATCGGTTTAACCCCAGTACCAAAAAGTTTACTCATTATCGCCATCAAGCTGATACTAAAAATAGTATTAGCGATGACGCGATTAGTGTTATAACTTCGGATGATAACGGCTCACTTTGGATAGGAACATGGAATGGGGGCCTTAACCATTTCAGTCCAAAAACAGGACTGTTTAGCCATTATAGTCATCAGCCTAATCAAATAAATAGTCTTAGCAATAATACTATTAGTGCCATTCATATAGATGATTTAGATAACTTGTGGATAGGAACACGTGGTAGCGGTTTAAGTTATTTTAATTTAGTAGAAAAAAAGTTTACCCATTATAAATATCAATCAAATAACGACAACAGTTTAAGTGATAACAATGTCGATGCAATTACGCCCGATAAACAAGGTAATCTATGGCTAGCTACGCTAGGTGGTGGGCTTAATTATTTTAATATTACCAAGAAACAATTTACTCATTATCGTTATGATGCAACAAATCCTAATAGTTTAAGCAACGATATTGTTAGAGCAATTATTTACGATCAGCATGATAACTTGTGGGTAGGAATGGACGGCGGAGGTCTCAATCGTTCAAATTCAATTGCTAGGCAGTTTACCCATTACAACCACCAAAGAACAGACCCTTACAGCCTTAGCCATAATATGATCAGAGCAATTACCCAAGACCGTGAGGGGTCATTATGGATAGGTACATGGGGAGGTGGGCTTAATAAATTTAATTCAGCTTCTGAGAAGTTTACTCATTATCGACATGATGACACCAGCAGCAACAGTTTAAACGACGATCGTATTTACGCAATAACCCAAGATAAGCAAGGCTATTTGTGGCTTGGGGCCGATCAAGGAGGGTTAAGTCGTTTTGATCCTTCAACAGAGAAATTTAAGCACTTCCGCCATGATCCAAGTAATATAAATAGTGTTCGTGGAGAAGCTATTAGTGTAATAACAGAAGATCGCGATGGATATTTATGGTTAGGCTCATGGCAAGGATTGAGTCGTTTTAATCCTCTTACAGAGCAGTTTGTTCACTACAATCATGATCCAAATAATAGTAATAGTTTAAATGATGATACCATCCGAGTGATCACCGAGGATCGTCGTGGTCACCTTTGGTTAGGTACATGGAAAGGAATTAATCATTTTAATCCTGATACACAAACGTTTACTCACTTCACTCATCAAGATACTAACCCTCGAAGCTTAAGTCATAATACCGTCTACGCAATCAAAGAAGACCATTTAGGTAATATTTGGGTAGGGACAGCCAGTGGTTTAAATTTACTTGATAAGGCAACGGGAAGTTTCACTCATTATTTTGAAGAAGATGGCTTAGCAAATAATGTCATTTACCGAATTGAAGAAGATAATACTGGTATTTGGCTGAGCACTAACCAAGGACTCTCGCACTTAAATACTAAAACAAAACGCTTTAAAAATTATAACGTTAGCGACGGCTTGCAGAGCAATGAATTTAATGCAGATGCCTCATTTAAAAGTAAAACGGGCGAGTTGTTTTTTGGTGGTATTAACGGGTTTAATCGTTTTTATCCAAATGATATTAAAATTGATAGTCGACCTCCAAAGGTGGTTTTTACTGATATGTTGCTGTCGAATAAGTCGGTACCAGTAGGTGAAGTTAAACGTAAAACGGCTACCCAAACAGAGATTGTGAATAACATTAGATCTGGATATAGCCTCGAAAAAGCAATTCACAGTACTTCTGAAATAACGTTAACTCATAAGCAAAACTTAGTTACTTTTGAGTTTAGTGGTCTGTATTTTTCTAATTCGAAAAAAAACCAATATGCATTTCAAATGGCTGGTTTAGATAACGAGTGGATAAAAACGGATTATAAAAACCGTCGTGCAACTTATACTAATTTACCTACTGGGGAGTATATTTTACGTGTTAAAGCGAGTAATCCTTATGGGGTTTGGAATGAAACTGCTACAGCATTAAAAATCAAAGTGCTACCGCCACCCTGGTTGTCGTGGTGGGCTTACACCGGTTATGTAGTCTTAGTTGTGTTGGCTATTTGGTTATTTGTGCGCGCGCAATATAAAAAAGTGCACTTTATTAAAAAAGTAAACGAGCAACTAGAGCTTAAAGTGGCAGAGCGTACTTTAGGGTTACAACAAGCGAATGCAGAGTTAGTAAAGTTAAGTGTTATCGACGAATTAACCGGACTCTACAATAGACGATTTTTAGCCAATAACTTACTTGCTGATATAGAGCTGGTCAATCGTAAATACTTTGAACACAGCGAGCAAAAAACACTAGCAACTATTAAAGATGCCGATCTAATTTTTTTCCTTATTGATATTGATCACTTTAAGCGAGTTAACGATGTTTATGGCCATACTGCCGGAGATGCCGTATTAATGCAGATAAAGGACGTTTTAAAGCAGATATTTAGAGAGTTAGATTATTGTGTTAGATGGGGCGGAGAGGAGTTTTTAGTCGTTGCACGTTTTTCAGAACGTAATAATGCCGCTGAATTAGCCGAAAGACTTAGAGCGGCTATAGAAAAACACGCTTTTAAAATTAGTGATAGCGAAACGATTAATAAAACCTGCTCTATTGGGTTTGCAAGCTACCCATTTCTACCCAATAGGCCTCAAGCATTGAGTTGGGAGCGGGTCGTTGACATTGCTGATCATTGTTTATATGCCGCTAAGAACTCCAATCGAAATGCATGGATAGGGTTGGATAATATAAGTTGCGAGGCGGACGGTTTATTTGCCCAGATTACAGAGAACACAACTGCATTAATTGAGACTAATCATCTGCAAGTAAAAAGCTCATTAAGCAAAAATATACAAATAAAGTGGCAGTAAATAAAAGCCGTACTTGATTATTCAAGTACGGCTTTTATTATTTTAGCTGATAGCTGATAGCTGATAGCTGATAGCTGATAGCTGATAGCTGATAGCTGATAGCTGATAGCTGATAGCTGATAGCTGATAGCTGATAGCTGATAGCTGATAGCTGATAGCTGATTATTTAGTGAAGAATACGAGCTCTAATTGTGCCCTCAACGGCACTAAGTTCTTTTAGTGCTACTTCAGATTGAACGGTATCTACGTCAATAACCACGTAACCAATCGCTTCATCCGTTTGTAAGTACTGTGCGGCAATATTAATACCGTGCTGAGCAAACGCTTGGTTAATTTGCGTTAGCACGCCAGGGCGGTTGTGATGCACGTGTAGCAAGCGGCTACGGTTGGCAAGTTCAGGCAATGATACTTCAGGGAAGTTAACTGCAGTAATGGTTGAGCCATTATCTGAGTACTTAGCGAGTTTACCTGCTACTTCAATACCAATGTTTTCCTGTGCTTCTTGAGTAGAACCCCCAATGTGCGGCGTTAAAATAACGTTGTCGAATTCACGTAGTGGCGAAATAAACTCTTCATCGTTTGATTTAGGCTCAACTGGGAATACATCAATGGCTGCACCGCTAAGTTTCTTCTCTGTTAGTGCTTCAGCTAGGGCGTTAATGTCAACCACAGTACCGCGAGAAGCATTAATTAAAATAGACCCTTGCTTCATCACGGCAAGCTCTGCTGTACCAATTAGGTTTTTAGTTTGCGGTGTCTCTGGAACATGTAAGCTAATAATATCAGCGCGTTGCAACAGCTGCGTTAAGTTATGTACTTGTGTAGCATTACCTAAAGATAGTTTGTCTTCAATGTCGTAATACTCCACGTTCATACCAATATTTTCAGCCATAATACCTAACTGAGTTCCAATGTGACCGTAACCAATAATACCTAAGGTTTTGCCGCGTGCTTCAAACGAGCCATTAGCTGTTTTTAACCAGCCGCCACGATGGGCAGCGGCATTACGCTGTGGAATACCACGTAATAACAGCAATATTTCACCAAGTACAAGCTCAGCTACAGAGCGAGTATTTGAAAACGGTGCATTAAATACCGCAATACCACGCTCACGCGCTGCGTTTAAATCTACTTGGTTTGTGCCAATACAAAAACAACCTACAGCAACTAGCTTTTCAGCTGCGTTTAATACAGATTCGTTAATATGAGTACGAGAACGAAGCCCTACAAAGTGCACATCTTTAATGCGCTCTATAAGTTCGTCCTCTGGCAACGATGTTTTAACGTAGTCGATATTGCTATAACCGTTACGTTTTAGCGTTTCAACAGCGCTTTGGTGAACACCTTCAAGCAAGAGAATTTTAATTTTGTCTTTTGCTAACGATACCTTACTCATAACCATATCCTATTTAATTTGTGGCCCATTTTTAGTGCCGATAATTACTTTATCAGCACCGCGCTCTGCAAATAGGCCGTTGGTGACTACGCCAACAATTTGATTTATTTGTGTTTCAAGCTGTTTAGCATGGGTAATTTTTAAATTATGTACATCTAAAATAACGTTGCCGTTATCGGTTACTACACCTTGGCGATAAACTGGGTCACCACCTAGTTTTAATAATTCACGGGCAACGTAGCTACGTGCCATCGGAATAACTTCAACCGGAAGAGGGAAGTCTCCTAAGGTATCGACTAGTTTTGTATCATCAACAATACATACAAACTGTTTTGCTACAGCTGCCACTATTTTTTCGCGGGTAAGCGCCGCACCGCCGCCTTTGATCATTTCATTTAAGGCGTTAATTTCATCTGCGCCATCAACGTATACATCAAGTGCTGCTACATCGTTAAGCTCAAACACTTCTATGCCAAGCTCTTTTAAGCGCGCTGTAGATGCTTCTGAACTTGATACTGCACCAACGATGGTGTCTTTAACTGTGCCTAGGGCATCAATAAAGTGATTAACGGTTGAGCCTGTACCTACACCTACTATGGTGTTTTCTTTTACAAACTCGAGTGCAGCCCACGCAGCTGCTTTTTTTAATTCATCTTGTGTCATTGTTGTCTGCTCATTGGTGTCAAAATAGGCTGTTAGTTTACAAGGTTAGTTGTTACCAACAGTAGATTTTATCGGGTGTTATGATCGTTTTTAGTGGTACATCCCACGATTCAATCGGTAACTCATCGACTTGTTGGCACGCATGTGCGAGGCCAATAAGTTGCGGTTGTTGCCAGTGTTGTTCGTATAAACGTGCCAATGTTCTATCGTAAAACCCACCTCCCATTCCAAGGCGATTACCAAATTTATCAAATGCCACTAATGGCATTAGAACGTAATCAAGCTCAGGTAAGGGGCATATTTGAGAGCAGTTCAACTTAGGCTCCAAGATACCATAGCGATTTGCTCTCATGGGTGAGTTTTTTTCATAGCGTTGAAATAGTAAATTAGCCCCATTAAATGGATGAATTACGGGCAAGTAAATAGCCTGGTCAGTGTTCCATAATTCATTAATTAACAATGAGGTATCTAATTCTCCATCATTACTTAAATAAAGCGCGATATGACTTTTTTTGGCCGAATTTATGCTTTTTAAGTGTTGAATAAAATTCACTTTAAGCGATTCGGCGGCTAATTCTTGCTGTTTTTTTGATAGGTTATTACGTGCTTTACGAATATCGTGTCTTATTTGTGCGCGATTATTACTCATTAAATAGCTTAACCGTAATTAAAAAGAGAATAAATTAGGAAATAATAAGTACATAGCAAGTACAATAAGCAATATTACGGCTGTAGAAATCAGCGAATATAAAACAAGGTTGCCGCGTTTTTTGGGCTCAGTAGAGAGGGGCTCATCAAGCATTAAATCGTCATCTTCCCATACTTCATTGTTTTCATCAGGTAATGATAATTCAACTTCAGGGAGGCGTTGCTCAATATCTTCTAGTTTTTCTTCAAGGCGAATTAGGCTACTGGTAATGTAATCTAGGGCGTCAAATAAGCGCTGATCTCGCTGGCTGTCGTAAGCTGTTTGAGGTGCCGTTTGTGTAGCCGCAGCTTGCTGAAGTTTGCTTTTAATCCCCAGCGTTGAAAGTAACTTAGCTTGCTTGAGTGCTTTATCTTTGGGGCAAGGGGCAAATAACGGTTTGCCATCAAAAAAAGCAGCCACTTTTTCTGGCGAGGTTTTCAGCTTTTCTGTCAGTGCAGTGGTCACTGCTTGGCTGTCTGCACCTTCTGCAAGTCCTACAAATATAACACGAAAATTGTCGGCCATTTTTTATCCCTAATACGCTTTATTGTATAAGCAGAGTATATACCTAAAATGTTAAACAGTTCGAGACTGTTTTACGACTAACTTAGTACACATAGCAAAACGGCCCTAAAAAGGGCCGTTTAAATATTAGCTAAGTGGCTTATAGACCAGCTGCTGCGCGAAGTGCGTCTGCTTTATCTGTGCGTTCCCATGGGAATTCGTCACGACCAAAGTGGCCGTAAGCCGCTGTTGGAAGATAAATAGGGCGCTCAAGATCAAGCATTTGAATTAGACCGTAAGGGCGTAAGTCAAAGTGTTCACGAATAAGTTCAATTAAACGCGCTTCTTCTAATTTACCTGTGCCAAATGTTTCAACACTGATAGAAGTAGGCTCTGCAACACCAATAGCGTAAGACACTTGAAGTTCACACTTATCAGCAAGGCCTGCAGCAACAATGTTTTTAGCAACGTAACGTGCAGCATAAGCCGCTGAGCGGTCAACTTTTGATGGATCTTTACCAGAGAAAGCACCACCACCGTGACGAGCCATGCCACCGTATGTATCTACAATGATTTTACGACCAGTTAAACCACAGTCACCCATTGGGCCACCAATAACAAAACGACCCGTTGGGTTAATGAAAAATTTAGTTGCGCTAGTAATAAGCTCAGCAGGAAGTACTGGCTTAATAATTGTTTCCATTACCGCTTCTACTAAGTCATTTTGCGATACATCTTCGCTGTGCTGAGTAGAAAGTACAACGGCATCAATACCTACTGGCTTGCCATTTTCGTATGCAAATGTAACTTGTGATTTTGCATCTGGACGTAACCAGTTAAGCTCGCCGCTTTTACGAACTTCAGCTTGACGCTGCACTAAACGGTGAGAATAAGTAATTGGAGCAGGCATTAATACTTCAGTTTCGTTACATGCGTAACCAAACATTAAGCCTTGGTCGCCAGCGCCTTGCTCTTCAGGGCTTGTACGGTCAACACCTTGGTTAATGTCTGGAGACTGTTTACCAATAGTGTTTAAAATTGCACACGAATCGGCATCAAAGCCCATATCTGAGTGTGTGTAACCAATTTCACGTACTGTTTTACGTGTAATTTCTTCGATATCAACCCATGCGCTAGTAGTGATTTCACCACCAACCATAACCATACCGGTTTTAACGTAAGTTTCACACGCTACACGGGCATGAGAGTCTTGCTCTAGGATAGCATCAAGTACCGCATCAGAAATTTGATCGGCGATTTTATCCGGATGACCTTCAGAAACAGATTCAGAAGTAAATAAATGTTTTGCCATTGTAATTATGCTCACAAATATTGCGCTTCACAAACGTCGGTATTAGCGCTAAAAAATTAAGGCGCGTATTTTATCTAAAACAAGCGAACTTGCATAGTTTTTTTACGCCTAGACGTCTAAATAAAATATATAATAGTAAAAGGTTCTTAAAAAATATTCATAATGTCCTATTTTTATGGGTTTTTAATTGCACACAGCCCCTACAATAAGTAAGAATGGAGGTATATAAATACCCGCGCAAATACATATAAAGGTAGGAGAATTCATGCCATCTCGCAAAGAACTTGCAAATGCTATTCGCGTCTTGTCAATGGACGCAGTACAAAAGGCCAAATCTGGTCACCCTGGAGCCCCTATGGGCATGGCTGATATCGCAGAAGTATTATGGCGCGATTATCTAAAACATAACCCAACAAATCCAGAGTGGGCTGACCGAGATCGATTTATACTCTCAAATGGTCACGGTTCAATGCTAATTTATTCTCTATTGCATTTAAGTGGTTATGATTTACCACTGGACGAAATTAAAAACTTCCGCCAAATGCACTCTAAAACACCAGGCCACCCAGAATATGGATACGCGCCAGGAATTGAGACCACTACGGGTCCATTAGGTCAAGGGATCACAAATGCCGTAGGTATGGCAATTGCTGAAAAAGCATTAGCCGCTCAATTTAACCGTGAAGGCCATGACATTGTTGATCACCACACTTACGCATTTATGGGTGATGGTTGTTTAATGGAAGGTATTTCTCATGAAGCCTGTTCGCTTGCTGGCACATTAGGCCTAGGCAAGTTAGTGGCATTTTGGGATGACAACGGCATTTCAATCGACGGTGAAGTTGAAGGCTGGTTTAGCGATGACACACCAGCACGTTTTAAAGCATACGGCTGGCATGTAATTAGCGACGTTGATGGCCACAACAGCGATGCTGTAAGTGCTGCAATTAGCGAAGCAAAAAGCGTGACTGACAAACCAACGCTAATTTGTTGTAAAACAGTAATTGGATATGGCTCACCTAATAAATCAGGTAGCCACGATTGTCATGGCGCACCATTAGGTGATGACGAAATTAAAGCATCTCGCGAGTTCTTAGGTTGGACGGGTGATGCATTTGAAATCCCTGCTGACATTTATGCACAGTGGGATAACAAAGAAAAAGGCCAACAGCTTGAAGCAAGCTGGGATGAGAAATTTGCTGCCTACGAGCAAGCATTCCCAGAGCTAGCAGCTGAATACAAACGCCGTACAAATTCAGATTTACCCGCTGATTGGGCTGAAAAGTCACAAGCGTATATTGAGCAGTTACAAGCAAACCCAGCAAATCCAGCATCACGTAAAGCATCGCAAAATGCATTAAACGCATTTGGTCCGTTACTACCTGAGTTTATGGGTGGCTCTGCCGATTTAGCAGGTTCAAACTTAACAATTTGGGATGGCTCTAAAGGCTTAACGGCAGACGATGCAAGTGGTAACTACGTTTACTACGGTGTGCGTGAGTTTGGTATGTCGGCAATTATGAATGGTATTGCACTTCATAAAGGCTTTATTCCTTACGGTGCAACGTTCTTAATGTTTATGGAATACGCACGCAACGCGGTTCGTATGGCTGCATTAATGAAGCAACCAAGCATTTTTGTATACACGCACGATTCAATTGGTTTAGGTGAAGATGGTCCAACTCACCAACCTGTAGAGCAAATTGCCAGCATGCGTTTAACGCCTAACCTTTACAATTGGCGCCCATGTGACCAAGTTGAATCGGCAATTGCATGGCAACAAGCTATTGAACGTAAAGACGGTCCTACATCATTAATCTTTACTCGCCAAGGCTTAGAGCAACAAGCACGTGATGCACAGCAATTAAGCGACGTTAAAAAGGGTGGTTACATCCTAAGTTGTGACGGCAACCCAGAGCTTATTCTTATTGCTACCGGCTCTGAAGTACAACTAGCGCAAGACTCTGCGAAAGAGCTACGTGCGCAGGGTAAAAAGGTACGTGTTGTATCTATGCCGTGTACTGATGCGTTTGAAGATCAATCGCCTGAGTACAAAGAAAGCGTATTACCAGCAAGCGTTTCACGTCGCGTAGCGATTGAAGCGGGTATTGCTGATTACTGGTACAAGTACGTAGGTCTAAATGGCGCCGTAGTCGGTATGACCACCTTTGGCGAGTCGGCACCAGCTAACGAGCTATTTGAATTCTTCGGCTTCACCGTAGAAAACATCGTTAACAAAGCAAACGCATTGTTTTAAGCGACTGCTTTAACATAAAAAAGCCCGCGCTGTGTAAAACAGAGCGGGCTTTTTTATGAGTTGTACTTTTATCACTGCCTCTAAAGCGCAGTGTTTCTAGCCCTCTTTGTGCATAAATCATTAAAAATTTATTTGAACACAGAGAAGTAAATGAGAAGAAAATGAGGCAATACAAAACCTAAATTACAAAGTCAATTCTGCTGTTTGATCACTTCTCTAAAGCGTAGCG
The DNA here is from genome assembly GCF_013394165.1 of Pseudoalteromonas sp. Scap06. Classification (NCBI taxonomy): domain Bacteria; kingdom Pseudomonadati; phylum Pseudomonadota; class Gammaproteobacteria; order Alteromonadales; family Pseudoalteromonadaceae; genus Pseudoalteromonas; species Pseudoalteromonas sp. Scap06. Next base: position 2,581,200 of record NZ_CP041330.1, on the reverse strand, counting down.
TCTCATAGTCCTCTTTGTGCACAAATCATTAAAAGACCTGTTCGAAAAGTTTAGCCCGTTGCTCGAAGCAAATTCCCCTATAAAGTCGTTCATTTTTAATCTTTTGGCTGCTAAGTGAGTAATTTTCACAGCACTTAACTTGCAAGGCTTTTGTGTATCAGGCACTGTGGAGGTAGCAAAATTATAAATTAATAACAGGAGTTAACATGCCAAAGTTCGATAACGTTAGTGTGGTTAAAAAAGCCAATGTATATTTTGATGGCAAAGTATCAAGCCGAACTGTGCTTTTAGGAAATGGTGAAGCGAAAACCTTGGGTTTTATGCAACCCGGTGAATTTGAGTTTAATACCAACCAAAAAGAGTGCATGGAATTACTTGCAGGGCAGTGGGATGTGTTATTACCAGGTGAAAGCGAGTGGAAAACATTTAATGCGGGTGAGTCATTTAATGTTGATGCTAATGTTAGCTTTCATGTAAAAGTAAGTGATTTTGCAGATTATTGTTGTTCATACACAGATTAATTACATAATTGGTTGAATTATCAGCACCTCTGAAAAGCCGCTATCACGCGGCTTTTTGCATACTTAATGCTAAATGAATGATCTAAATCAGGTGGGGTAATAAATAATTGCTAAATTTAGCTATTTTCTCTTGTGTTAATTCGTTTAGCCCCCAATACTAACTATGAGGTAACATAAAAAAGGATACCCTATGAAAATTAATCTTTCTGGTCACCATGTTGACGTTACTGATTCTATTAAAGAACACATTAACGAAAAGTTTTCTAAAATTGAGAGTCATTTTCCATCATTGATAGCGCTCGACATTATTCTTTCAAAAGAGCATCACAAGTTCCAAGCAGAAATTAGTACTAATTATGAAGGTGCGCGAATATCGGTTAAAGGGGAAAACGAGGTTATGTACCCAGCTATTTCCAGCGCAGCTAAAAAACTCGATGCCGCACTAAAGCATCGTAAAGGGCAAATAAAAGCGAACTTACATGAAAAGCCTGTAAGTACCACACCTGAAATAGCACATGAAATCATCCAAGAGATGGATTTAAATTAATAACTAACAATGTGTTATTTTTAAAAAGAGCCTAAGGGCTCTTTTTTATTGTCTGTAAATTAGGTAAGTTATGCATTCACACAGTTTATTAATGATTAAAATTAATAATAAAAGCACATAACACACCAAATTTGAGAAGTTAATGCAGTACACACAAAGCACATGGAAGTCTCGGTTAGGAGCGCTCGGCCCAGGTATTTTAATGGCTACCGCTGCCATTGGTGGCTCACACTTAGTTGCATCGACTCAAGCTGGCGCATTATTTGGCTGGCAGCTATTTTGGCTTATTGTGGTGGTTAACGTTTTAAAGTACCCGTTTTTTCGTTTTGGTATGGAATACACACTCGCTACTAAAAATAGTTTAGTCGAAGGGTATAAAAACCAAGGGCCTGGCTATTTTTACAGTTTTATTGCCCTCAATATTATTGCCGCGGTGGTAAATACCGCGGGCGTATTGTTGCTTACTGCGAGCTTATTACACTACGCATTACCTATTAGTATTCCCGTTACCTTATTGTGCTGGTTAATATCGGCTGTGTGTTTAATTATATTATTACTAGGGCACTTTAAAGCACTCGATAATGTTGCAAAAGCTATTATGGGGCTACTTACTATAGCAACCATAACAGCATTAATTATTGCTATAAATAACGGCCCTGTAGCGCCTGTAAACTATGTTGGTCCCTCACCGTATGAACTTGCCATGTTAGGCTTTATGGTTGCCTTAATGGGGTGGATGCCAGCGCCTATTGAAATTTCGGCTCTGAGCTCGTTGTGGCTTAAAGAAAAACAAACTCAGCAAAGTGTGACTAAAAGCCAAGGCTTATTCGATTTTAATGTAGGTTATTGGTTAACTGCCGGGCTTGCGCTGGTATTTTTTAGTTTAGGTGCGTTAGTGCAATATGGGCAAAGCAGTAATATAGAGCTTGGCGGTGTAGCCTTTGCTAAACAGCTGATTGATATGTATGCACTTACTATTGGCGAGTGGGCAAGGCCTTTGGTATCAGCCATCGCGTTTTTGTGTATGTTTGGCACCACACTCACCGTGCTTGACGGTTACGCCCGGACACTTAACGAATCGCATAAACTTCTAGGTTTTAAGCAATCAAAACACAGCTTAAATACGTGGCTTATATTACAAGCATTGGCCGGTATGGCGGTGATCTTATTTTTTAAATCAGCTCTTGGGCCCATGCTTACCTTTGCCATGACGCTTGCGTTTGTAACCACACCGGTTTTTGCATGGCTTAACTTCAGCCTAGTTCGCTCAGAGCCTGCGATTAAACACAGTCTACTTTTGCGTGGCTTAACCTGGTTAGGCTTGGTGTACTTGGTTGGTTTTGCTATGGCGTTTGTGGTTTGGAAGTTGATGTGATTTTACTGACATAACAGAGCTTTAAGCAACCTTTAAGGTATAAATTTAATGGAGGTTATAGGATTAATAATAGCTTTGGCTCTATTTGATAATATCCAATCTTAAAGCGCTCATGCTCGACTATATTTAATAAGGAGGATTAAAAACAATTATTCTGATTATGAAAAGAAGTGCCATGCTTCTTCTTTTAGTATTTTTATAAATTACAGTATCGGTATCTTTAGTTTAGGTTATTGTTGGTCTAAAGGTTAAGGGCGAAAATTGCTGGGGCAAGTTTTTTTAGGTACACTATTAAACGTTTTACTTTCATGGCTGTTTTAATTCAGTGGTGAAATATTAGGATTTATTTATAAGGAAATTTAACATGTCTGCACACGCTAGAAAAGCTATTCAACAATTACAAAGACAAAGACAAATTCAGGCCGCTATTGGCAAAAATGAATATACATTTGTACAAATGAATACAACTGAATTCTTTGACTTTATTATTAATGTAAAAAGATTGAATGGAATGAACCAGTTTCAAATCAGTGAGTGGATTGAGAGAATATTAGTTAAAGCAAATATTAATTCGGATACCATTAATAAGTATAAAGAGTCGGCTAAATTATATTCTGCGGCAGTTCCAGTTACATTAGATGTTGCAGCTCTTGGAGCTCTTGCTTTAGAAGTGAGTCGTAGTGGGAACGTTTTTTCTAAATATCAGATTAAGACTTATAATGGTAAGCCACATATTATATTTAAAGGTTATGCAGGTCTGAGAAAACACTTAACAGGTACCAAGTATTTGGCACATAATCCTAAAGTTGTTTCATTTGGAATTGGTAAATTGGGTGTTGAAAAAGCCATTAAAGGTGGTTTTGTTGTCACTATAATCATTTCAGCATTTTTTCACAGTATTGAGCAAATGATTAATGATAAAGCTACATGGCATGATTTTATTGGTGGTATGGCTGTAGATATAAGTATTGCTGCTGTATCGTCTGGAATTGCTTGGGGACTAATTTCAACTTATGTAGGCGGTACTGCCGCAATGCTCGCTATAGGCCCAATGGTAGCAGTAGTTATCATTGGTACTGTACTTACCCTTTTAACATATGCGTTTATTGATTCTGATGAAATGACTAAAAAAATGTCAAATAGCTTGCGAGTAATGGAAGAGAATATAAAAAATAGTGTGTCTCAGTTAAAATATGAATTAGATAGGGCTGAGCAAATGTACGATAACAATCCAATTGAGTTTATACACCGCTTATTTGGTATTCCTTACTCAGGAAGACGATACTAAAATGGCAAGTTCGGCTAATCAACTCTCACCTGTCAACCCTAAAAAGGGGTGGTTTTCTATAGGCGTTTTATGTTTAATCATTACTCTCTATGCCTACAGCTTTGAATTAGAAATTAGCACATTAAGTCTTATTGCTGAAAATGTAATTTCGTTAAAAATTAAACCTGTAGTAATTCCTTTGATAGTTATGATGCCCGCTTTTTTTGTACTCATCTACGGGATTTATCAAAGAATGTATGGTGATATATCAGAGAAATCGATGCGAAGGGGGCTGTTTGTTATTATAGGATGCTTCCCTCTATTTCTGATTACCTGGTGGATTTACAGCTGGCAACTTAGTGATAAGCTTGAAAGTGAAGGCTATTCCATTTGTCACTGGTATTCAGGAGCTTCACTAGGGGCTCCAAAAATTTGGCTTTCAGACCCAAGTTACTGCATTGAAGACGGTTATTTAGTAAGGATTGAATTACTTGAATGGCTAAAGCAGCAGCGGTTAAGTGGAAAAAAACCATCCATTGAAGTCTTCGAGAAGCAATTAGAACTCATGCTCAGTGAATACCATCAAAAATATGGTGTATGAACTACTTAAAATACATTAACTAAGTTCTTTTATCGCTTTACTTACCCCATCTAAACTAAGTGGGTACATGCGGTTGTTCATTAACGCGGTAAGTCGGGTTGTTTCTAATAAATTTATCTTTTTTGTCGGATGGCGTGGCTTCGCCACTTATCCGACCTACGTCAAAGGTAGGTTGGTTAAGCCGAAGGCGCCACCCAACAAAGTTATAGGTTCACGCCCGAAGCTCTGCTGCTAGCACTGAGCTGCCATAGATATTAACTATCAACTCAGCTCTTTTATCGCTCTACTTATCCCATCTAAACTCAGTGGGTACATGCGGTTATTCATTAGCTGCTTTATAAAATCAATTGATTGATAATACGGCCAGTGTTCAACGGGTTGTGGGTTGAGCCACGCGACTTTATCAAAGTGATTGGTGATTCGGTTTAACCATGCACTGCCGGGTTCTTCATTCCAATGCTCTACTGAGCCGCCAGGATAGGCAATTTCATACGGGCCCATAGTGGCATCACCAACAAATATAACTTTGTAGTCACTGGTGAACTTGTTGATCAGCGTCATGGTGTCAATAACGTTTGAGTGGCGGCGTTGGTTATCTTGCCACACGTGCTCGTATAAGCAGTTATGAAAGTAGTAAAATTCTAAGTGTTTAAATTCGCTGTGGGCGGCGCTAAATAACTCTTCACAGGTATGAATGTAGTCATCCATTGAACCGCCAATATCAAACAGCATCAATACTTTTACCGCGTTGTGGCGCTCGGGGGCCATTTTGACATCGAGCATGCCGCCTTGCTTGGCGGTCGCGCGAATAGTCTCGTTTAAATCAAGGGTGTCGCTTGCGCCAGTACGGGCAAATTTGCGGAGCTTTTTAAGCGCCAATTTTATAGTGCGTGAACCAATTTCACGGTCAGAATCTAGGTTACGGTATTCGCGCTTATCCCACACTTTTACTGCTTGGCGATTGCGGCTGCCGTCTTGACCAATGCGAACGCCCTCAGGGTTATAACCATATGCACCAAAAGGCGAGGTGCCGCCTGTACCTACCCACTTATTGCCGCCAGCATGGCGTTTTTGCTGTTCTTCTAAACGCTCTTTTAGGGTTTTCATTAGCTCTTCGAGCCCGCCCATGGCTTTTAGTTGGGCTTTTTCTTCATCGCTTAGGTGCTTTTCAAACTCTTTACGCAACCAATCTTCCGGTAAATTGTGTTGTTGTTTTAAGCTCTCGAGTAGGTCTAAGTCGGCAATACCGCTAAAGTAATCGCTAAAGGCTTTATCGAACCGGTCAAAATGGGTTTCGTCTTTTACCATAATAGTGCGTGCTAAATGATAAAACGCGTCTACATCAGCAAATATAACGCCTTGTTTTAAAGCGTTAATTAAATCGAGTAGTTCGCGCAGGCTCACAGGTAAGCGGTATTCTCGTAATTTGAAGAAAAATGCAATCAACATCTTAACGGCGACTCATAAACGCAAGTTTTTCGATTAGGCTTATGTCTTGCTCGTTTTTAAGCAGCGCACCAAACATCGGCATTAAGCCGCCTTTTTGCGCTTTGTCGTGCAGGGTTTTTGCGTCTATATCTTCAGCCATTAATAGTTTTAACCAATCAAGTAACTCGCTGGTGGATGGCTTCTTTTTAAGGCCGTTGGCTTCGCGTAAGTTAAAAAATACTTCTAATGCTTGGCGAACTAAATCTTGTTTAACATGCGGGTAGTGCACATCAATAATTTGCTGCATTTCGTCGCTATTTGGAAAATCAATATAATGGAAAAAACAGCGACGTAAAAACGCATCAGGCAGCTCTTTTTCATTGTTTGATGTGATGATCACAATAGGGCGCTCTTTAGCCACAATGCGCTCACCGGTTTCGTATACATGAAATTCCATTTTATCGAGTTCGAGTAGTAAATCGTTTGGAAACTCAATATCGGCTTTGTCTATTTCGTCAATAAGCAGTACTGGGCGTTTGCCGTTTAATTCAGCGTACATGAAGGCTTGCCACAGCTTACCTTTAACTATGTAGTTGCTAATATTGTGAACGCGCTCATCACCTAGCTGGCTGTCGCGCAAACGCGATACCGCATCGTACTCGTACAAACCTTGCTGCGCTTTAGTGGTTGATTTTATATGCCACTGAATAAGCTCAGTATCTAAACTTTTCGCTAACTCTTCGGCCAGCATGGTTTTACCTGTGCCAGGCTCGCCTTTAATTAAAAGCGGTTTTTGCAGCATAATAGCGGCGTTTACTGCCTGTTTTAATGCTGAGCTTGCGATGTAATTATCAGTAGAATTAAATTGCACGGGTTATCCTTTATCTGGTCTGAGCAGTAATTATTATGCGTTATAATGCCATAGTTAATCGGCTTCACCAAGGTAGGCAAAACGGGCGATAGTTTTACCGTCTTTTTCTACGGTTTCAGTAAACATACTTAGTGGGCGTGCCCATATGCCGTATTCACCGTATAAGGCTTGGTAAATAACCAACTGCTCGTTGGTTTCGCTGTGGGTCGCCACATGCATAACTTTATATTGTGGGCCTTTGTAGTGTCGATATAAACCCAGTTTTAGTGCTGTAGTCATAGTCTGTTATCTTGTATAATTTGCCTTCGCTTTTTATTATGCCAAAGAATACAGCAATACTATGAATTATATTTCTCTTGATGATTACAAAAAAGCCTGGGTATTTCGCCACAAAGATATTCCGGTTTCAGATATTGATGCAGCCAATATTAAACCAATGACCAGCGAGCGTGCCGCCGTACTGTGGACAACCATGGTGAGTCGTGAACATGATCATCCAGACTTTTTTGATAAAACCGATTGGTGCGCGCAAGAGCAAAACTTTAGCCAAGAAATTAATTGGGAAGATGCGTGGGAAAGCGAAGAACCGCAATTTCCAGAAGCTATTTTGAACCACTTAGATTGGCAGGCTAATACCACAGTGTATTTTTGCATGGCACGCGACAATATTATCGAAACGACATTTGATGTGTTTAAACGTAACTGGCAAAACTTTATGTTTTTATCTGATGGCAGCTTATTAATAGGTAAAAAGCGCAGTACTATGGTGCAATTTTTAGAATCAGGTATTGCAAAATTAGGTGAAAAGCCAAGCGCTTAAATTACTACAAGTGCTTAAAAACTGTGCATTACTGTGTTATAAAACAGTATTAAAATGTTTTTTTGAGTACAGCGATTGGTTGCTAAAAATAAGCAGTTTAACACAAGCCAGCAAGTTGAAATGTGGCAAACTGATGCAGAAAAAGTGCTTTACGCACAATTATGCAATGCTTTTTATCAGCGTGAAGTTCAGCGCTTAGTGGCTGAACCTAATGGTGACCGTTTACGCAGGCAATTAAAAAGTCTGCCTTATTATATTGAACGTGCCGCAACACGTGTAGCTAATGCACCATTGCCTTTTACGCTTGATGCGCAAAATGGAGGCTGGCTTGAAAAGCAAAAACCAACACCGCCAGAGGCTAATCCTTCAGCGAATGAACTTTTTTATCAAGCGCATGCCAAAGTAGGGCTAATAATTCCGGTATTATTACAAAGTCACGGTCAAATTCGGGTTAGAATAGACAGCATTGATCAAGTAGCTGATACGCAACTGCATTGTAATGAACTTGGCTGGTTTGATTTTTTAGGCCAAGGACTTGAGCAGCAAAGTGCGCAACTGCTTAAACCTAGTAAAACGAGCCTTGCAGCGGCGTGTTGTGGCCACCAGTGGCAGTTTTCAAAGCGTAGCACGCCACGGGTTTTGTCACTACGGGAAATGTTACTAGCTGCCAATATTAATTGGCGCAATGTTAAGCGGCCGCTAGCATAAGTAGATAATTAAAAATTAAAATAAGGAGTGTTTAATGCGATTTTTTCAATTTGGCTTGTTGTGCTTAGCACTTTTTATCCAGTATCGCCTTTGGTTTGGTCATAACGGGGTGCAAGACTACACCCGTTTAAAAAATGCGGTGGCATCGCATCAACAAACTAACGAAAAACTAATAAAGCGTAATAAAGTATTAAAAGCGGATATAGAAGATTTAAAGCTCGGCCACGAAGGCATTGAAGAGCGTGCCCGCAACGAATTAGGAATGATTAAACCGGACGAAACCTTTATTCGTGTTTTACCGGCTCAACACCATGACAAATAAACAAACTATTGCTGCTATTGTTCCTGCCGCAGGTGTTGGCAGTCGAATGCAACACACAACACCAAAGCAATATATTTCCTTAGCAGGGAAAACCATTCTAGAGCATACGCTCGCTAAGTTATCGCAGTTACCGCAGTTAAACTCTATAGTGGTGGCTCTGAGCGAAACCGACCCCTACTTTGACGACCTTACGCTAGCTGATCCTCGCATTGTGCGTGCTATTGGCGGTAAAGAGCGCGCAGATTCAGTGTTAAACAGTTTATTGTTTTTAGCTGCCAACCCACCTGCTTGGGTTTTGGTGCACGACGCTGCAAGACCTTTAGTCGATATTGCTGATATAGAGCGCTTAATCGCACAGTGCATGCAGGCTGATGAAGGCGGCATTTTAGCCAGCAAAGTAAAAGACACTATAAAACGAGGGCAAAGCCATGCGCAGCAAACTGTGCCTCGTGATGATTTATGGCAAGCGCTTACCCCGCAACTGTTTAAATACGACGAGCTTAAAACGGCATTGCAAAGTGCGCTTAACAGCGGTGCAACCATTACTGATGAAGCCAGTGCAATGGAGTGGGCAAATAAGCCGGTAAAGCTGGTAGCAGGGCGTAGTGATAATATTAAAATTACCACCCCAGAAGATTTAGATTTAGCAGGCTTTTTACTGCAAAAACAAAATAATGAGAGTGCAACATGATACGAATAGGCCATGGTTTTGACGTGCATAAATTTGGAGGCCAAGGGCCTTTAACTATCTGCGGCGAAAAAATTGATTATCCACAAGGCTTTTTAGCACACTCAGATGGTGATGTAGCTATTCATGCCTTATGTGACGCTATTTTAGGATCATTAGCGCTGGGCGATATTGGTAAGCATTTTCCGGATACGGCCAGTGAATATGAAAATATTGATAGCCGTATTTTACTTCGCCATGTAGTGAACCTTGCTAAGCAACAAGGTTATGTATTGGGCAATGCGGATGTCACTATTGTGGCACAAGCACCAAAAATGCTGCCGCACATTCAAGCGATGCGTGGCAACCTTGCCAGTGATTTAAATGCCGAGCTTTCACAGGTAAATGTAAAAGCTACCACTACCGAAAAACTCGGTTTTGAGGGGCGTAAAGAAGGCATTTCAAGCCATGCCGTGGTCATTATGAGCAAACAAAACGCATGAGCGAATTAAATTATTTATATGGCGCGCCGCTTTCCAAAGCCGACTTTAAAACCACCGCAGAAGACTTTATGGTTGATGAGGATCTCGGTATAGAGTTTACCGGCAGTGGTGAACACGTGTGTTTGCAAGTGGTTAAAAAGGGTGAAAACACCCAATATGTTGCCAAGCTGATTGCACAAAAAGCGGGTGTATCGCCACGTGATGTAAGCTATGCCGGTATGAAAGACCGCCATGGAGTATGCTCGCAGTGGTTTAGCGTAAAAGTACCGATTAAAAAGCATATTGATTTTACTGAGCTGAACAGTGAAAGCGTGTTTGTGGTATCGCAGCAGCGCCATGAGCGAAAATTGCGCACCGGTTGCCACAAAGGAAATAGATTTACTATTACCTTGCGCAATGTAACCGAGCCGCTTGATATTTTATGCCGTATAAACGCGGTACGCGCAGGTGTGCCTAATTATTTTGGTGAACAGCGCTTTGGTCGTGATGGGCACAACCTAGTGATGGCCGAAAAAATGTTTGCCGGTGAGCGTATTCGCGATAAAAAGCTGCGAGGCATTATTATTTCTGCTGCGCGTTCACATGTGTTTAATCAAATTGTTAGTTTACGCGTGGCTGAGCATGGGCTTGCTAAAACCATGCACCGCGAAGTATTTATGCTCAGTGGCAGTAATGCATTTTTTGAAGATGCGATAAGTGATGAAAATATTGCACGGCTTGCCTCTGGCGACATTATGATGTCGGCGCCCATGGTGGGCAAAAGTGAAAAAGGCTTAACCGAACAAGAAAAAACATGGTTGGCACCGTATCAAGCATGGTGTGATGGCTTAGGGGATTTAGGGCTTAAAAACGAGCGTAGAATGCTGCGTTTAATCCCCCAAGAGCTAAGCATAGAAACGCTTGATGAACGCACATTAAAACTCAGCTTTGGCTTACCCAAAGGCTGTTTTGCAACGGCTTTACTGCGCGAACTGGTCGATTATACTGACGCCAGCCCACGCGAGCGAAAAGAAAAGGATAACGCAGATGAAGATTCTATTAAGTAATGATGATGGTGTTAATGCCAAAGGTATTGCTGTTTTATATCAAGCATTAACACAAATTGCTGAGGTAACGCTGGTTGCTCCAGATAGAAATTGTAGTGGTGCTAGTAATTCACTAACGCTAATGAATCCGCTGCGTGCCACAACGCTCGACAACGGATTTATGTCTGTAAACGGTACACCCACCGATTGTGTGCATTTAGGTGTTAACCAATTAGTGGATGAAAAACCCGATTTGGTTGTTGCTGGTATTAATCATGGCGGTAATTTAGGCGATGATACGCTTTACTCTGGTACAGTTGCTGCGGCGACTGAAGGCCGTCATTTAGGCTTACCAGCAATTGCGGTATCTTTGTGCTCTCATCATGGTGAGCATTTTGAAACAGCTGCAGCCGTTACTGTAAATATTATTAAAGGGCTTGCTTCACATCCGTTGCCCAAAGATCAGATCATTAATATTAATGTTCCCGATATTCCGCTCTCTGAGCTTAAAGGCGTTCAGGTAACTCGTTTAGGGGCTCGTCACAAAGCAGAAACTATGACCAAGCAAACCGATCCATGGGGACGCGATATTTTTTGGTATGGATCGCTAGGGCTTGAAAGCGACGCCGGTGAAGGTACTGACTTTTATGCGGTTAATAATGGCTATGCATCAGTGACCCCGTTAAGCGTTGATATGACCGCCAAAGACAGTATTAAAGCCGTGGGAGAGTGGTTAGCCGAGTTGGAGATTAACCGTGCTGGCTAATTATACTCGCAGTGCACAAGCACTTTCAGACTTATTACAGCGCGAGGGCGTAGAAGACAAAGAGGTTTTAAAAGCGATTGCGCAAATTCCTCGGCATATATTTATTGATGATGTACTCAAGCATAAAGCGTATCAGAATACCGCGTTACCGATAGGGCAAGGGCAAACTATTTCTCAGCCTTATATTGTTGCGCGCATGACCGAGCTAATGCGATTAGCCGGTGTACAACATAAGGTGTTAGAAATAGGCACAGGGTCGGGCTATCAAACGGCGGTTTTGGCTAAAACCTTTGATAAGGTATATTCGGTAGAGCGTATTAAAGCCTTACAATGGCAAGCTAAACGCCGATTACACCAGCTTGATTTGTACAATGTCACCATGAAACATGGCGATGGTTGGCAAGGCTGGCAGTCACAAGCGCCATTTGATGGCATTATCGTGACTGCTGCGGCAACCACCATTCCCCCCGAGTTACTCGCACAACTTGCTGATGGAGGCGTATTACTGGCCCCTATTGGTGAGGAAGAACAAAAATTAACCATGGTTATTCGCCAAGGCGATAACTTTACAGAGCATGTAATTGCGCCAGTAAGATTTGTACCTTTAGTCCCTGGTGATATTGAATAGGAATTCATTTTGAAGTTGTTTACCAAGTTATACGATATGGCGTTAGTGTGGGCTAAACACCGCCATGCAGAACGCTATTTAGCAGGGATGAGTTTTGCCGAGTCGGTTTTCTTCCCAGTTCCACCTGATGTAATGTTAGCGCCTATGTCGCTAGCGCAACCAAGTAAGGCATGGCGATTTGCAAGCTTTGCCACGGTTGCTTCTGTGCTTGGCGGCGTACTGGGTTATTTACTTGGATTTTGGTTGTTTGAACCGGTTGTAGAGCCCTTTATTGCGCAAATGCAATGGCAAGATAAATTTAATACGGCGCTTGCATGGTTTAAAGATTATGGCGTTTGGGTGGTATTTATAGCGGGGTTTTCTCCTATTCCTTATAAGGTATTTACCATTGGCGCTGGCGTATTACAAATGGCGTTTTTACCCTTTATTATTGCCTCGGCTATTGGGCGTGGCGCGCGTTTCTTTTTAGTATCTGCTTTAATGAAGTGGGGTGGAGTTAAAATGGAACAAAAATTACGTCAATATATTGAAGTACTTGGCTGGGCAGTGGTTGCTTTAATCGCTGTTGCGTACGCATTATTGCGATAATCGCCATAATGCAACGATGTTAAAACAGAGGGCAAAACACATTGAATAAACAAATACGCTGTTATGTTGCTTTATTTATTAGTGTTTTGCTTTGTGCATGCTCGTCTCGCCATGTTCCTGCTCCTGTAAGTAGTTTAAATAATAATATTAATGACTATCCCTCACGGATTAATATTAACGGTGGCAAGTACACGGTACAAAAAGGCGATACACTTTATTCGATTGCTTTTAGTGCTGGAAAAGATTTCAGAGAACTTGCAAAAAATAATTCAATTCCATCACCTTACACTATTGTTCCTGGTCAGGTTGTATCCCTTTTAGAACCAAGTAGGTCAAGGGTTGCACAAAAAACTTACCAAAATAAGCCCGCTAAAAAGTCATCTAATTTACAAAAAAGTAACAGAAAATTAAAGAAAGAGCTTGATAAGCCGAAAAAACGTAGGTATGTTCAAAAACAAGCTAACCAAAAAATTAGTCAGTCTCAAGGTTCTTCAGCTAAAAAGTTGAGTTGGTTTTGGCCTGCTAAAGGTAAAATAACAAAACGCTTTTCTAACAAGGAAAATGGTTACAAAGGCCTACAGATTGCTAATAAAAAGGGTACTGCTGTACTCGCCGCTGCAAAAGGAACGGTAGTTTACGCGGGTAGTGCGCTAAGAGGTTACGGTAATTTAATCATATTGAAACATAATGATGATTACCTAAGTGCTTATGCACATAACTCAACGTTACTTGTGAAAGAAAAGCAAATAGTGAAGGCGGGACAAAAAATAGCAGAAATTGGTAATTCAGAGTCTTCAGTAACGGCACTTCGTTTTGAAATTCGTTATCGAGGAAAAGCTGTTAACCCTGCTAAGTACCTACCCTGAACTGAAGGTGTTGATTGACTGTTCTGGAGAAGGCTCATGGCTAATACAGCAAAAGCTTGTAAAACGACTACAGACCTAAATCATAAAGTTATTGATAGCTTGCTCAGGAGAAGTCTTATGGCTGATGTAGCAAAAGCTGAGAAAACCCCCACTGATGATAAGTTTGACGACTCTAAAATAGAGGAGACAACGAAGTTACTTGATGAAGTGGAAGATGAAGATGTATTTGTAAAAGAAGAAGTCACTAAAAACCTCGATGCCACCCAGTTATACTTAGGCGAGATTGGTTTTTCCCCTCTATTAAGTGCAGAAGAAGAAGTGTTTTTTGCACGAAAATCGCTTAAAGGCTGCGAAGCCTCCCGAAAACGTATGATTGAAAGTAACTTACGCTTAGTTGTAAAAATTGCGCGTAGGTACAACAATCGTGGACTTGCTCTACTTGATTTAATTGAAGAAGGTAACTTAGGGCTGATCCGAGCAGTTGAAAAGTTTGATCCTGAACGGGGTTTTCGATTTTCTACTTATGCCACATGGTGGATACGACAAACCATTGAACGGGCAATAATGAATCAAACCCGTACTATTCGTTTGCCTATTCATGTTGTTAAAGAGCTTAACGTTTATTTACGTACAGCACGTGAGCTAACTCAAAAGCTTGATCATGAGCCAACCGCAGAAGAAATTGCAGAAAGCTTAGACAGACCGGTCGAAGATGTAACAAAAATGCTTCGCCTAAACGAAAAAATAGCTTCTGTAGATATGCCTATTGGTGGCGAGAATGACAGTGCATTGTTAGATGTAATTGCCGACGAAAAAAATGTGGGCCCTGAAGGTGAAGTGCAAAACAATGATATGAATACGCATATTATTGACTGGTTAGGTGAATTGAATCCTAAGCAGCGCGAAGTACTGGCACGTCGGTTTGGTTTACTCGGTTATGAGCCTTCAACACTTGAAGATGTGGGCCGTGAAATTGGGTTAACCCGTGAGCGAGTTCGCCAAATACAGGTTGAGGCGCTACGTCGGTTAAAAGATATTTTGCAGCAAGAAGGATTAAGTACCGAAAGCTTGTTTGAGCAGTTTGCTTAATCTAAACACACAGTAAAATTAAATACAGCCCGACTTTTTAGTCGGGCTGTTTGCGTTTAAAGCAGTGCTTTTAATTTATAAAGCAGTTCATGCGCCTGACGCGGTGATAGGTTATCGGGATCTATTGCGGTCATTTGTTGCTCAAGTTCACTAGGCTGAATTATTTGCGGTTCACTATCAAACGGTAAAACCTGTTGCTCTGTGGTGACTGTTGTGACACTTTGATGATTTTCAAGCAAGGTTAGCTTTTGTTTAGCTTGGGCAATAACCGCTTTAGGCACACCAGCCAGGGCTGCCACTTGCAAACCAAAACTTTTACTTGCGGCACCATCTAATACCGTGTGCATAAAGGCAATGGTATCGTTGTGTTCAATGGCATCTAGGTGCACATTAACCAGCCCAGGCGTTTGTTCTGCAAGCTCAGTGAGTTCAAAGTAATGGGTTGCGAACAGAGTTTTAGCCGCGATTTTTGAAGCAAGATGATCAGCTGTTGCGTATGCCAGTGATAAACCATCGTAAGTACTGGTTCCTCGGCCTATTTCATCCATTAATACCAATGATTGTGCGGTGGCATTATTTAAAATTGCCGCAGTTTCTGTCATTTCAACCATAAAGGTAGAGCGCCCAGATGCTAAGTCGTCACTGGCGCCAATGCGAGTAAATATTCTATCAATATTACCAATCTTTGCGCTATCAGCAGGAACGTAACAGCCAATGTGCGCCATAAGCACAATAAGCGCAGTTTGGCGCATGTAAGTTGATTTACCGCCCATGTTAGGACCAGTAATTATCAACATTTTACGCTGGCTATTGAGCTCCACAGGATTGGCAATAAATGGGTCTTTCATTACTTGCTCAACTACAGGGTGGCGGCCTTGTTCGATGCTGATATTATCGTTATCGCAAAGCTCAGGCTTGGCATAATTTAGCGTTTGGGCACGCTCTGCTAAATTATTCAGTACATCTAAATCGGCAATGACCGAGGCCATTATTTGCAGCTGCTCGATATGCGGAGCAATAAATTCAAATAGCTGTTCGTATAGCTGCTTTTCTAGGGCCAGCGCTTTTGATTGGCTGCCGAGAACCTTGTCTTCATGTTCTTTAAGTTCTGGAATTATATAACGTTCATTATTTTTTAACGTTTGACGACGAATATAATCTGCAGGCACTAAGTGCGAGTTAGCGCGGCTCACTTCAATAAAAAAGCCATGCACTCTGTTATAACCAATTTTAAGTGTACTAATACCTGTGCGTTCACGTTCGCGCTGCTCTAGCTGTTCAAGCACATCGGTGGCACCTTGGCTTAAATTACGCCACTCATCAAGTTCGCTGTTATACCCTGGCGCAATAACACCGCCATCACGTATTAACACTGGTGGGTTATCAATCACTGCACGTTCAAGTAATGCTTGAAGCTCGGGGAGCTCTTTAGAGTGGGCAATAATATGAGAAATACGCGCATCTGTGGCATCGCTTAATAAGTTATGTAGCGGTGCTAATGCTTGAAGCGCACTACGAAGCCGTGTTAAATCACGTGGCCGAGCAGTGTGTAATGCCAAGCGAGCAATTACACGTTCTATATCACCAATATCTCTGAGAGCGTCATGCAGCTCACTGCATAATTGCACATCTAAAATAGCACTAATGGCATTTAGACGAGAATTTAACTCGTCTTTATTACGAATAGGGGTATGAATACGGCGCTTCAGTAATCGTGAGCCCATCGCTGTGGCTGTTTTATCAAGCACTTGGGCAAGGGTATTTTCAAAGCCACCTGATAAATTAACGGTAAGTTCAAGGTTTTTACGGGTGGGCGCATCTAAAATTACCGCGTGTTCATTATGCTCAAGGGTAATTGCACGAATGTGCGGTAATGCAATACGTTGGGTATCTTTTACGTACTGCATTAAACAGCCTGCCGCTACCAAGGCGCTATGTGCTTTATCGACCCCAAAACCGACTAAATCTTTGGTGCCAAACTGCTCGCACAGTAAGTGTTGCGCGGTATCAAGGTCAAACTCCCAATCAGGGCGGCGACGCGCTCCCTTAATATGTTCAATTAAATGAGTGTTTTCAAAGTGTTCACTATATAGTAATTCAGCAGGCGCTAAGCGTTGTAGGGTTGAGCTAAATGCTTCATCAGTACTAACTTCAACAATGTTGAAGCGTCCTGAGTTGATATCAAGATACGCAACACCGTATTGGCCTTTTTTATTTTGCCAAACACTGGTTAGTAAGTTGTCTTGGCGCTCTTGTAATAAGGCTTCGTCAGAAATAGTACCAGGGGTTACAATACGCACTACTTTGCGCTCAACAGGGCCTTTGCTGGTGGCAGGGTCGCCCACTTGTTCACAAATAGCCACCGACTCGCCCATTTGCACTAAGCGAGCTAAGTAGTTTTCTACCGCATGATAAGGCACGCCCGCCATAGGAATAGGATCGCCCCCTGCTTTGCCACGGTGTGTTTGCGAAATATCAAGCAATTGAGCGGCGCGTTTTGCGTCATCAAAAAAGAGTTCGTAAAAATCCCCCATCCGATAAAACAATAAAATATCGCGATGCTCTGATTTTATTTTTAGATACTGCTGCATCATAGGGGTTTGTTGTTTTATAGTGTGCGGTGCATAAAGATCAAACGACATGTATTTACCCAAAGGCTGAATATGGAATTACATCAAGAGATTAAGACACTTGCTGCGCAATTAGGCGCTATTTTAACGGATAAACGCTTATGGATCACTACCGCTGAATCATGTACTGGTGGTGGAGTGAGTTATTCGCTTACCGATACCCCAGGAAGCTCTGCATATATTGATCGTGCATTTGTTACTTATAGCAATAACGCAAAGCATGAATTACTCAATGTGAAGCATGATACCCTCGAGCAATTTGGCGCAGTGAGCGAACAAACAGTTATTGAGATGGCAGCAGGTGCCTGTAAGGCAGCCAGTGCTGACATTGCCATTGCTATTTCAGGGATTGCAGGGCCCGGTGGCGCTACTGAGGACAAACCGGTAGGGCTTGTGTGGTTTGGGCTACAAATTAACGGTAAACACTGGACGTTTGAACAAGTATTTAATGGTGATAGGGCGCAAGTTAGGCTGCAAGCCATTGTATTTTCTTTAAAAACTATAATAGAGAAGATAAAATAATAAAATTAGCTTGATACTGTGATTTCATACAGTATACTTGTGTGCATTAGCTGGATTTGGAGAAGAAAATGAACGATAACAAACAAAAAGCGTTGGACGCAGCTTTATCACAAATTGAACGTCAATTTGGTAAAGGTTCAATCATGAAATTGGGTGACAATAAGGCGTTAAACATTGACGCTGTATCAACAGGCTCGCTAGGTATTGATATTGCTTTAGGCATAGGCGGCTTGCCAATGGGGCGTATTGTTGAAGTATATGGCCCAGAGTCATCAGGTAAAACAACGCTAACATTACAAGTTATCGCACAAGCTCAAAAAGAAGGTAAAACGTGTGCCTTTGTTGATGCTGAGCATGCTCTTGATCCAGTTTACGCACAAAAGTTAGGCGTTAATATTGATGAGTTACTGGTATCTCAACCAGATACGGGTGAACAAGCACTGGAAATTTGTGACATGTTAGTGCGCTCAAGCGCGGTTGATGTAGTTATTGTCGATTCTGTTGCTGCATTAACACCTAAAGCTGAGATTGAAGGCGACATGGGTGATTCACACATGGGTCTACAAGCACGTTTAATGTCACAAGCATTACGTAAGCTTACAGGTAACATTAAGCGCTCAAACACGCTATGTATTTTCATTAACCAAATCCGTATGAAAATTGGTGTAATGTTTGGTAATCCTGAAACAACAACTGGTGGTAACGCCCTGAAATTTTACGCCTCTGTACGTATTGATATTCGTCGTATTGGTTCAGTAAAAGAAGGTGATGAAGTTGTTGGTAATGAAACGCGTGTTAAAGTTGTGAAGAACAAAGTAGCACCGCCGTTCAAACAAGCTGAATTTATCATTATGTATGGTGAAGGTATTTCTAAGCAGGGCGAGCTAATTGATTTAGGTGTTAAGCATAAAATTGTTGAAAAAGCAGGTGCTTGGTACAGTTACAATGGCAACAAAGTTGGCCAAGGTAAGTCTAATTCAATTAAGTTCCTTAAAGAAAACCCTGAAATTGCAGATGAAATTGAAGGTAAGTTACGTGAAATGCTATTGCTAAAAGCAACGGTTGAGCCAGAAGATGGCGAAGACGTATTAGGTGATGAAGGCGACCTTTAAGCCATTTAGTTTTAAAGCTTGATTTGACCCGAGCTTAAAAAAAGCGCTAACCATTTAGGTTAGCGCTTTTTTATTGTTTGCTATACAGTGACTTAAAGCCTAATTGTTAGCTTTATAGCTGCCAGTTAACTGACAATGAGTAGTTACGTGGTGCCCCGTAATAACCTTGTGCCCAATAGAGGCTGTTTATGTACTTTTCATCAGTGCTGTTATTAACATTAAAGGTAACACCGACGTTTTGAGTAATTTCGTAGGTGGCCATTAAATCTAATATGCCATAAGCCCCTTGTTTTGTAGTAACCAATGCGTTACCTGCTGGGTCTTTTACTTGCACGCGGCTAGTCGCATCTTGCCAGCGGTAATTAGCACCTAAGGTTAAACCATTAATAAATGGTACTTGATAAGTAGCTGCCATTTTTAATTGGTTTTCGGGGGTGTAATCTTTTACAAGCTCATCACCATCAATGCTTAAATTACTAAAGCTGATGCTAGCACTTAAATCATCTGTTAATCGACCGCTTAGCTCAATTTCGAAACCATCACTGTTGATACCATCTGCAGCATAATAACGCGTATCGCTAGGAAGAGAGTCTGGAAGCGCAATAGCAAGTCCATCTTGCTTAGCATCAAAGTAGGCCAGTGTTACAAATACTTGCTCATCTAAAAGTTGAGCTTTTAGGCCAACCTCAGCACTTTTACCAATAACCGGAGCCAGTTGTTCAGCGTTAATGTCTAACTCTTTTTGTGGCACAAACGTTTCGGTGTAGCTTGCGTAAGCTGATAACGACTCGGTAAAGTCGTACACAGTACCAATGTAAGGAATAACCTCTGAGTCATCGCGGGTTTGCACTACACTATAAGCAGTACCTTTAGTTTCCCAATCGGTATAGCGTACGCCTGCCAAAATGCTTAATGGCTCTGCTAGTTTTATACGAGTTGAAACATAGGCCGATCTTTGTGTATTTTGTACATCACTGCCGTTAGGGGCATCAGCAAGCGTTGCCTCTGGTGCAGTCCCATCCCAAGTCGCTAAATCAGGCATCGCAGGGAAACCATTTCCTGTGCTGTAGTCATAAAGCGATTGGTCATTAAAGTCCATGTTTGCTTGACTAATACCAAATGATAAGTCGTGCTCTAATGAAAACAACTCAAACTTACCGCTGGCATATAAATCAAACAAATCTTGCGTGTCTTTGTAATCATAACGACTCGCATAGCCGGTTAAACCTAAACCAGTTTCTTTATCTGGGGTACCATATACATAAAACAACTCAGAATTTTGTTCATTTTTTATATGGGCATAACGGGCTTTAGCAACCCAAGTCGCTGATAAGTTTTGCTCAAGTGTTACATAGATACGTTCAGCGCTATTATCCCAATAAGACCAATCTGCAGCTGTACTAGTCGATTCATCATAATCAGTTGGTGAACCATCAGTGTAATAAAGGGGTAATGCGCCCCACAATGGGCTGTCAGCATCTTTTTGTTGGTTTACGTAGTTAATGCTCAGTAACGTATCGTCAGCTAGCTTTCCTTCATAGGCAAGGTAGGCAATAGTTTTATCGGTTTCGTAACGATCTAAATATGACTCTTTATCTTGCTTGGAAAATACAGCGCGAACAGCGTGTTCATCGCTAATCGGTGCAGAAACATCTATATCTACACGCTTGTTATTCCACGAACCATAAGAAGCAGAAGCATGAGCTTGTGTTGTGTAGGTTGGTTTTTTTAGCACCATGTTTACAGTAGCCGATGGGTTACCCGCACCGGTCATCATGCCATTGGCACCACGTACAATTTCAACACGGTCGTAAATTGCAGTATCAAGTGTCCCTTGAATTGAACCAGAGGTTTGCGGAGTGCCTAAACCATCAATTAAAAAGTTAGTTATCTCAAAACCACGGGCTTTAAAGTATGTACGATCGGTTTCTATTTGCTCTACTGTTACGCCTGGTGTGCTTTCTAGTACCGCATTAATATCATCAAGTGAAAAGTCATCCATCAACGCGCGTGAAACAACGGAAATTGATTGCGGGGTTTCTTTAATTGTTAAACCTAGCTTAGTTGCAGACTGCGCTTCTTCGGTAATATAGTTTTTATGATGTTGCCCATAAACGGCAATTTTTTCTAAAGGCAGGTTGTCTTGCGTGTCGTTTGCAACAGCATGACCAGATAAAACTAGTGAAGTAAGTAGACTCAGTTTAAATGCAGAGTTTTTTTGTTTGTGCAGCATCTTGTTTCCCATAAGATTAAATTTGGCTGGTAATTTAATCTAAACGAGAGTGATTTGCAATTGCGTTATTGTAATATTTTACACGTCATCAATGTTATTTTAAAAAAGTATACAGGTGTATTTACTATGGAAACAAAAAAGCGGCCGAAGCCGCTCAGGAAGTATTTTAAATTAAAACGCATATTTAACAGAGAACTGTAAGCGATCCATGTCGCCATCTACGCCACTTTCAAGCTCACGCTCTGCATGTTTAAATTCCGCACCAAAGGTTAGACGTTTAACCGGTGAGTATAAAATATTTGCACTGTAGCTTTGGCTTGATTCTGTAGGATCGCCATACATTGCTAGTAGGTTTTCATCGTTATCAGCAGATAAGAACGAATATAGGAAAGTAGAGCGCCACTGACTGTTCCACTTATGTTGATACGCAATAAAACCAGATGTTGAATCAATCGCATCTAGGTCATCACCATTAAGAACCGCCCCACGTGCTACGTTTAGACCCACATAACGACCTAGTCCTTTACCTTGGGTAAGCATAAATTTTAGATTGTCTTCACCAAGTTTCACCATACCCGATGCACTAACACCAAATGAGGTTTCATCGGCATCAACACCACCTACTTTGTAGGTCAGTTGACGAGCAAGGGCTGCTACTACAAAGTTACCCCAATCCGCTTTGTGAGTATAGCGTGCGGTAAAGTCAGGTAATGAGGCATCATCAGTCACTGCCATACCACCACCTGCTGTAGTAATTGTGCTTTCTGGATTTTCTAAAGAGAAAGACCATGCACCTGTAGTGTATTTAATTTGAGATTGGCGAACGAACACTGTGCCTTCTGCTGGGCCAACAAAATCAAGCGCTTCTGGTAATGCACCAACGTTTTGAAAGTTTGACCATGTTTGACCAAATAACCAACCATCGTATGAAATAAATGCATGGCGAATTCGCGGAGAATATGAATTAGACACACGCTCGTTGCCACCTGGGGCAGACGCTAAAAAGTCTAGCTCTATTTTAGTTTTAACCGTTTTACCGTTATCTAGTAAGGTAGCAGTTCCAAAATTGAAACGTGACTCACGAGCGTGCATATCAAATACTGCGTCTGAACTATCATCGCTACCAACTGTTAACGTACTTGGTACATAAAAGTCACGGCCAACACTGCTGCCAGCAGGAGCGCCTGCTGAATAGTCACTCCACATTGCGTCGAGTTTAATGTATCCACCGTAGGTGAATTCTGTATCACCTATTTTTGCAGCTGTTGCAGCATAAGCTGTACTAGAAAGTGCACATAGTACAGCAGTCGCTGCCAGTGTTTTAATTGGAGTTAATTTCATTGTTGTGTCCTTTTATAGGCTACTTGTTGTATGTTTTATTATGATATGCATTAATGTGTGTTACTTATATAGTACTAACAGATTGAATTTATTGTCTTTAATTTAATTTGTTAGTAAATACGAGTTATTAATAAACAATCAAAGTTTTTGTATAATTAAGCTACTGTTGTATATGTGCACAATTTACTCAATTAACTATTAGTCTATTAGACTAAGGTTTAATAATTATTGAGGGCCCACATACCTTTATTTAATAGTATGTTTTTTATGTAAATAGGGTATAGCCATGAGGATTATAGATAAGATATTGGGGTCTGTTGACCTTTGCGGATTAAAATTTGTTCAAACTAGGGGCGATTAAATCATGGCGCGAGGTTTGTAACCTAGTGGGCTCGATAACTGCTCCTGCGTTATTCTACTGGCTTACATCCATGTAAGAATAAGTAAAAACCGAGCAAAGCTTCCGCGTCCTGCTTACGCCCCTTACCTACATCCATGTAGGCAACAAAGAGTAAATCGCCCCTAGGCAGAACCCATCGGGCAGCGCCTGTTTGGCATTGATGCTGCGTTATCGCCTATTTATGGGGAATAACCACACCACATAGGCTCTGCCTTGCCTAAATACCAAACAGACTGTTGCAAATTTAACCTTGAAAGGTCAACAGACCCTAGTTATTTGAACCCAGATACAACTAATGTCTAATATTTAATAGTGCACTGCTGAGTAATCCTTGATGAAAAGCCAAAGGCAAGTAATATAAATTGGAGACTAATATGTCACAAAGTATCTATCCAGTTCCTGCACATATAAAAAACGCAGCGCTCGTCGATAATGAAAAATATAATACGATGTATAAACAGTCTATTGAAGACCCTGAAGGGTTTTGGGCTGAGCACGGTAAGCGTCTTGACTGGTTTACTCCATATTCAAAAGTAAAAAACACTTCATTTGATAAAGGCCATATCAATATTAAATGGTATGAAGATGGCTACCTTAATGCCTCTTATAACTGTATTGATCGTCATTTAAAAACAAAAGCAGATAAAGTAGCGTTAATTTGGGAAGGTGATGATCCTTCTCAAAGCGAAAATATTACCTATCAACAGCTACATGATGAAGTGGCAAAATTTGCTAATGGTTTAAAAAAATTAGGTGTTAAAAAAGGTGACCGTGTAGCCATTTACATGCCAATGAGCCCACAAGCGATATACGCAATGCAAGCTTGTGCCCGCATAGGTGCTATTCATTCAGTTATATTTGGTGGCTTTTCACCGTCTGCTATTGCGGATCGTATTAATGATTCGGGTGCTAAAGTGGTGATCACGTCAGATGAAGGCCGACGT
This sequence comes from Pseudoalteromonas sp. Scap06, assembly GCF_013394165.1. Lineage (NCBI taxonomy): Bacteria > Pseudomonadati > Pseudomonadota > Gammaproteobacteria > Alteromonadales > Pseudoalteromonadaceae > Pseudoalteromonas > Pseudoalteromonas sp. Scap06. The sequence goes on along the minus strand of NZ_CP041330.1, from coordinate 2,557,426 downwards.
GCAGGTAACTGTGTGCCGCTAAAAGCTAATGTAGATGAAGCCGTATTACAAGATTCTGTCACCACTGTTGAGCATGTAGTGGTGCATAAACTAACTTCAGGCGATGTTGATTGGCACGACCATGATATTTGGTGGCATGACTTAGTTGCAGATCAAACGCCAGAGTGCGAACCTGAACACATGAATGCTGAAGACCCGCTGTTTATTTTATATACCTCAGGTTCTACAGGTCAGCCTAAAGGTGTGGTACACACCACTGGTGGCTATTTAGTGTATTCATCTATGACTCACGAATACATTTTTGATTTAAAAGACGATGATATTTTTTGGTGTAGTGCTGATGTAGGCTGGATCACAGGTCACAGTTATATTGCATACGGGCCGCTCGTTAATGGGTGTACGCAAGTGGTATTTGAAGGCGTACCGACTTACCCAACAGCTGGTCGTATGGGTGAAGTGGTTGATAAACATAACGTAACGATTTTATACACAGCACCTACTGCCATTCGCGCATTGATGGCTAAAGGCGAAGAGCCGATTGCCAGCTCACATCGTGACAGCTTACGTATTTTAGGTTCTGTGGGTGAGCCAATCAACCCAGAAGCGTGGACTTGGTATTATGAAAAAATTGGTAAGTCGAATTGTCCTATTGTAGATACATGGTGGCAAACCGAAACTGGTGGCATCATGATTGCGCCATTACCAGGTGCAACCGATATGAAACCAGGCTCTGCAACCCGTCCATTCTTTGGCATTGCACCGGCGTTATTTGATGCTGAAGGCAATACATTAGAAGGTGCGGTTGACGGTAACCTTGTCATTTTAGATAGCTGGCCTTCGCAAGCGCGAACCGTGTATGGCGACCACGAGCGCTTTGAACAAACCTACTTTAGCGCTTACCCTGGTGTGTACTTTACCGGTGACGGTTGTCGTCGCGATGAAGACGGTGATTACTGGATCACAGGACGCGTTGATGATGTACTCAATGTATCAGGGCATCGTTTAGGTACTGCTGAAATTGAAAGTGCTTTAGTTGCTCATGAAGCTGTAGCTGAAGCGGCTGTAGTAGGTTACCCACACGATATTAAAGGCCAAGGTATTTACGTTTACATAACTCCTAACGAGGGTGTAACGGTGAGTGATGAGCTAACTAAAGAGATCCGTAATTGGGTTCGTAAAGAGCTAAGCCCAATAGCATCACCGGATATGATTCAGTGGTCGCCAGGTCTACCAAAAACACGTTCTGGTAAAATTATGCGTCGTATTTTACGTAAAATCGCGGCAAATGAACATCAACAGCTGGGCGATACTTCAACACTTGCGGATCCGTCTGTGGTTGATGAGTTAGTAGAAAATCGATTAAATCGTTAATTTCGCGTTAAAAGCTTGATTAGAAGTTGATTCTAAACGTAGTATATCGGCTGTTGTCTATTGGATAGCGGCCGAATTTTTGGGAGTGAACAATGAGTCAGTTTTTAATAGCGGACGATCATCCGTTATTTCGTGAAGCACTAAAAGGCGCTTTGAGTGCAAAGTTTGCGGGTTTAGAAGTTTTCGAATCAGCAGATTTTGACAGCACACTGCAGGTGTTAAGCGAACAAGAAGACCTTGATATATTACTACTAGATTTACACATGCCAGGTAACGGTGACTTATACGGCTTGATCCGTATACGTGAAGATTACCCAAGCTTACCTATTGCGGTGGTTTCGGGTAGTGAAGATGTAAATATTGTTTCGAAAGTTATGGGTTATGGCGCTATGGGGTTTATTCCTAAATCATCTTCATCTGATGATATTGCCAACGCAATTAACCAAATACTCGAAGGCGATACTTGGCTGCCAACTGAACTAAAAAGTAAAGTGGCTGAAATCGAAGGCGCAGATAGAGAAATTGCGGCACAAGTGGCATCACTTACTCCACAGCAATATCGCGTATTACAATACTTGCACGAAGGTTTACTGAATAAACAAATAGCCTACGAACTCCACATTTCAGAAGCCACAGTCAAAGCACACATTACTGCCATATTTAGAAAACTCGGTGTTTATAACCGTACCCAAGCTGTTTTAATTGCTGCAAAACTACAACTAGAACCGATAGAGCAAGCCCAAGCAGACTAAATTAGAGGCGAGAGCCTCTTTTTTGCAATCCAATCACAACAAACCCCTCAGTTATTACCATGACATAACAAGTCATTCATCTTTATTACATGACCTGCTCAGAAAATAATGCTAGGTTACGGGCATTTTGTAATTAAGAGAGCATGGTATGTCAGACTCAATAGACTCACCACACACATCCCAAGATGAAAATCAGGTCGCAAAGGGCGGCTGGTTTAATCGATTTTTAGCCACGGTAGAATTTTTAGGGAACATGCTTCCCCATCCAATTACCTTATTCGCGATGTTTTGTATTGCCATTATTTTATTTAGTGGCGTTGCCGATTGGTTTGGACTAAGTGCTATCGATCCTCGCCCTGAGGGCTCTGCCGGGCGCGATCCCGATGGTGTAATTGAAGTGGTTAGCCTACTCAGTGCTGAGGGCTTACAGCGTATTGTAACGGGCTTGGTGACCAACTTTACCAGCTTTGCGCCACTGGGTACGGTGCTAGTAGCGCTATTAGGTGTGAGTGTTGCAGAGCATTCAGGACTATTGTCTGCAGCAATGCGTGGCATGGTTATGGGGGCATCTAAACGTTTAGTAACCTTCATGGTGGTATTCGCTGCTATTTTATCAAACACAGCATCTGAGCTGGGTTATGTAGTATTGATCCCCCTAGCGGCAATGATATTTCATAGTTTAGGTCGTCATCCGCTTGCAGGTCTTGCTGCCGCGTTTGCTGGTGTATCGGGTGGCTATAGCGCTAACTTATTACTGGGTACTATCGATCCGTTATTAGCGGGTATTACGACGCCTGCAGCACAAATGATTGACCCAACTTACCAAGTAGGCGCTGAAGCAAACTGGTATTTTATGATGATTTCAGTGTTGCTAATTGCTGTATTGGGTACGCTTGTTACTGAGAAAATTGTTGAGCCACGTTTAGGCAAATATAACCCAGATGAAGCCAGCGAAGATTTAGCTCAAAATAATATTGCCGGTTTAACTGACAAAGAAAAATCAGGTTTAAAATGGGCTGGAGTTTCATTACTTGTTGTTTCGTTGTTACTCGCTTGGACGATTGTTCCAGCAGACGGTATTTTACGTAACCCTGAAACAGGTCTAGTTGCTCACTCGCCGTTTTTAAAAGGGATTGTTGTTTTTATTTTTGTCACCTTTGGTATTCCGGGTTTTGTGTATGGTCGCGTGGTTGGCACCATGAAAAATGATAAAGACGTGATCAATGCCATGAGCAAAAGTATGAGCTCTATGGGCATGTACATTGTATTGGTGTTTTTTGCTGCACAGTTTGTGGCATTTTTTAAATGGACTAACTTAGGCACAATTTTAGCGATTAATGGTGCCGCATTACTACAGGCACTTAGCTTAACTGGGCCGGAAGTATTTGTACTGTTTATTTTAATGTGTGCTTTAGTTAACTTAACTTTAGGCTCATCGTCAGCGCAGTGGGCAGTAACAGCACCTATTTTTGTTCCTATGCTAATGCTTATAGGTTATGCACCCGAGACAATTCAAGCGGCTTATCGTATTGGTGATTCAGTAACTAACTTAATTACCCCGATGATGAGTTACTTTGGTTTAATCCTTGCGGTTGCCACTAAATACAAAAAAGACATGGGAATAGGTACTTTGGTAGCCACTATGTTGCCATACAGCTTAATCTTCTTTGTTGGCTGGGTGGTACTGTTTTACTTATGGGTATTTGTTTTAGGTATGCCAGTAGGCCCTGGGGCACCAACGTATTACACACCCTAATTAAGTAAGGTTCAATATTTACTTATAAAAATGCCAGCTTAGTCGCTGGCATTTTTAATTTTGATATAAAACTAATTATGAAAACACAACGGTTTTATTGCCATTAATAAACAGCTTATGTTCTGATGCCAGTTGCAGTGCTTTACAGAACACCGTTTTCTCTACATCTTTACCCATTTTAGCCATCATCTCAGCTGTATTCGCATGGGTCACACTCGACACGTCTTGTAAAATAATAGGGCCTTCGTCTAGCTCATTATTAACAAAGTGAGCTGTGGCACCAATAATTTTCACACCACGTTCAAATGCCTGGTGATACGGCTTTGCACCAATAAAAGCAGGTAAAAATGAGTGATGAATATTAATGATTTTACCCTCAAAACGACCCACAAATTCAGGGCTCAAAATACGCATGTATTTAGCTAGGCCAATAATGTCAGGGTTATAGCTGGCAATTAAGTCACCGACTTTTTCGTCATGCTGACTGCGCGTAAGTCCTTCATGAGAAACCACATGAAAAGGAACATCAAACCCTTTCACTAGAGGCTCTAGAGTAGGGTAGTTGGCGATAACGGCGAGTATCTCAATGTTTAAGGCTTGCTCAAATTGCTTAAGTAACATGCCGCCCAAACAATGAGCTTCTTTTGTGGCTAACAGTACCACTTTGGTTTTTTCTTCACCGTGCAGTGCCACTTTTGCGCCAGCTGGTAATACGCCGCGCAGTTGTGACAAAAACTCAGCATGTGGTTCGCCAGTAAGCTCTGTGCGCATAAAAAAGCGCTGTGCATCTTTATCAACAAATTCATTATTACGAATAATATTTAAATCATGCTCATTACACAGTCCGGTAATTTTGGCGATTAAGCCTATATCGTCTGCGCATTGGGTGGTTAGTATATAACTCATTTTCCTCATTCTTACCCAGTGGTTAGTTGTTTCATTATTTGCGTTTTAACTCAGAAAGCAAGACCTTTGTTTGATACCCAATGTTTAATTTATATTAAAGCTAAAATAGCGTTATTCAGGTTAATTTAGCTTTAAGTAAATTTAATAAAATGTGTACTAGTAGGGTTTGTAATAATGAGATAAATCAGTTGTTTATTACTAGCTGTATACTATTGTCTAATTATAAAGTGGCTTTTAATATGTTTTACTAACATACGAGCATATTAAATTGCGAAACAACGCTACTTGTGCTTAATTTGTATACAATCGTGGTGTTGTTGTCAGTAATATAAACAATGGAAACGTAGTTGTTAAGCTACCGAAAAATAAAAGCTTAATGGCTAATAATGTTAATTGGAGAAATAATGGGTAATTTAAGCTTAAAAAACAAATTGCTACTGTTGGCTGTTTTACCATTGATTGTATTACTAATCAGTTTTATGGCAGGTTCTTATTATTTAGAGATGCAAAATCAACAGCAAAACTTTAATGAGTTTAAAACTAAATTAATTGCTGATAAACAAACTTTGCTAAGAACAGAAATAGAAATCGGCTCTAAAGTAGTGCAATACCAATTAGCACAAGGAAATGAGCAAGACGCTAAAGATGCGTTGAGAGATTTAACCTTTGGTGAAGATGGTTACTACTTTATTTATGATACCAATGGTATTAGTGTTTTTCATGCCTTATTGGGTGATGCAATAGAAGGTCAAAATAAAATAGGCATGACCGACCCAAACGGTAAAAAAATAGTGGTTGGCTTACTTGAGCAAGCGCGTAAAGGCGGTGGCTCGTTCACCTATCATTTTCAAAAGCCCAACACCACCGGCTTAGTCGAAAAAATTGGTTATGCAGCCATGATCCCAGGTACTAATTGGATGATAGGTACTGGCACATATATGGATGATATTGAAGCCGAACTGGTAAAGTATCAAGCAACCATGGAGCGCCATTTAAGCGAAAAAATGACCACTTTGGTTTTAATATCACTTCTGCTTCTTGGTTTAGCTGCCGCAGGTGCGTTGTACGCTTCTAACAATATGCTAAAACCAATTAAACGTATGGTGCAAAGCTTAGATGATATTGCCAAAGGGGAGGGAGATTTAACCCGACGCCTAGAAATAGATACCCATGATGAAATTGGTCAGTTAGGTGAATCTTTCAATGTATTTGTGAGCAAGCTACACAGCATTATTGCCGGTGTGGTTGATGTAACAAGTGACGTTAAAACAGCCTCTTCAGATATTAATACACAAACATTACTCATAGAAGACAAACTATTAAAGCATAATCATGAAACCGATTTAGTGGCAACAGCGATTACTGAAATGTCGGCAACATCCCATGAAGTTGCGCAAAATACCACACAAGTTGCAGTGTCAACGCAGGCGGCAACAAAAGAAGTGGCTAACGCGCAAGATTGTGTGGATGTTTCACTGAGCGAAGTATCAAACTTAATGGGCGAAATTAATCAAGCAGCAGAGCAGGTTAACTCGTTAAGTGAGCAATCTAAAAAAATTAACAGCGTATTGAGTGTAATTGGTGGTATTGCTGAACAAACAAACTTATTAGCATTAAATGCGGCAATTGAAGCGGCACGCGCAGGTGAGCAAGGTCGTGGGTTTGCGGTGGTAGCTGATGAAGTTAGAAGCTTAGCAAGCAGAACCCAAGACAGCACATTAGAAATTAACGAAATGCTAAGCGAGTTACATAATTTAGTGACGGCAGCAGTTGATGCTATGCATGCGAGTCAACAAAGCTGTAATCGTTCAGTTGAGTCTTCGCGCGCTATATCAGAAAGCTTAGGTGCGGTGACTACATCGGTAACAACAATTAATGATATGAGTACGCAAATTGCTACAGCAGCAACAGAGCAAAGCAGTGTAACAGAAGAAATTAACCGCAATGTGTATGCGATTCAAGAAATAGTTAATGAGTTAACACAGTCGAGTAAAACGACTTCGTCAGTAAGTAAGCACCTAGCTGGGCGAGGTGAAAACTTGGGTGACCTAGTAGGACAATTTAAAATATAGCGCGATTTAAAATACTAACTACACTAAGCCGTAACATTATTTGTTACGGCTTTTTTATTGGTTAGCGTTGAGTGGGTGATAGCAGCTATAAATATCTAACGACACAGAGATTTTTTAATATTTTTGGTCGTGTCTAATGTACACTATTAGCTATTCTTATTAATAAGTGCTTACTTATTACAGTAAATTTATAGTGAAAGACTATTTTAGGGTTTTAAAATGATAGAGTATCCGGTTGATCAGTTACCACAACTCATAAACGACTTATTGCAGTGTGATACCACAGAGCGTAAAAATAAATTACTGATAGATGCTCAACAAACCTTATCAACCGAACACTTATCTTTATTATTTGAAGCTATTCCTAAAGAGCAGCGCCTTGAAATTTGGCATTTATTAGATGAAGACACACAACACGAAATTTTTGTTAACTTAAGTGAAGATAGCTGTTTATGGTTACTGCAAACCCTAGATGACAGTGACGGTTTTAAATTATTAGACGAAGTTAACGTTGAAGAGCTGCTTGAATTAGAGGAAGTGATCCCGCAGCGCTTTACTGATTATGCAAAAAAACAGCTTGATGAAGCGCAAACTAAACAATACGAACTGGCGCAACAATATACGCCTGAGCAACTAGGTCACTGGATTGGTTTTGACTTTTTAAAGGTGTCAGACAAGCTCACTGCGGGTGGCGCTAAAAAGCTGCTACATAAAGGGTTACCGCAGTACAGCGAAGTGATTTATTTAGTGAGCCGCAAAGGCAGCTTAATTGGTGAAGTAGCAGTTAACGACCTAATAAAAGCGCATGATAATCAAAGCTTAGTCACCTTAACTAATCATGATTTTACCTCATTGCACGCAGACCACGATTTATATGAAGCCGCCGAGGTGGTTATTCACAGCGAGCAAATGGCCATGCCCGTGGTTAATGCCGAAAACAAACTAATAGGGCGTTTAACCATCGCATCAGCTTACGAGTTACGTCAAGAAATTGCTGACGAAGCCACAGCAAAAGCGGGTGGTTTACGTGAAGACGAAGACCTATTTGCCAGTGTTCGCAAAAGTGCTAAAAACCGTGGTATTTGGTTAGGTATCAACTTAGCAACCGCATTTTTAGCCTCATGGTTTATAGGCTTATTTGGCGCCACTATAGAACAAGTGGTGGCACTTGCGGTATTAATGCCTGTTGTGGCATCAATGGGCGGAATAGCCGGTAGTCAAACCTTAACAGTTATAGTGCGCGGTCTTGCGCTTGGTCAGGTTACCGACTCAAACCGTAACGCTCTACTTAAAAAAGAGCTGCGTGTAGGGGCGGTAAATGGCTTGGTATGGGCTTTAGTGATTGGTTTGCTAACGTATCTATGGTTTAGCGATATTATGCTTAGTATAACCATTACCGTGGCAATACTGCTTAATTTAGTGGCCGCGTCGTTGGCGGGCGTAGTGATCCCGTCTATTTTAGATAAAATGAAAATTGACCCTGCATTATCAGGCTCAGTTATTTTAACCACAGTGACTGATATTGTCGGCTTTGTGACCTTTTTAGGGTTAGGTAGTTTGTTATTACTCTAATTTTTAAGCTAAACGCCACCCCCATGAAGTGGCGTTTAATATATATAGCGTCATGAAAAGGCCTTTAATTTAAGCTTTAAACAATCGTACTTATTTTGTTTCTACCTTCTGTTTTTGCTCGATATAAAGCCGTGTCTGCGGCATACAATAGCGCCTCGTAGGTGCGGTACTGGTTATTATTTTCACTGGCAATTCCTTGGCTTACCGTAATTTTAACCTCTGGTGGCAAACCTATGTCGGTAAAGCTCATTTGTGCAATTTGTTGTTGTATATGGTTGGCCACAACCGTGGCGGTTTTTATATCGCAACGGGGTAAAATAATCGCAAACTCTTCACCGCCATACCTAGCAGCTAAACACTCTCTAGATGGAATGCACTGCAATAGCATTTTTGCTATTTTCTGTAAGCATTTATCGCCTTTAATATGCCCATAGGTATCGTTGAATTTTTTAAAGTGGTCAACATCAATTAATATACTGGTTAAAGGTTGTTGGCTTTGAATACTCTCTTGCCAGTATTTTTTTAACGACTCATCTAAAGCTAAACGGTTAGCAAGCCCAGTTAAATGATCGGTTGAGGCCTGTATTTTTAAACGGTTATACATGGCTTTATGAGTACTAAGATCGTGAAGTATACACACGTACAACTTTTGCGCCGATGCGAGACTTTTTGGCATGCTTGATATTGATAAGTCAGCTTCAATCACATCGCCATTGGCTTTGTTTATAGCAACTTCATTTGGGCCAATGCTAAGGGGAGTGTCCTTAATACCAATCCAATTTAATAAGGTCTGTTTATATTTATCAAGGTCTGCACCGTGTAAAAACGACAGTAAATTTTCGCCTATCAGCGACTGCTGAGAGTAACCTAATAGCTGTGCTGCCTTTGGGTTGGCAAACTCAAAACCACCCTGCTCATTCAGTACAAAAATACCTTCGGCGGTGCCATTAAATAATTCAACTAATGCACCAAACTGGGCATGCGAAAAAGGGGATAATAAAGCGCTATCGAAGGGCAATGCTTTACCGTTATTAGTTGCTGCAGTCTCTTTATTGTTAATTTGTTTCGACACGTTTTAGCCTTAGCATGGTACAGACGTTTTTGATGTCTACAAATTTACTTAAAAAAGTGCAATTAAACCTTTCGGTAATCTTCTGTTTTTAACTGTTTGATATTTAATGGTAAAAATCATGCTTGCACAGGTTTTAAGTAACCTGTGAAGGTGAAAATTAGTTACTCAGCAATTCAAAGTTGTGGTTTTTATTATAGATTAGTAATAAGGGATGATTATTAATAATGCTGCTTGGTATGTGTTAGCGTTAAGGTGTTTGGCTTATAAAAATTGCACAGGAATAAATCAGCCCTGTGCAATTTAGAAAATAAGAATAATTTTTTAATTAAACTACGTCTTCATTTTTAATTTGAGGATCGGCGCTTAAGCCTAGCTCACGCAAGTCAAAGCTTGCTTGTTTTATTGTCGGTTCTTGCGTTAATTGTTGTACTAGCTGCTGAATATTATTAGTGGTTGTGGTTACAACAACAATATCGCCTACGCGGTGTTTTAGCTGTAAGTTATAACGGCTTGCCAGTTGGCTAAAGTTGGCTTGGGTTGTTAATTGCAATAACACTTCGCCGGTCAGCTTTAGGCTATTACCGCTTTGGCTATCAGTTATACTATCCCCAAGCTGTAAGCTATTTGCGTTATTGGTTTGGCTCGTTAAGCTGGCGATAATTGCAGCGCCTGGCTTTACAGCAGTGTTTTTAGTTTGTGCTTGCGCTAATGAAAGAGTACTTACAATAAAAGTGAGTACTAACATAACAATCGTTGTTTTCATAAAAATTCCTTTATTAGTGGCCGTAAAAACGCAAAGACCAAGATAGCAGCGTGCCATCTACATTATTATTAGTGTCGTTCATGCTGAGTAAGCCTGCTTGCTCATTGTAAACTAGGGTTTGGCTAGTGCCATTGTCGGTATCAATTAAGCGAATTTGCCATTGCCCTGCCGCCGATTCGCCATAAAAATGTTGGCTCAACAATAGGGCATTTTGTACGGGGGTGCCGGTGGCATTTATTAATCCTGTGCGTGGGCTTAATAGCACACTGCGAGTACCTGATGGTGAAATAAGCTCAACGGCTAGGTCACGCATACGGGTATGATCAATCGATAGCTTTAACTGCACAGCTTCAATGGTTAGATTGTCAGTGATGGCTAGCGTATCTTGCACACCATTTACGTTAGCATCGGGTATTGTTAGCTCTGTGTTAGCGGTATGCCAATCAGATACCTGTAATGTGGGTAATAACGCAGTAGTTTGTTGAGCCATTGCAACAGCAGCGTCAACATCAATTGCGCCTAAGCCATAAAAGGGATGAACGTTGTATCCTGCCGCATTTTGTTGCCAACCAGGAATGGCGTTGTAGCTGACTGCATCACCATTTGCATCTGTAAAATTAATATCAACACCGGCATTGCTGCCATCGAGTTTACGTGCTGTTGTGGCGAGGATATGCTTAATGGTTCTGGCATCAAGTTGCGGGTTAGCCGACATAACAAGCGCTATTGCACCCGATGTATTGGCAGCTGCTGCAGAAGTGCCATACATGGCAGCGGTGGCATCGCAGTGGCTATCTAACCCGGTGTTTTGCAGGGGGATGTCTATTGTGCTGTTAATGGTATTAAAACCGGCAGCGCAGCCACTCATATCTGTGGTAACAATACCTGCTTGGCTTTGAGCGTTTTCACCACCGGGTGCGGTTAAAAATACATTAGCGCCAACAGAAGAGTACGATGCTAATTTACCGTTTGCGTTGTAGGCCGACACCAGCATATTCCAAAAACTAGCGTTATCGGTACTTAAATTAGCGTTATGAAATGGCAAGCCCGCGTTATTAAATGGTTGTTGCTGCTCATACGCAAATACTTGAAATGGCGTATCGCCAAAAAAAGTAGTGTATTGATAAAACGCGTTACCCGCTGACTTTACAAATAATGCACCTAAGCCGTTGTTACTGTTTAAGCTTACTTGCTGCATTACGCGCTCTTTTAATTGCAGGCTAAGAGTATGCTCTTCTGCATCAACGTTTTTAAATAATGCCGGCTTACTGCTGTAGCTTTGATTGTAAACGCGAGAGTTTGCAGAGCCCGTTAATGGCATACCATGCGATTGTAGCCAGCTACTCATTGTTTGCGCATCAAGATAATTAAACCCAACAAGGTCTGCATTAGGTGCAACACCACGACCGCCAATATTATTATTTTCTTGTGCGGCGATAATGCCAGCCACTGCTGTACCATGACCTGTGTTATCGGTTGGGGTAGCAGTGCCGGTTAACAAATTAAGTGAGCCTGTAATGGCATTATTAACTAAATCAGGGTGACTTAGTTCTATGCCGCTGTCTATTACGGTAACGGTAACGCCATCCCCTTTAATACCTTGCATATCGGTATTGAGTAAATTTAAATCTTCGCCCGTAACCGTGTTTGTAGTAAGACCATTGTGGCCGCTGTTATTTAAATGCCATTGGTAAGGTGTAAGAGGGTCGCTATTGGTTAAGTGATCCGCAGCGAGGCAGCTAAATGCACCAAGTAGGCAGCAACTTAGCAGGGTTTTTTTAATATACATAAATAATACAATCCTTATTTTTATGTTTTTGATATATAAATCAAATTGTTATTAGATTGTTTCGTATATTAAATTATTAAGCAATTGAAAGTTGAGGTTTTTATTATAGATTAGCAATAAAGGATGGTTATTAATAATGCTGCTTGGTATGTGTTAGCGTTAAAGTGTTTGGCTTATAAAAATTGCACAGGAATAAATCAGTCCTGTGCAATTTAGAAATTAATTGTTGTTAGTTATCTTTCTTTTTCATTTATAATTTGAGGATCGGTACTTTTATAGGCTTTGCCATTGCACTCAACATTAAATACTAAACAGGCGGTGCCTGGATTTTCACCGGTATCGATAATAGTAATGGTGCGGCCGTTATCGCTTACTTTAAAGCTAAAGTCTTGAGCGCAAGGTGTTTCTTTATTAACATCGGTGATAGTGGCGCCAGTGAATAAAAAACCTTTAGCAAGCGTGGCTTCATCTAAACTGTAAATGCCTGCGGTTTCTGTTCTTACAACTCCGCCGCCAGTCACTTCATTGCCATTTATAGAGTATGTAAAGTTAGCTTCGCCGTCATTGTCTAGTACAATGTTAACTTCAAAGTGAATTTGCTCTTGAGTATTATTCATATTATTTCCTTTGTATTCATGATTATAGTTGAAAGTTGTTGATGCCCAGTTTAACTAGGCGTGCTTTTATCTCGTGGATTTCGTTTGCTCGGTTCAAGCAGGTGTAAGCCTGTATCTTTGGATAAGTTATGAGAACGCTTTGGTTTGTATTTACTGTTTTAGCAATTTCTTGTAGTGCACTTAAGCAAAATTGATCTTTTTGTGTGCTCGTAGCAGCTAACTTAGCTTTCAGCAGGTTTATTCGTATGAGTACTAAATTATCACCAATCTTTGCCTGTTTAGCTATCAACTGTTGATAGCTCTCGTGACTTTCAAGCGTAGTTAATAATTTTTGGGCTTTGTGTAGTAAATTTCTATCTATAAAATATTGAATCAAACCAATTTTTATACTAATGACCCTGATATTATTAAGGCTTTGTGACTTTAAGAATGTGATAATTTCTTCTATCCTTGGATCAATATTTTTGTCGTTAGATAACATCAATAATTGCGCTAAAGAGCGGTAATACATAAGCTGAAGTTTATTGTCTTTGGAATCTTGTTTTAGTGCATTGCTTATCATTTTGTTAGCAAAAAGCGCTTTTTGGTAAGCTATTCGTTTATCGGCTAAATAGCTCAATAAATAACTTTGTTGCATATGTATATTTGCTGACATATAAAAAAGGCTTGCATCGTTTGGATAGTTAACAGTCATATCTTTTACCACTGTTAGTGCATTTTCTAACATATTTACCGTTGTACTAAAGCCACCTAACTTTTCTTCTGTTTTTGCCAGCCAGCTGATGGTATCGGCTTTATCACGCAATAAGTTTTTGTTGTTAGGTTTGAGCTCAAGGGCTTTGTTTTTAAGGGCCAGCGATTTTGTAAAGCGCTGTTTTGCAGCAATGTAGTCAGATTTCTCTATGTATAAAGACCCCAGCGAATTATGCGAATACGATAGCTCCATAATCGAGTTAAAATCATTCGGTGCTAATGAATACATGGTTTCGCTATAAGTATGATATTTTTTTAAGAGCGGTTCAGCAGCGGCGTAATCACTTTTATCATAATGAAGCTGACCGAGCCAAAAGGCATTGGCACCGGCAAGCGTTAGTAGCTCTAAATTATTAGGCTGTATTTTTAAGAGTGCTTCAAGGCGAATGCGGGCGTTTTCAAAGGCAGTGAAGGCCTCAATGGTTTTACCGCGGGAATAGGCCACTTCTCCCATGGCTTCCAGAGTTTGCGCGTACTGAAAGCGACTTTTAAACTCGCCTTGTTGACTGCTAAAGTTAAATAGTGAGCTTGGCTCATCAACTTGATTGGTAAAATACTCAAGTGCTTTATTACTAATGCCATCAAGTAGGTCCATACGCTTTACGCTGCGTAATTTATCGGCAAAATCACCTACCATAAACCCTAGTAAGCTTTCGGCCTCTTGGCGTTTTTGCTGTGCAAGTTGCTGCGCTTGAAAGCTGGTAACACTCATAAATAGGGCAACACAGGTAAGTAAACAAAGCAGAGCGACGGTGCCGCGTTTTATAGTTGTTTTTGTTTTACTGTGTTTAAGAGAGCTGGTTATAAGCGCGCGTTCGTCATCGTCTAGTTTAAATATGTTGTCGTTTAATAAGGTAACGGCCTCTTGCAATGGTTTACCCGGCGCTAACAGATAGGCGTTACTTTTGTGCTCATTAAGCCATTGTTGCGTGTGGTGGTGTAAGCGGCTTTTTATAGCAAGGGCATCTTTATGGTCATTAATCCACTGTTTGGCACGTGGCCATTGGCGTAATAATGCCTCGTGGGCAAGGCTAAAGTAGGCTTCTTGGTTTTGTAAATGCGATACAAATAAGCGGCTATCGACCATAGCTTGAACCAGTTCTTTTTGGCTGGTGTTGGTTAATGCTTGCAAGCGGGCTGCGCGGCTCGTAATGGTTTTACCATCTGGGTTTAGCGTTACTAATTGCGATAACACGCTTTTTAGTTGCTGTTGTTGCGCTTGAGAAAGCCCTATAAATACTTCTTCGGCTTTTTTACCAATGGCACCCTCAATACCGCCGAGTTTTTCATACACACTGTGCAATAACTCATTATTATCACTGCGCTGTAAATACAGCTCTTGCAGTGTGTATTGCAGCATGGGCAGTGCATCTGGATTATTGGCGGTATCGGCGCAAAGTATTTCATCCAGCGGGGTTTTAGTGTGTGGGTCTTGCGAAAACGTTAAATTAGCGGTTAACGCTGGCAAGCGAATAATTTGTTGTAGTTCATGGCGATTTGGCGGGGTTAAATCGTAATGCGCGCCATGAGCCTTGCCCACCATAAGACTTGGTTGCTCAACCACTAAAGGGTAAAAATCGTTACGACAGGCACTAAATACAATCACCGCTTTAGAGGTCGCTAAACGCTCAATAACAGATAAAAAATGACTTCGGGTGTCGTTACTAAATAGCGGTGAGGAAAGTAGCACTTCTAAGCGGTCTATAAACAAAAACAATTGCGGCATTTTTGCTGCTGTTTGGGTATTTGCAATTGTATTTTTTAAGCCGCTAATAACATTGTCTATGTCATGTTCTAGCTGCTGCGCCAGCGTTTGTGCGCTTAACCCTGTAAATACTGGAATGTCGTTAATATCCCAATCGAGCATGGCTGAGGCGAGATCTAAATACAGCCTATTTTGAGCTACATCTGCAAAGTCGAGTTGGGTGTACGACATTACTCTAATGCCGTTATAGCCTCGCTCGTCGAGTAGCTTTGGCAATATACCCGCATTAACTAATGATGATTTACCCGAGCCACTAGGGCCAAGGATTAAACAAAATGCGCGCTGCAATGTTACTTGGTTTGATACGCTCTCTAATAACCTGCTGATGGCGTGATTACGACCAAAAAATAAGTGGGTATCGGTTGGGTTATATGCACTCAAACCTAAAAAAGGAGAGCCGCCTTGCCATGTGTTAACTTGGCTGGGGAGATCATCAGCTAATGGAAACTCAACCGTTGCAATAACTCTATAACCACGTTTACGTATGGTTTCTATGTATTGCGGCGCGCTTGCCTTATCACCTAGAGCTTTTCGTAACTGAGTGATAGTTTTATGCAGAGGGTTATCGCCGGTTTCTGTGTTTGCCCAGCAGTGAGTTAATAACGCGTCGCTACTGACAATCTCTGCTTGGTTTTGACACAAGTACAGCAACACATCCATGGCTTTGGGTTCTAGCTGTTTTTGTTCTTCAGCGCGTTGAATGGTGTTACTGGCAGGGGTGATTTGCCATTCACCTAAATAAAAGGGCGGTTGATGCATAATTGGCTCATTTTTATAGTTATAAGTGCATTTAGCTTTTTGCTTTAGTTACATTAGTAGTGCTAGTTATTTTTATTAAGTGTAACAATGCGCTGTGGAAACGGAATTTCTATATTGGCATTGTTAATTGCTTTATATACGCTGGCATTAATAGCGAGCTTAGTTTCAATAATTTTAGTGGTAGGAACCCAGTATCGATAGCTAATAGTTACGCCGCTATCAGCAAAGCGTTCTATGCCAACTTGTGCATTGGGTTGTTTAGCAACCAGTTCGTTATTAGCTAATGCGTTTTCAATTAGGTTAATCGCGGTATCACTACAGGCACTGTAGGCTATGTCTATTTCACCTTTTACTAAGGAGTAGCTAAATGAGTTATGCAGAATTTCGCCAACAATATGTTTGTTGGGAATGGTTATTTCTACTTTTTCTTCATTAATTAATACGGTGTGACCCAGCTCAATGAGTTTTACTTGGCCGCTAACGCCTTTTATTTCTATGGTATCGCCCACCACAAATGGCCGCGTGGCAATAATTGCAAGCCCGGCGCCATAATTAGAAAGCATGCCTTGTAATGCTAAGCCAGCACCTAAAGAAGCGGCACCTATTGCAGCAACAAACGGGGTAACACTAATGCCAATTTTACCAAGCGCAATTATGATCACCATAATGATCAGTAATACTTTAACGACATTACTAACAAAGTTAGTTAAGGTGATATCGACGTTATGTCGCGTCATCAAATTGGCAACACCTGCAGCGAGCTTTTTCGCTACCCATAGGCCAACCAATAGAATAAAAATAGCGCCGACAATTTGCATACTGTAGGTAACTAAATATTCAGTAAGTAGGGCGTAGTACTTTTCAAATTGCTGAATTTCAGAACTGATCATGTCGACTCTATTTTAGCGATAGTGTTTTATCTGCTTATCATAACAAAGTGTTAACTAAAATTGGATACATTATTGGCACAATTACAGCAGTTAATAACGCACTCAATGCCATAGCCACCGATGAAAACGCCCCTATTTTTGGATGCTCGGCAATTGCAGCCGCGGTGCCTATAGCATGACACGCGGTACCGATTGCGATTCCTTGTGCCTCAAAGTTAAATATTTTAATTAGTTTTAATAATAAAATGCCAAATAAAGCGCCGAGTAAACCAATAAAAATTACCATGGCAGCGGCTAGCGAGCTGATCCCGCCAAGTGAATCGGTGACAAGTAATGCAATAGGTGTTGTAACGCTAAGTGCCGCAACTGATGCGCTCAGTTGCGAGGGGGCAGCAAATAAAACGCTTAATACAAAAGCTACCAGAGTGGCGTTAATAATACCAATACTGCAGGCAACTAAAATAAGTAAAAAGTTTTTACGTACGTGCATAAATTGTTGATATAGCGGCAAGGCCAAAGCGACTATGGCCGGCTCCAATAACCACGTTAACAACCGACTATGCGATGCAAATTGTGAATAGGGTAATTTAAGGTTAACGAGTAGTAAGGCAATAATGCCGATGCTTAAAAAAACGGGGTTGGTTAATGACTTTAAAATACTCTGATTGATTTTAAGATTAACAGCCCTTAGTGCAATAAAAAGGATAATAATAAATGGAATGGTTAACCAGCCAAGGCTAAAAATGGTGCTACTGAAATCAGTCATTATTAGTTTTACCTTTAAAGTAACTTACTAGGCTCGCCACTAAAATTAAACTACTCAAGGGGACTAATAAAATAACTGCAGTTAAGAAAGGCCAATGGGTTTTTATAAGTGCTAAGTGTTCAATAAAACCAACGCCTGCAGGAATAAAGAAAATAGGCATTACATTTAAAATAGGTGTGGCACACGGGGTAAGTTGCTGCTCTTTAACAATACCTGATAAAAGTAAAACCAGTAAAATAACCATTGCTAACAGTGGCGCAGGAAAACTGGCATCAATAAAGTGCATAATGAGTTTGCCCACTGCCAAGCAAAGCAAAATGATAGCGCTACTTAAAAAGTATTTCATGGCGATGACTCAATAAAATAGAGGATTATCACTTTAACAAATAACGCTGTTTTGTGCATTGTGCCTTAGTATTACCAGCGTTTGGCGTTTGCAAACTCAATATCAGTTTTACCTTTTGCTTTAGCGATGGCTTTTTTAGTATTAGGGTTGATTAATAAGCGAATTTGACTCCATGTTTCTTTGGCGAGTATTTTTCGAGCTGGGGCTTTATAGCTTTGTTGAGTTACACGTTTTATTGCTGCTAATGTGTCAGGTGAACGTGCTTGTAATGTATCAAGCATTTCTTTAGTTGCTTTATCGGTATCGTCGGTTGTTTTTGTTACTAAACCGAGTTCAAAAGCATGTTGAGCACTAATGGGGTCAGCATGACTTGCTAGCCAAAGTGCTTGGTCGCGTTTTACTAAGCCTGCAAGCATAACATTAGCGCCCATGTCGGGGCATAACCCCCAGCGCGCTTCCATAATGGCGAGCTTGGCATCGTGATGAACAATTCGGTAATCAGCTCCAAGCGCTATTTGCAGGCCACCACCAAGACAGTTTCCGTTAATTTTAGCAATTACAGGCACACTCAATGATTGCCAGCCCAGTACAACTTTTTGCGCTAGGTTTTGATTACCAGGAAGCCATTTGAATAGGAGCTTTATGATATTGAATGGCGAGGCCATGACCGCGTTAATATCGAGCCCTGCACAAAAGTGTTCGCCCTCACCGGTTAATACAACTGCACGAATACTGGCGTCTTTTTTTATATTTTTAATCACTTTGTTAAGCTCAACAAACATAGCAAAGCTTAAGGCATTTTGTTTTTCTACGCGATGTAATGTGACGGTAGCGATACCCTGTTTTTTTTCTAATTTTATCATTGTTCACTCCTCTGACCTGTTGTTTGAGCTTATGTTTTTATTGATGTTAAGTAAAGTGGGTGAAGGTGAATAAAAACAAACTGAATTTTTTAATACACGTGGGGCTAGCTATCTTTGATGGCTATTTAATCTTCCAAGGTCAACAGACCCGTGTGCTAACCAATTTAATAATATCTATAAGTATTAGGAATAAATAAAAAAGTCAGTAATTAACGTGTTTTTTTTATCAAAACCCTAGCAACTTTTGATATTATGATTGCCACTTAAAAGCTCAGAGGTTAACCATTCATGTCAGGTCCACGTTTATTTACGGTAGAAGAAGCAACTCATCAAGCTTATGATATTTTTTTAGAGCTGGCTCCCAATAATTTAAGCGACAAAGATGTTGAAGAATTTAACCTACACCGTGAAGAACTAGGCTTTATTGAAGAAGATGAGCCCGATGAACAGTGGCAAGACTTTGTTGCCCTAGAAATTGAACCTGAGCATTTTATTCAAGTATTAGTGGGCCTTGAGTTTGATAACGAAGACGTACTATTTGCGAAAATTCTAATTAGCCGTGATAAAGACGCGCCTTTTTGTCATATTTTGTGGAAAGAAAGTGAATAACCACCTCTCTGCTTTTTTGTTATTGCCATTTGCAAGAGAACGTATTTTGCGATGCTTCTTTGTATTACTGCTTTTATTATTTAGCTGCTTTAGCTGGGCCGTTGATCCCTTTGAAGATTTTCATCAATACGGGGAACTCTCAGATGAAGAAATTCATGAGTTACACAAAGGCGAAGTGTTGTACGGCGATACCGAATTTGGTTTTATTTTAAGTAAAGGTAACACTAATTCCACCAGTTTTAAGCTTAAAGGGAATCTTTATCAAGATTTTGAAAACTGGCGAAATCAATTCAAAATAGACTCCTTGTACAAACGTGATGAAAACGAAGAAACGGGCGAGTCGGATGTTACTGCTAATCGGGTGTTTGTTTCTGCACAAGGTAACTATAAAGTAGGGGTTAAAAACTCGTCGTTCTTTATTTACGGGGATTATGAGGAAGATCAATTTAGCGGTCTTGATTTTAAAAGTACGATAGCAACCGGTTATGGTGCACGTGTTTATCAAGGGGTTAAAAATAAAGTAGATATAGACATTGGCCCAGGTTTATATCGCTCAGTTGCTGATGATGAGTCAACAGCACTTGACGACGATAAAGACAAAATGGGTTATTTACTTCGTATTGCAATGCAGTGGGAGAGGTTAGTATCTAAGCGTACCCGATTTAATCAAGATATCAGTATAGAACAGTCTTTGTCTGGGCTTAACTCTCGGTTAAAGTCAGAAACGGCATTAATTAGCCAAGTGGTTGGCGCGGTATCGCTTAAGTTTGCTTATATGTATCGTTATAATTCTAAGCCTGAAGAAGATAAGCTTAAATACGATTCAGAGCTCAGTGCAACCTTAGTGTACAGTTTTTAATTTTTTAACTTTTTAATAGAGAGTGTTATGTATCAGCATAAGCAGTATGCGGTATTTATATTTGTAGTATTAGCATGGATCAGCGGTTTTGTTGCGCTTGCATGGAACTTAATTGGTGCCGATGCCCCGTTAATCGTATTTGCTGGTATTTTAGTGCTGGTGGGCTTTTTGTTCCACGGTTTAACCATTAAAGTTGATGAAACCCATATTAGCTGGGCATTTGGCCCTGGTGTTGCTGGCCAAAAGTTAGCATTAGAAGATATTGTTGATGTAAAAGCAGTACAAAACTCATACCGCCATGGTATTGGTATTCGCATTACACACGATGGGTGGATTTATACGGTATCAGGCTTTAGTGCGGTGCAATTAACGCTTAAAGATGGCACCCAGTATCGCTTAGGCACAAATGACCAAGCAGGATTAGTTGCTGCGCTTGAAGATAAAATAACCCCTGTTGAAATGCCAGCAGCAGAGCCTCAAGCCAAATTACGAACACAGAATAATATGCTATAAAAAAAGCGCCCAAGGCGCTTTTTTTATAAACTTATAGCAATTTTACTCAGCGGGTTTTAGTGCTCGTGGCCACAGCCGCCTTCGCCATGTACGTGGCCATGCTCAAGCTCTTCGGCTGTTGCATCGCGTACTTCTAAAATTTCTACATCAAAGTTAAGTGTAATACCGGCAAGTGGGTTATTACCATCAACAATCACTTCTTCGTCTTGAATATCGATGATCATTACTGATTGGTCGCCGTCATCGGTGGTTGCACGAAATTGCATGCCCACTTCAATTTCCATACCTTCAAACATTGATTTTGGTACGGCTTGCATTAAGTGATCATGACGCTCACCGTAACCTTCTTCAGGCTCCACTTTTACGCTTAGTGTATCGCCAGCTTGCTTGCCTTGCAGCGCGTTTTCAAGCCCTGAGATCAGGTAGCCTGTACCAACGATAAAAATTAATGGCTCACCGCCAAATGAGTTATCAATGGTATTGCCGTCATTATCTAAAACAGAGTAATGCATTTTTACCACTTTATTTGCTGCAACGATCATAGTCATTCCTATTATTCATCTTCAAGAGAGTAAGGTAGAGGCAGAATGTTTAGCTCTACCGAAGGGGTGTGTTTTGCACGAAGAGTCTGATCGATATCAGTATCGTTTGGCAACACGACCAAACCAGTTAAAGTCTGTGTTTGTTCATTATAGCTTTGCGCAATAAGTTTACCTGCGCGGCGCCAGTTTTCACCTAATTGGGTTTCAATATCAGGCTCATCAAGTTGTCCTTCGCTTTGCCCAGAGACGATATACATGGCACGTTTGTTTTTGCCCAGATACTTCATACGTGCAACGGTTTCTTGGCCTGTGTAGCAACCCTTTTTAAAACTAATGCCGTTAATGGCTTGCAGGTTAACCATTTGCGGTACGTATTCATCAATCGCATCAACACTTAATTGCGGTTCACCAGCAAGTATGGATGCTTGCTGCCATAGCGCATCGTCATCGAGGGTCGACACATCGCCAGGTAGGCAAAATTGGCTATCAACCATTAGTAAAATGCGGTTTGATCCAAGCTTAAGAGCTTTACCGTGAGCGAAGTCACAAGCCGTGGCGTTATCGCTAAAGTGAATGTCGAGTTGTGTGAGTAAGCCTGTTAGGTCATCACCAAGTAAACCAATTAATCGCTCTGAGGCTTTATTAATTTCAACTTTTGCAAATACAGCATATTTTTTTAATTCAGCAAGAGAGCGTTCTACTTCTGCACTTGAGCCTGTTAAAAAGTAACTTTGTTGATAAGAAAATAGCTTAAATACACCCCATAACTTACCTTTTGCACTACAGTGACCTGCCCACAAAAAGTTATCGTTGTTAAGTTTATTTAGATCTTGAGTGATTTGTCCGTGTAGGTACGATAATTTATCTGCGCCTGAGAGGCTAATAACCTGATGTGATAAAGGACATGCATAAACCTGAGACATAAATACCTTCTTTGCAATAACAAATGAGGCCACATAATAACGTAGTTAAAGCGTATGGTACAGCGACTAACAGACGATGTTTTTATAACTTAGTGCTGTTAAATTAACGCGTATTTGGTAAACTCGAGTTAATTAAATATGAGGTTTAAAATGGTTGAAATACATAGTAAAGCACGTATCCGTTGGGCTTGTCGCCGTGGCATGTTAGAGCTAGATGTTTTGTTTATGCCGTTTGTTGAAGAAGCTTATGATTCGTTAGATGCTAAACAGCAAGCGATTTTTCAGCGTCTATTAACCCAAGAAGACCCAGATTTATTCGCTTGGTTTATGGGCCATGAAGAATGTAAAGACGCAGAGCTAAACAGCATGGTTCAGCTAATTTTAGACCGAGTTCGTGTATAGATTTACCGTTACAGATAATAAAACAGACCACAAACCGATTGTGGTCTTTTTTTGTGTGCTGACTTTAGTGTTGTGCCTATTTATGAACTCGGTGGTGGCAACTCTTTTTTGTATTGCACTTAATACACTTGCTGGCATTATTGTTTGGCGAAAAATCGTGGCTGCTCAACCACAGCAAGGCATTATACTCTTAGAGCCGAATCAATTTCGTTTTGAAGGATCAGGCAGGCAAATTCAAGGGCTCATTAGTAACCAAAGCCGGTTACTTGGTCAGAGTGTGTGGCTGTATATTAATGGCTTTAGTAAAAACTATTGGCTGATTATCTCAGCCAATAGTGTTGATAAGCAAAGCTATGCGCGCTTGAAACGGGCAACGCTTGAAGCAATTAATTACGTAGAGGAGTCAAAATAGTGGGCGTTGGGTTCTCATTTTGCTCTGGATAATCAATAGTAAAGTGTAGTCCACGACTTTCTTTACGTTCCATAGCACTTCTAATTATAAGCTCGGCAACTTGTACTAAGTTACGTAACTCAAGTAAGTTATTGCTTACTCTAAAGTTTGCGTAATAATCGTGTATTTCCTGTTGTAGCAGTTCAACACGATGCAGCGCACGTTCAAGGCGTTTAGTTGAACGTACAATCCCAACATAATCCCACATAAATAATCGTAGCTCATGCCAGTTATGAGTGATGACAATTTCTTCATCTGAGTTAGATACACGGCTTTCATCCCAACTAGGTAAATCAGCCAGCGCGGGTGCAGTCTCTATTTTACTCAAAATGTCTTTTGCTGCTGCATGGGCAAATACAATGCACTCTAATAATGAGTTACTTGCCATGCGGTTAGCACCATGCAGGCCGGTATAAGCCACTTCACCTACAGCGTATAAATTTGCTAAATCTGTCTTGCCATTAAAGTCGGTCATTACGCCACCACAGGTATAATGCGCAGCAGGAACAACCGGAATTGCCTCTTTGGTTATATCAAGCCCTACGCTCAAGCATTTAGCGTAAATAGTAGGGAAGTGTTCAATAATAAAATCTTTGTCTTTATGGCTAATATCTAAATATAAGCAATTTGCGCCAAGGCGTTTCATTTCAAAGTCGATAGCTCGCGCTACAATATCGCGCGGAGCGAGTTCTTCTCGTTCATCAAACTCTTTCATAAAGCGAGTGCCATCAGGGCGCTTTAAATAGGCCCCTTCACCACGCATTGCTTCGGTAATTAAAAAGTTTTGTAATTCCGGGTGGTAAAGACTGGTTGGATGAAATTGATTAAATTCCATATTAGCAACGCGACACCCTGCACGCCATGCCATTGCTATGCCATCACCGCTAGAAACATCAGGGTTAGAGGTGTAAAGGTACACTTTACTTGCGCCACCGGTTGCTAAGGCAACAAATTTTGCGCCAATGGTTTCTACTTTTTTGGCTTTTTTATTCCACACATGCATACCGTGAACATGTGACCCCGTTTTACCGATATTTTTATCAGTAATTAAATCAATCGCATTATAATGCTCTAACAAGGTGATATTACTGTGCGCTTGAACTTGGCTAATCAGCGTTGTTTGCACTGCTTTGCCAGTGGCATCGGCGGCATGCAAAATGCGTCGATGGCTATGACCCCCTTCACGGGTTAAATGAAAGCGCTCTTTACCTTTACTATCAAATTCCATATCAAAAGGCACGCCTTGGTCAATCAACCATTGTAGGCAGTCATGCGCATTACTGGCAGTGTAATGAACAGCTTCTCTGTCACACAAACCGCCACCTGCATCTAAGGTATCTTCAACGTGAGACTCTATACTGTCATTTTTTTTATCAAAAACAGCGGCAATTCCGCCTTGGGCGTAAAGAGTAGAACCTTCGGTTAATTCACCTTTACTGATCACGGTAACGTTACAGTAATTAGCCAAAGATAAAGCAAGTGATAAGCCTGCTGCGCCGCTACCAATAATAGCGACATCGGTAATGTGATGTTTATTTTGGTTCATCTGTGAGGTACTTTGCGGTTACAATGCTCAGATAGAGCAATATTTATTTTTAATACTTATAGTTGTACCATATTTGTTGAACTACTACTAAGTGGTTTTAGCGTATAAACGTGTAATTTGTAGCTATTTTATAAAAAAACAATATGAGTCAGAACTTTTTATTCATCTAGGGGTCAGAGTAGGTGTGAACAATGGCGACACTATGAATAATAAGCAAGAATCAATCAGAGGAGTACCGGCTCGAATGAGCGAGCAGGAATTAGATTTAGCGTTAGTGAAAAGGGTCCAGCAGGGAGATAAAAACGCCTTTAACCTATTAGTTAAGAAGTATCAGAACAAAATAGCCGGTTTGATCTCTCGTTATGTATCAAATCAAGGTGACATTGCTGATGTAGCACAAGAAGCGTTTATTAAAGCGTATCGTGCCCTTCCAAACTTTCGTGGTGATAGTGCTTTTTATACTTGGCTTTACCGTATCGCCGTTAATTGTGCTAAAAATTATTTAGTGGCTCAAGGGCGTAAACCGCCAGCAAATGATATAGATGCTGACGATGCCGAGTTTTATGAAGGTGCAGATTCAATGCGTTCTAACGCGTCACCTGAAAATTTACTATTAAGCGAAGAAGTCCGCGCTGTTATTTTTAATACGATTGATAGTTTGCCTGAAGATCTTAAAACCGCGATTACTCTTAGAGAAATTGAGGGTATGAGCTATGAAGAAATAGCCGTGGTTATGGATTGCCCAGTCGGGACGGTACGTTCGCGTATTTTTCGTGCCCGTGAAGCAATTGATAATAAATTAAACCCATTGATAGGCGAGTCTTAGTATGACAAAAGCACACGTTAACCGCTTAGATAACGAATCGTTATCAGCATTACTTGACGGTGAACAAACATTAAAGGATGCAACTATTGCATCGGATGATGTAGCTACGTTTGGCCGTTACGCGTTAATTGGTGATGCAATGCGAGCTAAAGAAAATAACAATAATATGGACTTTGATATTAGCGAACGCATTTCGTTAGCACTTGAGAGCGAGCCCGTTTATGCAGACTTTAGTCAGTCTGACAATGTGGCTACCGCTTCTAATACCGAAACAGATAATAAAGTAGTGGCGTTTAATTGGCGTAAACCGGTTGCTCAATTAGCAATTGCTGCGAGCGTAGCAATGTTTACTATCGTTGGCGTGAACACCTTACCGCAAGGTGAAGATGCTGTGCAAAACGAAATTCCTTTATTGCAAACCACGCCGTTAACCGGCATGGCGTCGCCTGTAAGCTACTCATCAGCACCTGCACTTGATAACGCAGAGCAAGGTTTACGAGAGCTTCAGCAGCAACGCATTGGCGCATTAGTACTTGAACATCAACGTCAAGCGCGAGTGGCTCATTCGTTAAAAACAGCTAAAACAGATGAAACATCCCCAGAGGAAAAAAACTAATTAGATGAAAGTAATTACTTTTATTATGTCATTGGTGCTGAGTTTTAATACTTTTGCCAATGACACAAACCCTGCTAAAGATTTACTGCTTGAAATGGCCAGTGCAGTTCACACTCGTAATTTCGACGCCTCTTTTGTTGTTGTTAAGGGTAAAAGTATGGAGCCCTACCGCTGGGTGCATGCTAAACAAGGTGATATAGAGCTAGAGCATTTAAGTTTGCTTAATGGTGCAGGCCTTGAAATGATCCGCATTGACGATCAAGTTACCTACTTTGAGCCACAATCAGAACCTTACTCGTTAACAACTGACTCGATTGCAGGCCCCATCCCAGAAGTCTTATTTAAAGATATTAACCGCTTAAGTGCGCATTATGATTTTGTGCTTGGTGGTAAAGGCCGTATTGCAGGGCGTCCTGCTCAGCTGGTTCGAATTGAATCTAAAAACGATGACAAATATAACTATTGGATTTGGATTGATACTGAGTCGTCTTTATTGTTGAAAGCCGCCTATGTGAATCACCAAGGCGAAGCGCTAGAGCAATTACAACTTACCCACATTAGCGTAACTGAGCAACCGGCAAGCTTATTATTAGAAGTACTTAATCGTAATTTTCCAACACCATTACCCGCTAATTCAATTGATGAACAAAGCAAAGCAAATGCTATGAATTGGACTATTGGATGGCTACCTGAAGGGTTTGAATTACTCAAGTCCGATAGACATAAGCTCGACTTAAACAATGAATTAACAGATTACTATTTATTCTCTGATGGATTTGTTGAGGTCTCAGTATTTATACAACGGCCACTACCAGGTAAGCGCTTAAGCGGAGCTCTGACCTCAGGAGCCACCACTATTTATGTGCACAACGGCGGAAATTTTGATGTGTCTGTGGTGGGGAATATACCAACCATGAGCGCCAAAGCGATTGCTGAGTCTGTTTCACGGGCGTTATAAATGATAGAACAAACGTTAACCGTCGTGGCCCTTAGTGGCCACGTTGCGCATTTAGAAGCCCAACAAAAACAGGCATGTGAAGGCTGTAATGGACGTTGTGGCTCTCAAGTGTTTAGTAAGTTATTTGGTACTGCCAAAAAAACCTTGCCCTACAAATTTGAAACGCAATTAGAGGTGGGGCAAAAAGTGACCTTGTCACTGGATGATAGCCATGTTGTAAAACATGCCTTTGCCGTTTACATGCTGCCCTTATTTTTAAGTTTAATATTCGCCTTATTGGCTAGTGAATTAATACAATTAGCCGAAGGCTGGCAAATTTTAGCTGCGATATTAGGTGGCATCACCGGCTTTTTAATTGCTAAAACATGGGTGAAATCACTTAGACATGAGATTAAAGTGATAAAAATTCATCCAATTAGCCTTCCTTTAACTCAAATAGATGGTGATTGACGCCAATTAAATGTAAAATTGCGTTTTTATGCCACAGTAACTTGAAAATGCACAGCAAGTATTTTCAAGTTATTTAGGCATGCGACCTTAGTCCTTTAAAATAGAAGTTTAGAATCCAGTTTATGAAGCATATCCGTAATTTTTCGATCATCGCCCACATTGACCATGGTAAATCGACCCTTTCTGACCGTTTGATCCAAGTTTGTGGTGGTTTAACCGACCGTGAAATGCAGAAGCAGGTTCTGGATTCAATGGATATTGAACGTGAACGTGGCATTACCATCAAGGCGCAAAGTGTAACGTTAAACTACAAAGCAAACGATGGTGAAACCTACCAGCTCAACTTTATCGACACTCCTGGTCATGTTGACTTTACTTATGAAGTATCACGCTCACTAGCTGCGTGTGAAGGCGCATTATTGGTTGTTGATGCTGGCCAAGGTGTTGAAGCACAAACATTAGCTAACTGTTATACCGCCATCGAAATGGACTTAGAAGTTATACCGGTTCTAAATAAAATTGATTTACCGCAAGCTGACCCATTACGTGTAGCCGAAGAAATTGAAGACATCATTGGTATTGATGCCCTTGATGCCGTGCAATGTAGTGCTAAAACAGGTGTGGGTATTGCCGAAGTACTTGAAATGATCGTTAAAGATGTACCGCCACCCGTTGGTGAAAAAGACGAGCCATTACAAGCGCTAATTATCGATTCTTGGTTTGACCCGTACCAAGGCGTTGTATCGCTAGTGCGTATCAAACATGGCGAACTTCGCGCGGGCGACAAAATTAAAATCATGTCAAACGAGAACGTACATACCGCAGATCATGTGGGGATTTTTACGCCTAAACAAACTAACACCGGTATTTTACGTACCGGTGAAGTAGGGTTTGTTATTGCAGGTATTAAAGAAATACACGGTGCACCGGTGGGCGATACCATTACTCATCAAAAAAATGCGGCACCAGAGCGCTTACCAGGTTTTCAAAAAATTAAACCACAAGTTTATGCGGGTATGTTCCCAATTGCGTCGGATGATTACGAGTCATTCCGCGATGCACTTAACAAACTAAGCTTAAACGATGCGTCGTTATTCTTTGAACCAGAAAACTCAACCGCGTTAGGGTTTGGTTTCCGTTGTGGCTTCTTAGGTATGCTGCACATGGAAATTATTCAAGAGCGTTTAGAGCGTGAATACGACATTGATTTAATCACCACAGCACCAACGGTTATTTATGAGGTAGTGACTAAAGAGGGCACTACACAAATAGATAACCCGTCTGACCTACCAGCTGTAAACGATATTTTAGAAATACGTGAGCCAGTAGTAGAAGCTAATATTTTAGTACCGCAAGAGTACTTAGGTAGCGTAATCACTTTATGTGTTGATAAGCGCGGTATGCAAACTAAAATGAGCTACCATGGTAAGCAAGTTGCAGTAACGTACGAACTGCCAATGGCTGAAGTGGTAATGGATTTCTTTGATAAGCTAAAATCAACCAGTCGTGGTTTTGCGTCGCTTGATTATAACTTTAAGCACTTCCAAACCTCAGACATGGTTCGTGTAGATATACTCATCAATAGCGAGCGTGTTGATGCTCTTGCTATTATTGTACACCGCGATAGCGCGCAGTCTCGTGGCCGTCAGCTTGCTGATGCGCTAAAAGAGCTTATACCACGTCAAATGTTTGATATTGCGATTCAAGCAGCAATTGGTCAGCATGTAATCGCGCGCACAACCGTGAAGCAGCTTCGTAAAAACGTAATCGCGAAGTGTTACGGTGGTGACGTGAGTCGTAAGAAAAAATTACTTCAAAAACAAAAAGATGGTAAAAAGCGAATGAAGCAACTTGGTAACGTTGAAGTGCCTCAAGAAGCGTTCTTAGCCATTTTAAAAGTTGGTAAATAAAAAATAAAGGGATAATAAATGGCTGGCTACTTTTCAGTTTTATTGGTGTTATTAACCTTAGGCTCAGGCCTAATATGGTTAATAGATCACTTAATGTTTGCCCCTAAAAGGCAAGAACGTTTGGCACTTGCACAGACTTCTGCCGGTGGCCAACTTGATGAAGAAACCGCAGCATTGATTGCGCCTGAGCCAGTCATTACTGAAACAGCAAAGTCGATTTTTCCGATGATTGCTGCTATCACTATTTTTAGATCGTTTATTTTTGAGCCGTTTCAGATCCCATCGGGTTCGATGATGCCAACCTTATTAGTAGGCGATTTTATTTTAGTGCAAAAGTATTCTTATGGAATTAAAGACCCAGTATGGCGCAGCCAGTTAGTGGATGTGAGCGAACCAGAGCGTGGCGATATTGTTGTTTTTAAATACCCATTAGATGAAAGAGTTGATTATATTAAACGCGCTATAGGCTTACCAGGCGATAAAATTGTTTACCGCGATAAGCGTTTGTATATTCAACCAAAATGTGGAGAAGGCGAAGTTCAAAAAGGCGCGCTTCTTTGCAACGAATTCAATAAAATTGATTTTAAATTAATTAATGATGATGAATTTATGCAAGGCCCAATGGCTTTAGCGCGTTTAAATGAAGATTTAACGACCTCTAGCCATGATATTTTAATCAACCCAAAATCGCCTGAACGTAAAGGGCGTTACTACCAGCAATTGGGCACTCCTGCAGATGAATGGGTGGTGCCTGCTGATCATTACTTTATGATGGGTGACAATCGCGATAACAGCCAAGATAGTCGCTTTTGGGGCTTTGTACCAAAAGAAAACTTGGTGGGTAAAGCTGTCTTTATATGGATGAGTTTTGAATTTGATAATGGCCCAGATGACATTTTACCAGGATGGGTTCCAACTGGTGTTCGTTTTGAACGCCTAGGTAATATTCAGTAACAATGAAAAAAAATGTAACAGAGTTATACAAAAGAATTGGCTACACATTTGCTGATCAAGGCCTACTTGAGCAAGCAATGACGCACCGCAGCCACAAAGGTCAACACAACGAGCGACTCGAATTTTTGGGCGACTCGATTTTGAGCTTTGTAATTGCCAATGCCTTGTACGCTAAATTTCCTAAAGCACGTGAAGGCGATTTAAGCCGCATGCGTTCGACTTTAGTTCGCGGCCAGACGTTAGCTGAATTTGGCCTTGAGTTTGAGCTAGGTGATTACCTGCGTTTAGGCCCTGGCGAGCTAAAAAGTGGCGGCTTTAGACGCGAGTCGACCCTAGCAGATGCAGTGGAAGCTATAATTGGCGCTGTATTTTTAGATTCAGACATTGATCGTTGCGGCGAGCTTATTTTAGCGTGGTATGAATCACGTTTAGATGCTATTTCACCAGGGCTTAACCAAAAAGATCCTAAGACCCTGCTGCAAGAGTATTTGCAAGCTCGTAAGCTATCATTACCTGGCTATACTGTAGTAGACACTAAAGGTCAGGCACACAATCAAACATTCACGGTTGAATGTATCGTTGATGGAATGGATAGCATTATTTCTGTTGGCAGCTCAAGGCGTAAAGCCGAACAAAAAGCGGCCGAAAAAGCATTGAAGATACTTAAAAATGAATCTTGATACCTTAATACAGCCTCATGAAGGCGAAATAGACACATTTTGTGGCATGGTTGCGATTGTTGGCCGTCCTAATGTGGGTAAATCAACCTTGCTTAATGAGATTATTGAGCAAAAAGTCAGTATTACCTCACGTAAGCCACAAACCACGCGCCATCGTATTATGGGTATTCATACCGAGGGTAAACACCAAGCGGTGTACGTAGATACCCCAGGTCTGCATGTTGAAGAAAAGCGCGCCATTAACCGTTTAATGAACCGCGCAGCGTCGAGCTCAATTGGCGATGTTGAACTGATTATTTTTGTTGTTGAAGGCACCCATTGGAATGCCGATGACGAGATGGTACTAAACAAAGTGAGCCAAAGTGGCAAGCCGGTATTGTTAGTTATTAACAAAATTGACCAAGTGAAAGATCGTGACCTTGTACTGCCACACATGAAATTCTTAGGCGATAAGTTTGACTTTATAGGCATTATGCCTGTCTCTGCGACTCAGGGTAAAAACATTAACCTGATCAAAGAAGAAGTGACTAAACGTTTACCGCCGTGCGAATTTTATTTTCCGGATGACTACGTTACCGACCGCTCAATGCGCTTTATGGCTGCTGAAGTGATCCGTGAAAAGCTTATGCGCTTTATGGGTGAGGAACTACCTTACTCAGTGACTGTGGAAATAGAACAGTTTAAATGGCAAGAAAACGGCGTTTGGCACATCAATGGCCTTATTTTGGTTGAGCGTGAAACGCAAAAGCGCATGGTTATCGGTAACAAAGGCGAAAAGCTAAAAGTGATCGGCCGTGAAGCGCGTAAAGACCTAGAAGAAATGCTTGAAAATAAAGTATTTTTAGAACTATGGGTTAAAGTAAAATCGGGCTGGGCTGACGATGAACGTGCCTTAAGAAGCTTAGGCTACGGTGAAGATTAATAAGTATCGAATAGCCTAATATGGACAGCGACTTTTACAAAGCCTATTTATTACATCGACGTCCTTATAGTGACTCGCAAGTAATGTTAGATATGCTGGTAGAAGGCGTTGGCCAGCTTAGAATGCTCGCTCGAGTTAGTGGCCGCCAGGCCACTAAACATAAAGCTCAATTGCAACCATTTCAATCCTTACTCGTCCATTACAATGGCAAATACGATTTAAAATATATTAATAAATTTGAGCTCTACGGCAACCCGTTATTTCTAACTGGTGATAAGCTTTATTGTGGCTTTTATTTAAATGAGCTAACTAATCGCATTGTGCCGATTAATGAGCCCATTGATCAAGTTTTTCAACTTTATAATACACACCTAGAAAATCTTAATAGTGGTACTGATATGCAAGCAGTGCTGCGCTCTTATGAATTTCAATTATTAGAGCTGCTAGGGTATGGAGTCGATTTTAGTTTTGATGCGGACGGTGAGCCAATTGACGAGGCACAAACGTATAGTTACTTCGCAGAAGTAGGGTTTTCGGTGCAACATGACACGCGCTCTGGATTTACCGGTTCACAACTTAATGCCATAGCAAATCATGACTTTAGTCAAGCGGATGTGTTATATATGGCAAAGCAATTAAGTCGTTATTTATTAAAGCCATTATTGGGCAATAAGCCATTAAAAAGTCGTGAGTTATTTATTAGCTCTCAATAAACAAATTTCACAGGTACAAACATGAAAGATATTCTTCTAGGCGTGAATGTAGATCATATTGCAACGCTTCGCCAAGCTCGAGGTACTTCTTATCCAGATCCAGCCCATGCAGCCAATGTTGCAGAGCATGCCGGTGCTGATGGTATTACTATTCATTTACGCGAAGACCGCAGACACATTCAAGACCGTGATGTGTATGTGATGGCTAAAACCATTCAAACACGCATGAACCTTGAAACCGCAGTAACCGATGAAATGATTGCGATTGCACTTGAGGTTAAACCTGAATATGTATGCTTAGTACCTGAAAAACGTGAAGAGCTTACTACCGAAGGCGGCTTAGATGTAGCGGGTAATATTGATAAAATAGCCGCAGCGACTAAAACTCTAACGCAAGCCGGTATTAAAGTGTCATTGTTTATAGATGCCGATAAAGCGCAGTTAGACGCGGCAAAAGCCTGTAGTGCGCCTTATGTTGAAATTCATACCGGAGCCTATGCCGATGCCACCAACGATGAAGATACAGCAAAAGAGCTTGAACACATCCGCCAAGGCGTTAAGTATGCAGCGAGTATTGGCTTAATTGTTAATGCCGGCCATGGTTTGCACTACCACAACGTGAAGCCAATTGCAGCGATGCCAGAGATTTACGAGCTTAATATTGGTCACGCTATTATTGCCCGTGCAGCGATTGATGGTTTAGATAAAGCGGTGCGTGATATGAAACGCTTAATGCTTGAAGCCCGCGCTTAGAATTGTAATTACAATAGACAAGACGAGCTACAGCTCGTCTTTTTTATTGTTGTTATCAATGTTGGCATCAACAAGTAAGTTTTCCAGCTCGTCTTGAAGTTCAAACAGTTCGGGCTCTATATTATCAAGTACGCACTCATTTTTTAGTGACGTTTCGATCGTTTCCGCCAATGTTTTTAATTTTGGTACACCAGTATAGCAACACGCTCCATGAAATTTATGGATCACGCTGAGTACTTGAGGGCAGTCATTGCTGACTATTGCTTGATTTAATAAGTTTAGGGTTTCGGGCACGCTTAATAACAGCATGTTGAGCATTTCATTGGCTAATTCAGGTTTACCGCCAGCACGTTGCAGCGCCAACGCCCAATCAAGCCGAGTGCTATTAAAAGGCGCTGTGCTATGTTCAAATGTGTTTTTTGACTTATCACGGCTTACAGGTAATTGCGGGCTATGATCGCAAATAACTTGATTGAGCATATCTTCGTCAATTGGCTTGGTTAAATAGCCTTCAAAACCATCTTTTAATAATTGTTCTTTTTCACTATTGAGTGCATGTGCAGTTACGGCAATAATAGGTGTATCTTCATTTAAAGATGACTCTTTAATGAGTTTACAGGCTGTAATGCCATCCATTATCGGCATTTGAATATCCATAAAAATCACATCATATTTATGACTTTTACTCAGGCTATAAGCTTGTGAACCATTATGGGCAGTATCAATCAATTCCACCTGTTCGTTTAGTAGGGTGTATATTAATTTTAAATTAGCGTCGTTATCATCTACCACTAATACTTTTAATGGCAGTAGAGTTTGTTCATGCTGATCTATGTTATGCGCCGGGTGATCAAGTCGATAGGGTGCGGCTAATAACTCACATAATTTACGATGGTTGAGCGGTTTACTTAAACAGGCATCTGCACCGCTGCCTATAAAAGCTTCACGCATATTGTGCGATACAGTATTAAGCATTAAATATAAATAATCGGTTGATTCTCTAACCGCTTTTACATAGCTTTTTAAGCGCTGCATATCATCAACCGATGCCATGTGACCAATAAGGCATATATCAAAATTAATCTCTGATTTCTCGATACACTCTAAAAATTCACTTTCGCTATGACATCGAGTGACGCTAATTTTCCACTCTTGTAATAATGAAACAACGGCATGATGAGTATGCTTATGTGGCTCTAGGTAAAGCACACGTTTACCAATTAATGATTGGGTAGGCAAATCATTGATAAATACATGATTTGGTAATCTAAATACGCCATTAAAGGTAAAGCATGTGCCACTGCCTGGAGCTGAATTTAAAGTAATACGGCCATTCATTGCTTCAACAATATGTTTAGTAATAATAAGCCCTAAGCCAGTGCCACCAAATTTACGGGTAATACTAGAGTCGGCTTGGCCAAAGGCGGTAAATAACGCGTCTTGTTTATCGGCAGGAATACCCACCCCGGTGTCAGCAACCGACACTAAAATGGAAGTTTGCTCCTCATCTAATAAACGATGGCTAATATCGACTTTAATAGCGCCTTTTTCAGTAAATTTTATTGCGTTACTTAACAAGTTAATAAGCACTTGTTTAAATCGAGTGGGGTCGCCGGTTAAGTGATCGGGCACCTGAGGATTTATATAAATAGAAAGCTCAAGTTGTTTGTCGTGAGCGCTAGGTGCCAGTAATGTCATCACTTCGTTTACGCTATCGCGTAATTGAAATTGAATTGACTCTAGCTCCATAGCACCCGCTTCTAATTTGGAGAAGTCCAATATATCGCTAATAATGGTCAGTAAGCTGTTTGCTGAAAGCTCAATGGTATCAAGGTAATCTTTTTGGTTTTTATTTAGCGGTGTTTTATAAAGCTGGCGAGTAAAGCCAATAACCCCATTAAGTGGTGTGCGTAATTCATGACTCATTTTTGCTAAAAAGTCAGACTTAACGCGGTTAGCATCTTGGGCTTCTTTTTTAGCCATAGTGAGCTGTATATTTTGTGTTTCGTATTGCTCAAGCGTTTCGCGGTAATCACTAGTTGCTTGATCAATATTTTTTTGCATTTCATCTTTTTGCATCACCATAGAGTGGGATATGGTATTGAGTCCTTCACGCAATAGTTCAAACTCACCATTCATGGGCTCAGTTAAGCCTGTTTGTCTTTTACCCTCAATTAACCTGTCGGTAGCAAGTACTAACTTATTTAGCGGTGTCATAAACATACGGCTAAGTTTTAGTGCTAAAATAGCAGCTAATACTAAGGCGAGAATAATAATAATACCGCTGACTAATAATGCGCGTTGCTGGCCAATAACAGCTTTGTCGCGATTAAGTTGGATCACCACGGTACCTAATGTGGTCTGAAACTCAGAAGTATTCCAGTCGCTATTGGGTGTTGTATGGTTAATGATAGGGGTAAAAAAAGTCACTAACTCTTCAGTTTGCTGAACATGTGTGGCTTTAAAACTGTCAATTTGCGTTTGCTCAATTAAGGTATCGAACGAGCGATGATAATTACTGGTTATAATAAGTTGGTTGTTATCATTAAAAATAGCAATTGATTTGACCGCTGGTGAGTGTTTGTTATGTGTATAACGAATAACACGGTTAAGTAGTTTTTTATTTTTTTCCAGTAAAGGTTGTTCAAGAGCAATCGCTAAAGGCTCAGAAATTGTTGTGCCTTGTTGATATAAAATTTCATCAAGCTCAATGTAACGATTTATTGTAAAATAACCACCTAGTAATAGCCCAATGATCACTGTGGGGATCAGGGTGAGTGTTAAAACAGAATCGCGCAAGCCTAGTTTGGTCATAATCTGAGCATTATTATCATTTTTATTAAATGTGAGTATATACATACTCATAGCTATTCTCAAAGTAGAGACGTAATTCATCAACCTTTAAGGTAATGCCTCATGGCACAAATATTTAAAGCAAAGAAAAAACCACTACAACAGCAATCGCTTGAACTCGATATTACAGCAATGGATCACCATGGCCGTGGTATTGCTAAGTACAATAATAAAGTGTGTTTTGTTAGTGGAGCATTACCTGGGGAGCGAGTAAAAGCTAAGTTAGTTGATGATAAAGCACGTTACAGCCAAGCTGATACGCTTAAAATAATTAAAGCCAGTGAATATCGCACAGTTCCTATTTGCGAGCATTACAGCCAGTGTGGAGGTTGCCAGCTACAGCATTTAGATGCCACACAGCAGGTAATTGAAAAGCAAGCAGCGGTGAATCAATTATTTGCCAAGTTTGCAAAATTAACCGATTTAAACTGGCAAGCTCCGCTGCTAAGCCAAGCAACTCATTATCGACGCAGTGCTCGGATTGCTGTTATGTTCGATAAGGCTGCAAAAAAAATGCGGGTAGGCTACAGAGCAAATGCTTCTAAAAGTATTGTTAGTATTAATCAGTGCCCAGTTTTAAGTGATGTATTTGCCGATGTATTTAATGTGTTTGATAAAGTCATTAATCAAAACAAGACGCTACACAGTATTAGTCATTTACAATTATGTGCCGCTGATGAACAATCTTTTATTGTTATCCGCCATACCAAAGCGATTTCACCTCATGATAAGGCGTTTGTTGAGCAAAGTGTGGCAGCTCATAATTGGCAGTTAGTGTGGCAAAGTGACAGTGATACTATTGAACATTCACATTTAGCTATGCCATTTTATAAACTTGAACAGTTAAATATAACGTTTGAGTTTGGGCTCAGTAACTTTATTCAGGTTAACGCGAGTGTAAATCAAGCGATGCTGATCCAAGCTGCAAACTGGTTAGCACTTCAAGGCGATGAAAATGTTCTGGATTTATTTTGTGGTATTGGTAACTTCTCTTTAGTGTTAGCCAAACAAGCTAAAACAGTAACAGGAATTGAGGGCGTAACTTCGGCGGTTGCATTAGCAACACAAAATGCGCACACTAACTCTATTACTAATACCCAGTTTCATTGTTTTGATTTAACCACGAGCATTAAAAAAGCGCCGTGGTTTAATAAAGAATTAGATGTTTTAGTACTCGACCCCTCACGCACTGGTGCGATGGCAGTTTTAGAACAGCTTCCATTAACGCAGTTTAAAGCGATTTTATACGTTTCTTGTGACCCTGTTACTTTAGCCCGTGACAGCGCTATTATTTCGCAAGCCGGCTTTGAGCTGAACAAGATAGGGCTAATGAATATGTTTCCTCACACGGGGCATATCGAAACTATGGCGTTATTTCAACGGAGGTAAAGCGCATTATGGTAGCGACACGTCAATCTCATCAACATGATAAAGCGGGTGACTTTTTTTCACGCGTAGAATCTCTTGATTTGTCTCAAGAAAAAATCAGCTTACTCAACAAAGCGCAGCAGCTTTGCCAAACGTGCGATAACAGCGAGCGACAAAATACCGCTATAGAAATGGTGGAGATTTTAGTTGAGTTAAATTTAGATGCTGACTCTTTAGCCACAGCCTATTTAACCCCTTATTATTTAAATGATGTAGTGAGCATTGATGCGGTAGAAGAGCATTTAGGCAACCATGTTGCAGTACTGCTTACAGGTGTGTCACAAATGGCGACCATAAGTACCTTAGCTCATCAAGGCAACGGCACTGTGCAAGTCGATAATATTCGCCGGATGCTGCTTGCTATGGTGGAAGATGTGCGCGCTGTGGTGATTAAATTAGCCGAACAGGTTTGCCATTTACGCAACGTCAAAGATGCCGCAGAAGAAGAGCGAGTAGTTGCCGCCAAAGAGACCGCTGATATATTTGCACCACTTGCGAATCGTCTTGGTATTGGTCAATTAAAATGGGAGCTTGAGGATTTAGCTTTTCGTTATTTGCACCCCGATATTTATAAAAATATTGCTAAGCAACTCGATGATAAGCGCCTTGCCCGTGAAGCGTATATGGTTGATATGGTTGAACAGGTCAAACAACGCCTCCATGAAGCGGGTATCAAAGCTGAGGTGTACGGCAGGCCAAAACATATCTACAGCATTTACAAAAAAATGGCGAAAAAGAACTACGAGTTTGATCAGCTATTTGATATACGCGCCATGCGAATTGTGGTTGAACGATTACAAGACTGCTACGGTGCTCTAGGTATAGTGCACACTAATTGGCGTCATTTAAATAAAGAGTTTGACGATTACGTTGCGACTCCAAAACAAAATGGCTATCAATCTATTCATACGGTTGTGTTTGGTCCTGAGGGTAAAACCGTTGAAATTCAAATACGAACGCACGACATGCATCAAGATGCAGAGCTGGGTGTCGCCGCGCATTGGATGTACAAAGAAGGCGCATTACCAGGGCGTGGTTCAGGCTATGAGCAAAAAATTAGCTGGTTGCGTAAGTTACTGCAATGGCAAGAAGAAGTGGTCGATGGCAGCGACTTAGCACAAGAGCTTAAAAACCAAGTGGTTGAAGACCGCGTCTATGTGTTTACCCCTCGAGGCGATATTTTTGACTTACCACTGGGAGCAACACCTCTTGATTTTGCTTACTACATTCACTCCAATGTAGGGCATCGATGTATTGGTGCAAAAATATTTGGCAAAATAGTGCCATTTACTCATCAGTTAAGCACTGGTGACCAAGTTGAAATACTAACCCAAAAGCAGCCAAACCCAAGCCGTGATTGGTTAAATCCATCGTTAGGTTACATTAAATCGTCTCGCGCTAGAGCCAAAATTCATCATTGGTTTAAACAGCTCGACCGCGATAAAAATTTAAGTGCGGGTAAAGAGATTCTTGATAGTGAGTTACAAAAATTAGAGCTAACTTATAAAGATTTAGACCCCGCTATAAAGCGTTTTAATTTTAGAGAACTTGATGACTTAATGGTCGCTATTGGCGCAGGCGATATTCGTCTTAACCAAATGCTTAACTTTATTACTGACAGAACAGAGCATGAGCCGGTAATTCGTTTCAAATCGCCTAGTAAAGTGACTGGTGATAAAAACGGTATTGTAGTGGATGGGGTCGGCAGTTTAATGAGCCATGTTGCTCGTTGTTGTCGCCCAGTACCTGGTGATGAAATCATTGGTTATATTACTCAAGGACGCGGTATTGCGGTGCACCGAGAGGATTGTGATTCGTTTAGTAATTTAAAAAACAAGCACCCCGAGCGTGTTATTTCAGTGAGTTGGTCAGATGATATTAGTAGCTCTTACGCCTTAACTATTCGTATTGAAGCCAGTGATCGTTCTGGCTTAATTCGTGACATCAGCTCAGCACTTGCCAATGAAAAAGTTAATGTGCTCAATATGAACGTAAACACGGTTGATAGCACTCAAACTGCTATTTTTGTGATGCAAATTGAAGTGCATGACTTACAGGGCACTAATAAAGTGCTGTCTAAGCTACATCAGATCGAAGGGGTACACAGTGCAAAACGAGGGCAGTAATCAGGCTAACAATGAGGCTTTAAGCCAACTGCTGGAAATAATGCAAACACTGAGAAACCCTGAGGGCGGATGCCCTTGGGATCTCAAGCAAACGTTTGCGTCAATCGTACCTCACACTCTTGAAGAAGCCTATGAAGTGGCTGATTGTATTGAGCGCGACGATTTAAGTGAACTGAAAGGTGAACTAGGTGATCTGTTATTTCAAATCGTGTTTTATGCGCAACTAGCGCAAGAGCAGCAATTATTTGATTTTAACGATGTGGTAAACACGTTAAATGAGAAGCTAGTGCGCCGTCATCCGCATGTATTTTCATCGCAAGACACACCCACAACTGATGCCGAATTAGCTGCGCAATGGCAAGCAATAAAAGCACAAGAGCGTGCTACTAGACCCCAAGATAAAAGCTCAACACTTTGGCAAGATATACCAAACAGTTTACCTAGCTTAACAAAAGCTAAAAAAATTCAACAACGTGTAGCTGCTTTAGGCTTTGATTGGCCTACTTATCATGGCGCTATAGATAAAGTGAGTGAGGAAGTTGAGGAGGTGAAAGAAGCCTTAGCTCATAACCCGTACTCAGCGCATACAGCAGAAGAGCTAGGTGATTTGTTGTTTGCTACCGTGAATGTAGCGCGCCATGTTAAACGGGATCCAGAGCAATTGCTTCGTAGTGCCAACGATAAGTTTTCTGCACGATTTGAAAAGGTGCAAAATTACTTAATTGCCCAGGGTAAATGTATTGAGTCAGCGTCTTTAGAGGAAATGGATGCGGCATGGGATGCGATAAAAAAAATTAAATAAATAGGGACATAAAAAATGTCTGTTTTTTGTGCACAGATTTGCCATTTATAGCTGGATTGCTCAGCCATGTTTTGGTACAATTTCGCCCCGTCTTGTTTATATTCCAAAATCACTTGTTTGGGTATTATATTCCTTTTAATTCCTGATATTCTAGGGTTCGCATGAGTACAAAATTTATCTTCGTTACCGGCGGAGTTGTTTCTTCGTTGGGTAAAGGTATTGCAGCAGCATCATTGGCCGCTATT
The DNA here is from genome assembly GCF_013394165.1 of Pseudoalteromonas sp. Scap06. NCBI lineage: Bacteria > Pseudomonadati > Pseudomonadota > Gammaproteobacteria > Alteromonadales > Pseudoalteromonadaceae > Pseudoalteromonas > Pseudoalteromonas sp. Scap06. Next base: position 2,516,533 of record NZ_CP041330.1, on the reverse strand, counting down.
TTAGAAGCCCGTGGCTTAGATGTTACCATTCTAAAGCTGGATCCTTACATCAACGTTGACCCAGGCACAATGAGCCCAATTCAACACGGTGAAGTATACGTTACCGAAGACGGCGCAGAAACGGACCTTGATTTAGGTCACTACGAACGTTTTATTCGCACCAAAATGACCAGCCGTAACAACTTTACGCAAGGGCGCGTATATGAAGATGTACTGCGTCGTGAAAGACGTGGTGAATATCTTGGCGCAACTATTCAGGTTATTCCTCATATTACCAATGACATTAAGCAACGTGTTTATGATGGCGCAGAAGGCCATGATATAGCAATCGTTGAAATTGGTGGTACGGTAGGCGATATTGAATCACAACCATTTATCGAAGCAATTCGTCAAATGGGTACAGAAATTGGTCGTGAACGCGCACTTTTCATTCACTTAACGCTAGTGCCATTCTTAGGCCCTGCCGGTGAAGTGAAAACAAAACCAACTCAACACTCAGTTAAAGAGTTACGCTCGGTAGGCATTCAACCAGATATTCTTATTTGTCGCTCAGACCGTAAGCTGCCAAATAACGAGCGTGCAAAAATTGCACTGTTCACAAACGTTGAAGAAAAAGCAGTTATTTCATTACCCGATGTAGATAGTATTTATAAAATCCCTGCGTTATTAAAATCGCAAGAGTTAGATAACTTTGTATGTCGTCGTTTTCATTTAGACGCGCCTGAAGCGGATTTAGCTGAGTGGGAACAAGTATTATACCAAGAGTCTAACCCAACGGGTGAAGTGACAATTGGTATGGTAGGTAAATACATTGAATTACCAGATGCATACAAATCAGTAAACGAAGCATTAAAGCATGCGGGACTGAAGAATCGTTTAACTATTAATATCCAATACGTTGATTCACAAGACATAGAAACCAAAGGAACGGATGTACTTTCTCGTTTAGATGCTATTTTAGTACCGGGCGGTTTTGGTGGTCGTGGTGTTGAAGGTAAGATCTTAGCGGCTAAATATGCCCGTGAAAACAAAGTGCCTTACCTAGGTATTTGTTTAGGTATGCAGGTTGCGCTTATTGAATACGCACGAAATGTTGCTGGTTTAGTTGATGCAAACTCAACTGAATTTAACGCAAATTCAGAGTCACCAGTGGTTGGTTTAATTACCGAGTGGTTAGATGCTGAAGGTAATGTTGAACTACGTGACGAAAAGTCTGATTTAGGTGGCACTATGCGTTTAGGCGCACAAAAATGTCATTTAACACCAGGCTCTAAGGTGCATGGCGTGTATGGCAGCGACGAGATTGTTGAACGTCATCGTCACCGTTATGAAGTTAACAACAACTTTGTAGCACAGCTTGAGCAAGCTGGTTTGAGCTTTACAGGTTTATCTGAAGATAAAAAACTAGTAGAGATTATTGAGAATAAAGATCACCCTTGGTTTATTGCAGCGCAATTCCACCCGGAATTCACTTCAACACCACGTGATGGTCACCCGCTATTTGAAGGGTTTGTAGCTGCGGCTCATACCTACCAAAAAGCGTCTTCGTAATATAAAAAGGCTGTGCATGATGCGCGGCCTTTTTTGTTTCTAAGGCTAGCCAAACTCAGGTTAGCCGCACTCACCATTTTGGGAATATAGAGGAATCAAGATGTCAGAAATCGTAAAAGTAATCGGTCGTGAAATTATGGACTCGCGTGGTAACCCAACTGTTGAAGCTGAAGTATATTTAGCTGATGGTTCGTGGGGCCGTGCTGCTGCACCTTCAGGCGCATCTACAGGAACTCGCGAAGCATTAGAATTACGTGATGGTGACAAGGCGCGTTACTTAGGTAAAGGCGTATTAAAAGCGGTTGGCTTTATTAATAACGAAATTGCAGAAGCACTAAAAGGTCAAAATGCACTTGCTCAAAGTGATGTAGACCAAGTAATGCTTGATTTAGATGGTACTGAAAACAAAGAAAAACTAGGTGCTAATGCTATTTTAGCGGTTTCACTTGCCAACGCTAAAGCGGCAGCACAATCTAAAAAAGTAGAGCTTTACGAGCACATTGCGGACATAAATGGTACGCCAGGTGTTTACTCTATGCCATTACCAATGATGAACATCATCAACGGCGGTGAGCATGCTGATAACTCAGTAGATATTCAAGAATTTATGGTTCAGCCAGTGGGTGCAACTAACTTCCGTGAAGCATTGCGTATGGGTGCTGAAGTATTTCATAGCCTAGCTAAGGTACTTAAAGCAGATGGACATTCAACAGCTGTAGGTGACGAAGGTGGTTTTGCACCAAACCTTGCATCAAACGAAGCAGCGCTTGCAGCCATTAAAGTAGCAGTTGCAAATGCCGGTTATGAGCTTGGTAAAGATATTACCCTTGCACTTGATTGTGCGGCCTCTGAGTTTTATAACAAAGAAGCAAATATCTATGACCTTAAAGGTGAAGGTAAGCAATTTACATCTGAAGAGTTTAACCACTTCTTAAAAGATTTAACTGAGCAATACCCAATTGTATCAATCGAAGATGGCTTAGATGAGTCTGATTGGGATGGCTTTGCACACCAAACTAAACTAATGGGCGATAAAGTTCAATTAGTGGGTGATGACTTATTCGTAACCAATACTAAGATTTTAAAACGCGGTATTGATAACGGTATTGCCAATTCAATCTTAATTAAATTTAACCAAATTGGTTCACTAACAGAGACGTTAGCAGCAATCAAAATGGCAAAAGATGCAGGTTTTACAGTGGTTATTTCTCACCGCTCTGGTGAAACTGAAGATGCAACTATTGCTGATTTAGCGGTAGGTACTGCTGCAGGTCAAATTAAAACGGGTTCATTAAGCCGTTCAGATCGTGTTGCTAAGTACAACCAATTGCTACGTATTGAAGAGCAATTAGGCGCTAAAGCACCGTACAATGGTTTAAAAGAAGTTAAAGGTCAGTAATATTTATTTTTAACTCCGGTTAAGGTAAATGTTCAACTTTGATTTATAAATCCCCGCCCATGCGGGGATTTTTTGTAAAAAATAGCAAAAAAGAGGCAAAGAGAACGGACTACTGGCGTTAAGTTTGCAGGTCTGCAAGCAGTGCGAATGTCTGGGTTAAAAAAATAGGAAAGTAGACATTAGGCGGCAGGCATTAGTAAGCAACTAGCCGAGCTCTACGCAAATTACTTTTTATCAATTAAAGCTGAAATTGCTGCTTTAAAATCTCGCCGGTAAAACTGGTTTTTAAGTAAAAACCACGAGGCAAGGTTTTAATTATTTTCCCATTTGGGCCTATGGCATCGGTAACAATATGGCTATTCGCTGCTTTTGGGCGTATTTGCATTACATCCCCTAAATGACCTGAAATTTCATCAACTCTACCAAGGGCTATAAGCTCCATTTGTTCTTCCCAGTCTCGCTGCAATTGTGCATCTTGCGCGGGGGAAGGTTGCCATAAAAAGCCACTGCCAATGGTTCTATCAAACGGTGCTATATCGCGCTCGCCTAAAATAGGTAGCCATAAAACATGATTCAACTTTTTTCGAACATTACTTGAGTGCCAGGTCGTACCGGTTACATTTATTAACGGGGTTACCGACACAAAGGTGGTTTCTAATGGTTTGCCTTTATATGAAATGGGCAGTGTTTTAAGCTCTATGCCTAAATCTTCAAAGTCGGGGAGCGGTTTTGAACCAGCGGTTGCGCCTAATACATACTCAATCAGTTGACCTGTCCAGCCTTTTTCACGCAATAAATCATCTGGCGTTTTAAAATGGTACTGCTGTGCTAGTTGTCCAAGTGTGAGCCCTGCAATATTATTGACACGTTGCATTAGTTGATTAATTGAGTGAGGTTTTAAAGGTTGCATACTGTTAATTTAGTTGAATAAATACCAACGCCATGATAGCAAATTAGCTTGATAGTGGATATCTTTAGCGGTTGGTTGATTTTTATACGTGCTGTGATTGGTGCAATTTTATGCACTGCTTTAAAACGCTAAAATTAACTAAGTAACTGAACTACATTGTTTTTTTTGTTTTTGGTGTTCAGTTTTAATTAAGGTCTATAATTGTTGTAAGGATAAATACAGATGTATAAACATGTTTATCCACAGATTCTGTGGAGAACATCACTTTTTTGATCTTGTATTGTGGATTTGTTTGCTAAATGAGCGTGTTTTACAAAAGTTATGCACAAGCTGTGAGTAACCAGCACAAACAGTGTGGTTTTTATGTATTTACGTATGGCTGTGTTGTTTGTTATTCACATGCAATGGATTTCGCCATTAATTTGCCTTAAGCGAAGGTGTTAACGAGGCTTGCACGTAATAGTATTTGCCGTATTGCAGCTAATGTGGAACAATCATAAAAAATCGACTTACAAATGAGGCACTAAGGTGATTGATGCCGAAGGTTTTCGTGCCAATGTCGGAATTGTAATTTGCAATAATCAGGGGCAAGTGTTTTGGGCCAGACGCTATGGTCAACATTCTTGGCAATTTCCCCAAGGTGGTGTTGATGATGGTGAAACACCAGAACAAACTATGTACCGTGAATTACACGAAGAAGTAGGTTTGCGACCAGAAGATGTAGAAATAGTTGCAAGCTCAAAACATTGGTTACGCTATAAATTACCCAAACGATTAATCCGCCGAGATTCAAGTCCGGTGTGTATTGGGCAAAAACAAAAATGGTTTTTACTAAAACTGCGCTGTAAAGATGAAGATGTTAACTTACTGAAAACTCATCATCCGGAATTTGATGATTGGCGATGGGTAAGTTATTGGTATCCGGTTAGACAGGTTGTGTCGTTTAAACGGGACGTTTATCGACGTGTTATGAAAGAGTTTGCTCCTTTTGCTATGCCTTTTAATAAGCGAGAGCAACAAAAAGATCACTGGCGGAATAAAAGGTAGTTTTTCATAAAAAGGAGCAGTGTATGCTGGCAACACTCAGAACGATAGCTGAGTCTGTTTCGCAACAAGCGAATTTAGACGATGCGTTAGTGTGCTTTGTGAAAATGGTAAAAGATGCCATGAATACCCAGTGCTGCTCCATTTATTTTGCCGATTATAGCCAAGATAACTTTGTACTAATGGCCTCATCAGGGTTAAATCCTGATGCGGTAGGCAAGTTTAGAATTGGCTTTACCGAAGGTTTAGTAGGGCTTGTTGCCCAGCGTGAAGAAGCAATTAATATTGCCTTTGCCAAGTCGCATCCTCGCTTTAAGCTCTCCCCAGAAGTTAATGAAGAAGGCTATAACGCCTTTTTGTCCGTGCCTGTTGTTCATCAAAAAAAAGTGTTAGGTGTTATTGTTGTTCAACAGAAAATGGCGCGGGTATTTTCTCAAGATGAGGAGTCGTTTTTAATTACGCTTTCTGCGCAGTTAGCTTCGCAATTAGCCCACGCCGAAATAAAAGAAGTATTACGCCAAGATGAGTCATCCCATCAAACATCAGTATTAAAAGGGGTTTCTAGCGCGCCAGGTATAAGTATTGGTAAAGCTTTTGTTGTTATTCCTAAACTTAATTTTAAGTCTATAGAACTTACTAAGAATAACGATGTTATTGAACAGCGTCGTTTATTTACACAAGCGGTTGCTGCAACGCGCAAAGAATTTAGCACCTTATCGATGACATTGAGCGACAGCATACCGCAAGAGGCGTTGGCTGTATTTGATGTGTATCAGCAATTATTAGATGCTAAAAGTTTAGGTCATAATGTAGAGGCTCAATTACAAGAAGGGTGGTGTGCTAAAAGTGCATTAAAAATTGTGATTGAACGTTTAGTTGCGCAGTTTAACGAAATGCAAGACCCTTATATTAAAGAGCGTGCGGTTGATGTTAAAGACATTGGTTTACGGGTGCTGCATCATTTAGTGAATACCGAGCATGCAATAAAAGACTACCCTGAAAACACCATTTTAATAGCGCATACATTAACACCAGCTATGTTAGCTGAGGTACCCAATGAGCGTTTGGCTGGGGTTGTGAGCATTAATGGTTCAGCCAACAGCCATGCCTCTATTTTAACCCGCGCTATGGGCGTGCCGGCGATTTGGGGTATCGAAGATTTACCGCTATTGCAGTTTGATAGCAAAGAAATGATTTTAGATGCTTTTGCTGGGCGTTTATATATTTCGCCTTCGCAAATGCTTATTGATGAGTATACAGAATTACAACATCAAGATAACTTACTCAATAATCGTTTTTTAGAAGAACAAGCATTGCCTTCAATCACGTTAGACGGTGAGCATATTAGTTTGTTACTTAATGCAGGGCTTGAGCTTAATACTCAACAAAATAGCGCCCATATTTGTGATGGTGTTGGTCTTTACAGAACCGAAGCATGGTTTATGCAAAAGGGACAGTTTCCTTCGCAGCAAGAACAAGAAAACTGGTATCGAGAAGTACTTAGTAGCTATTACCCTAACCCCGTTGTTATGCGAACGTTAGATATTGGTGGCGACAAAGTTTTAGATTATTTTAATATCACTGAAGAAAACCCATTTTTAGGATGGCGTGGTATTAGAATTAGCCTTGACCATCCCGAGCTTTTTTTAGATCAGCTCAAAGCGATGTTAAAAGCCAATATTGGCTTAGGTAATTTAAAAATAATGCTGCCGATGATCAGTGGTACTGATGAGGTTGAAGAGTCACTGGCACTATTTAAACAAGCTTATTATGAGTTAAGTGAAGCATTTCCTGAGCAACTTATAGAAAAGCCTGATATTGGCATCATGCTTGAGGTACCTTCAAGTGTATTTATGCTGCCAGAGTGGTCTAAAAAAGTCGATTTTTGCTCAGTAGGTAGTAACGACTTAACTCAGTATTTATTAGCCGTAGATAGGGCAAATGCCCGTGTAGCCGATTTATTTAACCCTTATCACCCCGCGGTATTGCGTGTATTAAATAATATTGCCAGCGAGTGTGAGCATTATGAATTGCCCTTTAGTCTATGTGGTGAGCTCGGCGGCGACCCCGAGGGCGCAATATTACTGATTGCTATGGGGTATAGACGTTTAAGCATGAACTTATCGTCGCTAAACAAAGTGAAGTGGGTGCTAAGACGCTTAAATGTAAGCGACATGGAACAGTTACTGAGCGATTGTTTGGCACAGCCTAACGCTAAACAAGTACTACGGTTAACCCGTAATTTTATGATAGAGCATCAGCTAGGTGATTTATTTTATACACCTAAATGATAGAGCTGTAATTGTTTATATAATCAATTAAAATATACATATAATTAAATGTATTAGAGATAACTATGTATGAACTAGGACTTCTAGTTGCAAGTTGTGCGCTGTTAGGTTGCATTGTTGGTTTTTTAGCAGGGCTACTAGGCATAGGCGGTGGTTTAATTATTGTGCCAGTGCTAAGTAGTTTGTTACTTAGTTTTGACGTGGCCGCTGCCGATCATGTGTTAGTTATCGCTATTGCAACATCGTTAGCCTCTATTTTATTTACTTCCACTTCTTCAGCGTTAGCTCATCATAAAAATGATAATGTGCCTTGGGAAATTGCACCTTGGGTTATGTCGGGCGTGGCCGTTGGCGCATTAATTAGTGGCTTTGCTGCCAGCTTTATCCCTGAGAAAATGTTAAGAACGGTGTTTGCGGTCAGTGTGGTTTTTATTGCGATGAGAATGGTACTTTCTGCTCGAAATAAAGTGAACGCAGAACACCCTTTACCTGCAGGCCCCGTACTGGGAGGTATTAGTGCGGTAATGGGCTCACTGTCTGGGTTAATTGGCATTGGTGGCGGTGCATTACTTGTGCCTATGTTGCATTATTTTTCGGTTGATATTAAAAAGGCAATTGGTTGCGCTGCTGCATGTGGTATTGTAATTGCCTTTTTTGGCTCTATCGGTTACATCAGCGCTGGTTGGTATGTAACGGACTTAACGCATGGTTTTATGGGGTTTGTATATTTACCCGCTTTATTTGGGATTGTTATTACCTCATGGTTTATAGCGCCTATAGGGGCTAAGGCAACACATTACTTACCTGTGAATACAATTAAGAAAGTTTTCGCGATGTTACTGGTTTTCATCGCTATTAAAATGGTTTTTAGCTAAAGGTTTATTTTTATGGCACTGGAGTTTCCTCAAATTGATCCAATAATATTTTCTGTTGGACCACTTAGCGTTCGTTGGTATGGGTTAATGTACTTAATTGGTTTTGCGTTTGCGATGTGGTTTGCTAATCGTCAAGCGAAGAAACCAGGGTCGGGTTGGACTAAAGACGAAGTCAGTGATTTACTCTTTTACGGCATGCTGGGCGTTATATTAGGTGGGCGTGTTGGATATGTTCTGTTTTATCAATTTAGTTACTTCATTGAAAACCCCTTGTATTTATTTAGAATCGATCAAGGTGGCATGTCGTTTCATGGCGGCACACTTGGGGTGATCACTGCGATTGCTATTTTTGCTTACAAGCGTAAAAAGTCGTTATTGCAAGTTGGTGATTTTGTAGCACCTTTAGTGCCTGTTGGTTTACTTGCTGGGCGTATAGGTAACTTTATTAACGGCGAATTATGGGGCCGTACTACCGATGTTCCTTGGGCAATGGTGTTTCCAACTGGAGGCCCGCTTGCACGCCACCCATCACAACTTTATGAAGCTTTTTTTGAAGGGCTGGTATTGTTTGTCATATTATTGTGGTTTATAAAGCGTCCTCGTCCTGCGGGAAGTGTGTCGGGTTTGTTTTTACTAGGTTACGGCGTATTTAGGTTTGGTATTGAGTATTTTCGCCAACCAGATGCACAACTGGGGTTATTTGCCGACTTCATTTCAATGGGGCAAATCCTATCGTTACCTATGATCATTGGCGGGTTAGGCTTACTTATTTGGGCCTATAAACAACCACAATCGCAAACAGCGGCAAAAGTTTAAAAGAAGAAGTTAGATGAAACAATATTTAGAATTATGTCAGCGTATTGTTGACCAAGGACAGTGGGTTGAAAATAAACGCACCGGTACACGTTGTTTAACGGTTATAAACGCTGATTTAGAATACGATGTGGCGAATAATCAGTTTCCTATGATCACTACTCGAAAGAGCTATTACAAAGCGGCTATTGCTGAGTTGTTAGGGTATTTAAGAGGGTACGACAGTGCTGAGCAGTTTCGTAATATAGGCTGTAAAACATGGGATGCTAATGCCAATGAAAATAATGCTTGGCTCAATAACCCTAACCGTAAAGGTGAGGACGATATGGGGCGCGTTTACGGCGTTCAAGGTCGTGGCTGGCAACGCCCTGATGGTTCAACACTGGATCAACTGGCAAAGGTCATCAATAATTTAAAAAATGGCATAGATGATCGCGGCGAAATTATTACATTTTATAACCCCGGTGAGTTTGAACTTGGTTGCTTGCGCCCATGCATGCATACACATACCTTTTCGTTATTAGGTGATACTCTGTATTTAACCTCATATCAACGCAGTTGTGATGTTCCGCTAGGACTTAATTTTAACCAAATTCAATGTTTTGTATTACTTGCATTAGTTGCGCAAATTACCGGCCTTAAAGCGGGTAAGGCATACCATAAAATCACCAATGCCCATATTTATGAAAATCAGCTCGATTTAATGCGAGATGTGCAATTAAAGCGTGAGCCATTTGCTTCTCCCCAATTAAAAATCAACCCAGAGATTAAGTCACTCGAAGACATTGAAACATGGGTAACACGTGATGACTTTGAGGTGGTTGGCTATCAATGCCATGAAGCGATTCAGTACCCATTTTCAGTTTAAAAAATAAGGAGAGCATAATGAAAGCAGTGATCCCTGTAGCGGGCCTTGGAACACGAATGTTGCCGGCCACTAAAGCAATTCCAAAAGAAATGCTGCCAGTTGTAGACCGTCCACTTATTCAATACGTTGTTAGCGAAGCCGTTGCCGCTGGCATTAAAGAGATAGTGTTAGTAACGCATTCGAGTAAAAATTCAATTGAAAACCACTTCGATACTAGCTTTGAGCTTGAGGCAACGTTAGAGAAGCGTGTAAAGCGGCAATTACTTGCCGAAATACAGTCTATTTGCCCTAAGGACGTGACGATTATTCATGTGCGTCAAGGTGAGGCGAAAGGGTTAGGCCACGCTATTAACTGTGCTGCCCCTATTATAGGGGATGAACCTTTTGTAGTTATTTTACCCGACGTTATTATCGATGAAGTGGAAAGTGATTTAACAAAAGATAATTTAGCGGAAATGATCACTCGTTTTGAGCAAAGTAAACACAGCCAAATTATGGTTGAACCAGTACCTAAAGATCAAGTAGATAAATTTGGTGTTGTTGATTTAGGTGATGTTGAGTTAAACCAAGGTGAGAGCTCACCCATTAAGAGCATGGTAGAAAAACCACCTGTTGACGAGGCACCTTCAAACCTTGCTGTGGTTGGTCGTTACGTGTTGAGCAAAAATATTTGGCCATTATTAGCTAAAACACCACAAGGTGCAGGTGATGAGATTCAGCTGACTGATGCAATTGCGATGCTTATGCAAGATGAAAAAGTAGACGCTTATGCTATTAAAGGCCGAAGCCATGACTGTGGTAGTAAAGTTGGTTATTTGAAGGCGACGATAGAATTTGCTTTGCGCCGTGATGAATTTGCTGATGAGCTTAAAACCTTTATTAAAACATTAATTTAAATAAACTTATCATTATTCAAAGCGCCTACATGGCGCTTTTTTTGATTGTAAAATCGCTTTTACAGACATTTAATTATAACTATTTTTGCAGTTATACAGACAGATTTGAGTTTGTAATGTAATCTTTATGTTAACTAAAGTTGTTTTGTAGTTAACGTGCTTTATTAAGCCAATCGCAAATTGGCTCAACTTAGCGGTCGAAACTGTTGAAAGAGAAACAATCAATGTGTGAATACAGCATAAAGTATCACCGATATTTAGTTATAGCTTTACTTATGTTAATAGGGAGTGGCTGTACGATATCGCATGATAAAACCTCATTAAATGAAAGGGTTAAAGATTCACCCGAATATGTAACTATCACCGCAGTTGAACTTGCACAGCTAAAAGATGCCGCTTTGCAATGGCAAAAAGCACGTTCTGGTATAGAGAGACTATTAAAGTTAGAACGTGAGCTTACATATTTAGTTGATAATTTAGATATTATTAACAGTAAAGCAATAGCGAAATCTAACCAAGCTGTTAGCAATCGCTATGCTCGCTCATCAATTAATGCTAATACCTCGCCAGACCTCAGGCATGGTAATAACTACGCAAGCACGTCAGATAACGTTGAACGACCGAGACAAAGATATAGTAACCGTTATGTAAAACCGACTGGTAGGGACGCTCTAAAAAATCAGCGATATAGCAGCCGCTATGCTAGTGTTCCTACAAAAATAATTACAGCTCCTTCAAAAAGCTACAGTAAACGAACTGCTCGCTCGCCAGTGAAAGCGATTAGTTCTAGGGTGAACAAAAAGATTGCCTCTAAAATATCGATGGCAACAAAAGTGGCAATGGTAGATAAAAACAAAAAAGTATTTGCCTTACAGGTAGCGTCCCTTGATTCAGAAGAAAGTGTTGCTAAAGAGTGGAAGCACATTAACAAAAAAGCAGCGCCTTTGTTTAAGGATAAAATCACGACAAACATTGAAAAAGCAAAAGTTAATAACAAAACCTATTATCGATTAAAATTAGGTGAGTATTTTAACTTTAAAAGTGCTGAGGATGATTGTGAGGTATTTAAATTCTATAAAGTTGATTGCTTTGTGAGTAACTACACTGACAAACCAATTAGATTATAAATTATTTATTTGGCGCTTTTATTGCATAATAGCTAGAGCTCGTTTTTTGTAATAGGTGCTTTAAAGTGAAACTTCGTTTAATAATATTACTAATACCATTTGCATTAGCTGGTTGTAGCAACCAGCTAATGCCCGCCGACTCACAAAGCGACAAGCTTGTGCGTGAAAAAGATATAAAACCTTACTTAGAGCAATGGGATAACAACAAAGAGCAGATAGCGCGTTTAAGCACCATGGAAGAGGACTTATCATTACTGATTCAAGCTCTTTCTGCACAAACAGATATTGATACTGTACCTGAGCCATTGAAAGAGAAGGTAAAACGTGTTGAATATGGCTCTAAGCAATCTTTACAACTCTCCTCAGAAACTGCCTTAACCGATAACACTATCAGTACAAACAAAGCAATGTACGGTGTTCAAATTGGACGTTATTTAGTTTCTAATGGAGCCAAAAGACAAGTGGAGCGACTAAAAGAGCAATATCCCCAATTGAGCAGTATTTTGCAATACCGTATCAATGAGCAACAAAAAGAATCAACTACGCTTTATAGTGTTGTAGCAGGCCCGCTAAAAAGTCAACAGCAAGCAGCGCAATTGTGTTTGTTTTTTTACAAAATAGGTAATAAGTGTACCTTAGCGACATTTTCAGAGGATGTTTAAGGTTTTTTTAGGCTTATTTTTTCATCCTGTTATTATAAATCAAAATAAAGTAAATATTTTCTAACTTTTTAGTGATTTTGGCCGATACTTAACATAACCTGACTAACAGGTTTATACTTTATGTCTAAGGGAAAACTATGAACAAAATATTTACTAAAGCAGCGTTAGCTGCATCAATGACTGTTCTTTCTTTCGGTGCGGCTGCAGAAACTGCTTCTTTTCAAGCGGGTGTTACAGTTCAAAACGCATTCACCTTTACGAATGATGCACCACTAGATTTTGGTACAATCAGGGCTTCAGGTGATTTAACTGGGACGGAGACTGCAACATTAGTATTAGCCGCAAACCCTGCTACTGCTCCTACAACGGCTTCTACAGATGCAACCGCAGCTGAAATTGCAATTTTAGTAGCAGGTACACCAGCCTCATTCTCAATTTCAGGTGTGTCTCCTTTTGGTACATTGACCATTACAAATCCGACTGAAACTGCGATTGCGCCTGATACAGCACCTGCGGGCACTGCTGCATTTACTTTGGGCACTCCAACGTATTATGTGTTAACTGGTGCGACGCCTAACAGTGCAGCTACAACGACTATTCAGGTCGATTCAGCTGGCGAAGCAACTTTTAATTTTGGTGCAACATTAACCACAACAGCGGTTACTGCAACTAGTGATTATATCGATGGATCATACAGTGGCACGTTTACATTAGAATTAAATTACTAATGGGCAAAGCCTGCTTTATTGTATAAAGCAGGCTACTTTATGAAATTAATTTTACTCATACTAGCAGCTTTTTTAACTACTGATTTATACGCACAAGTTACACCGCTTGAGCAATTGGATTTTGGTAAAATTGTTATCAGTGATAACCAAAGTGTTAGCTCTATGACCTTGTTGCCCAGTAACACAAATACTTTAACCAATAAGATATATTTACTTGAAAAAGGCCATGCAGCCGAATTGTTGCTTGAAGGATATCCTGCACGTATCCAGGTAAACGTGAGTGACTTTGTAAGTGATCAGCCCCTAAATAACATTTTTGGTGGCGCGCCACTGATTTTAAATCAACTCATTTATAATGCGACCATTACAACCGATACCACAGGAACTGCTTTATTGAGAGTAGGAGGGCAATTAAGTACCTCAGGTGACGGAAATACTTATAAAGATGGTATCTTTGATACTACAATTGAAGTGACGCTAAATTATTAGACAACTAGAGATGTTGATAAAATGACAATAATAAAAACTTTTTTTATCTTAGTAAGCTTTATCTTAACTAGCTTCCATTCTTATGCAAACTTACTTATTTCCCCAACAAGAGTAAATTTTGATGAGCGTCAGCGTGTTGCTAAAGTCATTGTTGTTAATAACTCTAATGAAGCAAAAACTTATAGATTGGAGTGGCAAGACAAAGTTGCACTAGCTGGCGGAGGGTATGCTAATTTAGCGGCTGATCAAGAAAGTTCAGCTTCACTTAAAAATATGGTTAGGATTAGCCCATCGCAAGTTAGATTAGCGCCAGGAGAAAGGCAGATTGTTAAGCTTGCTATTCGAAAGCCAAAAGGTTTACTAGAACAGGAATACCGATCTCACCTAGCATTTAAAGCACTCCCTAATGAAACTCAAATCCAGCAACAGAGACTTGGTATTAATTTGAAATTACTATTAAGTTACACTATCCCTGTTATTTTGCGTAAAGGCGCTGAAATACCTAATGTTAATATTAGCAATTTACAGCTTATACACAGCCCAGAAAAAAAAGCGCTTGAGATTGAAATTAAGCGAGAAGGGGGCTTTAGCTCTTTTGGCAAGTTAGAAGTTTTCTTTAAGCAAAAAGGAATGGATACAGAGAAAAAGATCGCCATGTTAAACGATTTTAGTATTTACCCTGAGCTAAAAACAACAACGGCGACGATACCAATTTTTGTAGATCAAAACATCCCGAAAGATGGCGAAATTCGCGTAATTTATACAGGGCTTAAAGAATATCGCGATACTATTTTTAGTGAAAAGCTTGCGCCAATTAATAATGCAATTATCGGTAATTTGAAATAGGCGATGTATTACTTTAAGCGTTTAAAGTGGTTGTTGATCATTTTTTTATCAATTGACCCCTTATTAGCAGCAGAGCCTGACACTCAGGCCATTCTTGCTAGCATAAAAAAAATAGATAAAAAATGGCAGCAATACAACACTGATCAAGCTGTAAATGAAAGAACAGAGCCTGAGCTTAATGTGCAGCAAGGTGAGGGCATCCCCGAAGGGGAGTTATTATTTTTTTCATCGTTCGTGAAAAAAAATTACCTGGGTGAAATGCTCGGGGTGAAAAGTAAAACCGGTGTATTAATAGATTTATTAAGTTTTTCAGAAAGCCTGGATTTTGCTATCGATATAAATAGCGATGACCTTATTGCTCAAGGCTGGTTTATTCGTGAAGATAATCAGTTTTATCTAGACCTAAATACAAATACAGTACAAATTAACGGCGCTAGATATTCATTTAACAGCCAACAAGCTTATGCTGATAACGGCGATATGTTTGTTGATAGTAACTTGCTAGCGCAGTGGTTTTCGTTAGATATTGATATTGAATATTCAGCACTTGAGCTAAATGTAAGCTCCCCCACCAAATTGCCTATAGAATTAAAACGCGAAAGAGAGCAGCGAGAAACTGTAACTAATAGAGAGTCACGTCAAGCAATATTACCTTGGAAGGCCAGTCCATACAGTGCAATTTCATCTCCTCTTGCTGATGTGCAGCTTAGTGCAACCAAGAGTAATAGGGATTCAGCGATAGGGTACTCTGTATTAGGGTCAAATGACTTAGCCTATTTTAATGCTCAGTATTTTTTTGCAGGGCGAAAACAAGATTTACTATCAGATTCAAGATTATCATTTAGCCGTCAAAGTAAAGATGCACGGTTATTAGGTCCCTTAAATGCGACAACTGTTCAATTTGGAGATGTATTAGCAACTCAAATCGGTAAACAATTTAATAGTAGTTACGCCAGAGGAATAAAAGTTGATAACAAACCACTTTTTAAACAGGTTAATAGTAATCAAATTAATTTAACGGGTGCTATTCAACCAGGGTGGGATGTTGAGTTATACCGTAATGATGTACTGCTAGCGCAGCAGTTTAGTTTAGCTGATGGGCGTTATTTATTTGAAGATATTGATTTATTGTTTGGCGCTAATAATTTTGAGCTGATTTTTTATGGTCCACAAGGGCAAGTAGAGCGAAAAACAGAGCAATACTTTATAGATGGTAATAGTTTATCAGCAGATGAATCGTTTTATGAGTTGTCAATTACTGAGCAAGGTGAACAGTTATTCAATCAGTCACTTTATTCGACACAAGGTAAAGGTTGGCAGCTAGCAGGCCGTTATGAAACGGGAATAACTGATTATTTATCGGTTTATGCTGGTACATCAATATTAAATAGTAATTCGAGTGATAATGTTAACAATTATGCTTTTGGTTCGAACCTAAGTATATTTGATAAAGTATTACTTAATCTAGATTATGAAAAAAATAATAACGATGAAGATAAGCTAGAGGTAGCTGCTAGAGGTGAGTTAATTGGTCAATCGGTACGGTTAAGCCTGTCTCAAAACAATGAAAAGATAACTGATGATTCGCAGACAGCGAAAGTTGAAAGTTATCAATTATATACGGCAGGAAAGTTGTTTGATAAATCGTTTGGAAGCTTAAGCTATCAAAATACGCTCGCATATAACAGCAGAGAATTTAGCGACTCATATCTAAGTGTTGATAATACCTTATCGTATAATTTAGGTGGCACCGTTGTTAGTAACAACTTAATTTGGCGAAAATTTGATTCTTTAGATGATGCAACAACACTTGGCAGCATGCGTCTTCAACATCGATTTGGTAAAACATACACTCGTTTTAGTGTTGACTATAGCGCAGACTCCGGTTCGACTATACTGGGTTACCAAGCAGAATTAAGCCGTAGTTTATCTCAGAATTTACAATCTGAATTCACACTAAGAAACTCCCGTATAAATGATTTAGTTTCTATGGAACTGGGTCTAAATTGGCAAAGCGATAGTTTTAGCTTAAATAGCACAATGAGTTACGACGATGATGATAATTGGCGGCTAGGTTTATTTAGTCGCTTTAGTATTGGTTTTGATGCGAACACTGACGAGTACTTTTTAAGTAAAAGAAGCCTCGCAAACTCTGGCACTTTAATGGTTAGAGTCTTTCTTGATTCAAATAATAACAATATTCAAGATGACGGAGAAAAGGGAATTGAAGGCGTTAAGGTAAAAGGAGTTCAAAACTATCGCCGAGCTGTAACCAACGAAAATGGTTTAGCAATACTTAAAGGAATGCCAGCAAATAGAACCACCGACATAGTGATAGAGCCAGGTAGTATTAGTGAGCCTTTTTTAGTTGCCGCCAACGATGGCTTTTCAATTACACCTCGTGCCGGTTTTGTTGAATATATGGAGATCTCGCTTAATAACAGCAGTGAATTAGAGGGAACTGTTTACAAACAAGATGAGCAAGGCAGCACTGAAGTACAGCCTTTTGCTACCGTAAAATTACTCGACAAACAAGGCAAGCAAGTGGCACAAACGCAGGCTGCTTATGATGGTTATTATTTGTTTACCGATTTACGCCCTGGCGAATATAAAGCGGTTATAGATGATGAATTTAAGCAACGTAAGTCTTTAAAAGATACGCAACAGGTGGTGGTTAAGTTACCAGCGCAAGGTGAAGTAGTAATGGGCGTTGACTTTGAGCTTAAAGAAAAAACACAAACTCCAGCGTATATTGCTAATGCGGGTGGGTTTTCATCATTGCCAATTATGAAAGCGTATTATCAATTAATTAAACGTCATTTAAATGAGCAATCAAAGCGTGATGCTTTTTATATTAAAGACGAAAAACAAAAACGGTATATTTTAGCCGTCGCTTATGCCGAGTCTGCGCAAGGGGAGCTTGAACAAGTATGTGCAGAATTAAAAGTAAAAGGCTTGAACTGCCAAGTCCAAGCGCAACTTATTAGCCACTAATAACAATAAGGTTTAACCATGCAATATGCTAATTTATATAAACGCTACTCAATACTAATTGCCTGTATTGCTGCTCTTTTTATATCAGGATGCAGTACCACCAAAACTGCAGAATCTCCTCAGCCAATGCAAGCGAGTGCCAATCTTTCTGAGGCAGAGTTGGCGCAGCTAAAAGCATCGTCTCAGCAGTGGCAAGCAGCCAAAGCAGGTGTTGAACGTTTATTAGTGATTGAACAAGACTTAAAGTTATTAATAAGCCAATTAAATGCAGTGGCAAAACAAAGCTCTGCATCAACAAATACGCCTGCAGTATCAACAGCTAAAGCTTCGGCTGAAACGGTAGCACCAACAAAAGTTGCAAAAAAAGCTAAAGTAGCAACGAATACAGCTGACGAAAAACAAGCCGTTAAAGCCTTATTTGCCTTGCAAGTTGCAGCCGTTACCGACAAAGAGCGACTTAGCCAAAGTTTAAATCAAATAAAAGCCAGCGCATCTTCGTTATTTCAGGGCGAATTCGTGGCGAATGTAGAAACTATTAACGTGAGTGGCATGACTTACTACCGTTTAAAGCTTGGGGCTTATCAAAATCAAGCGAATGCGGCTGCCGATTGCGATAAACTTAAACAGCGCCAAATCAATTGCATTGTGAGCCATTACACCCAACAGCCATTAAAATAAATATGCATCTAGGGTATTAGGCATAATAATTGCTTTGTAACTATTATGTTTTTAGAGGATGGCAACTATGCGCCTTTTGTTACCCTTACTATTATTAAATTTAGCGGGCTGTAGCTTAACACCCCAGCCAAAGCCGAGTATAAGCACTGATGCGCCTAAAGCGGTCATGGCACCTTATACGCTTAACCAGTACGTAAATAGCTTGAGCGCCCAGCTTAGCCATATCAAAGAGCCTTTTAAAAGCACCGCTTCAATCGCGGTCAGCAGCTTTTATTTAGCCAATGCTTTGGATTCACAAATTGCTCAAGGGCAGGGTTCAGGGCTTAGTCAGCAAGTTCAAGAAAGCTTAATAACCCAATTTACTCAGTTAGGGTACAACACGGTTGAATATCGGCTTGAAAACCAGCTTAACTTATCAGCGAGCGCTGATTCAGTGTTAAGCCGCAGCACGAGTAACTTAAAGCAGCGTCAGATTATTGACTTTGTGATCACTGGTACTTTAACCCGTCAAGAACATGCTTATATTGTTAATGCTCGCATGGTAAATATGCAAACTAATCAGATTGTATCTGCCGCAAGTACTGAAATTCCCATCAATGTGATGTGGAGTAATGAAAAAATACAGCAGCGCGGTGACTATATTTACCGCAGTGAATATTAATTAGGAGCACACATGAAACGCCTACTATTAACTTTATGTTTGCCACTGGGCTTTGGTTGTTCACAAATGACAAACCATAGTGACACGCAAATTACCGACGATGCGCCTATGTTTTTTGAGCAACGCCCTGTAGCTGCACCAACAAATACAGATTCGCTTTATCAAAATAAAGCCGCAGTGATGAATAAAAACAAACAAGTAAATACGCCAACCCGTAAAAATATTAATCACTATGTGCGTGGCATCATGCAAGATATGGCTGAAAACTTACAGTACGTAAATACTAAAACGCCATTGGCAGTATCAAGCTTTGTTTTTTTAGACCGTGACTACAACAATGCTGACTTAGTAGGTAACCAAATAGCAGAGAGCTTTATGCACGAACTGCATAATTTTGGTGTGCCGGTCATTGATTTTAAAACCACCGATTATATGCGTGTAACCCCTGGTGGCGATTTTGTTTTTAGCCGCGACTACTTAGAGCTTAACCAAGAACAAAACTTTAGTTACGTATTAGCGGGTACGCTAGTAAATCACCAAGGCGGCATATTAGTAAATGCACGAATTGTTGGTTTAGCGAGTAAAGCGGTTGTAGGCTCTGTACAGGGCTTTATTCCGCAATCAGTTATTGATGCGCTAAATAGCAGTAACAGTGCTGATGGCATTATGCTTAAACAAGCGAGTAAGTGAGGTTTACCATGGTTAACTTAGTTAAGCGCTCTGCTTTAATTGGTATAAGTGCATTATCACTATTACTTTCAGGCTGTAATTTAATGGGCGAGTCGACCGCGACCGAGCCCGCCAAATCTGAGCCAGAGCAAACAGTGGTAAGCAATCTTGATTTTAACCAGATCATGGCGCAAATGCAGCAAAATGACGAGCAAGAACAATACGCCGATACAACGCAGTTTAACCCAAACAAGCACCATAAAAGCTTAGTTAACTACGTAGAGCAAATGGCACTTGATTTAACCGACACCATGCAAGTAGCCCCGCAAGATGCAGCGATTGCAGTCACGTCGTTCGTTGATTTAGACGCAAGTTTAACTACAGCAAGCCAGTTAGGTAATCAGTTATCAGAAACCTTTATACACCAGCTACAAAAGTTTGGTTATAGCGCGGTTGATTTTAAAACAGCCAATTTAATTACCGTTAATGAACAAGGCGACTTTGCATTCACCCGCAACACTCGCAAGCTTGCAGGTACGAATATAGCCAGCCATGTTTTATCGGGTACATTAATTTACCGTGCAGATGGGGTTGTTATTAACGCTCGCGTAATAAATATTGAAAATAAGCGCCTTGCCGCCAGCAGTCGAACATTTATACCGCTTTACGTATTAAATAAAGAAGATATATATTTATCAAGCAATTAACTTACTTTGATACTTGATATAAAAAACCAGATACCGTTATAATTTTTGTAAGCTGTAAGCTGTAAGCTGTAAGCTGTAAGCTGTAAGCTGTAAGCTCGATGTGGCCTCTTAGTTAAATGGATATAGCGGCCCCCTCCTAAGGGGCAGTTGCAGGTTCGATTCCTGCAGGGGCTACCAATAAAATCAATGGGTTACGAGCACCTCCTGTTGTGAAGTTTATTTTTTATAGCGCATTTATAGCAATCTAAATTGAATTATTATAATTTTAGAGAGGCTATTTATACCTTCTTAATACCCCCGATAATTTTGTATCGTGATTTAATTTATAAGCATCTAATAAATGCAAAAGTAGCTGGTTGAGCTCATCTGCACAGATGTAAAGTTAATAGTTTTTTCTACTTGAAGGCTTATAGTCTTATTTAGTTTATTGGAATTTATAAGCCTTTGATGCATAATTGTCCGTTATGGTATTTTTTTAATGGATATGAGCATAATAACCGAGGATTGGTAATTCGAATGAACAATAGTGTATTCAAATTATGAAAGTAGTTATCTTATCAGGTGCAGGACTTTCTGTTCCTTCGGGTTTACCTTTATATGAAAACATCAAAGAAACTCCTGAGTATAAACAGTTTCAAGTAGCTGATGAATCTGAATTATTGAAGTTAATTGAGGCTATTGGCTACAGATACGCGACATTTATGCCAAATCAAGCTCACTTTGAATGTAAGTACCTTGAGACATACTGTGATTCTATTGGTGTAGAGTTTAAACACTACACACTTAATATTGATGATTTAATCGAAAAGTCAGGTGGAAGTGCTATACATATACACGGCTCTATAGCTGAACCAAATAGTATTGTTAGTTTTAAAGATATTCCAAGCATAGATCTTTTTGAATTAAAATGGGAACAAAATGATATTTTAATTGTGTTGGGTGTCAGTAATACAGGTTTTCCATTAGCTGCTATCGAAGACAATGTACTTGCAAGTGGAGCAAGGTTTTTAAACTACAATGTGATGCCCAATAATGAAACAAGTACTGACACGGTTCTAGGTGATGTTGTAGATACTTTTAGAGCTCTAGATCATAATAATTTGCCACAGGTTGAGTTCATCGAAGTTGATTTAGGCTATACTGTAAGCCAGCTCGAATGTAATATCATGGGTGATGAGTACATAGTATATATACTTCCCTCGACTGAAAGCGATTTTAGTGCAGAAAGACTTGAAGAAACTGAATCATTAATAGGGATGGAACTCGACGAAAATTGCTATGAGATTAAGTTTGATCTTAAATCTAATATTGAAAATGAAACTCCATTTGAGCGACCAAAGGAACCTGCTACAAGAAAGCAACTAAACTTGCTAGGTAGGGTTATTTCAGGGTTAATATTATCTCATTCTATAGATAACGGGGCTACAGCTTACACTGCGTCAGCCGCAGACAAAAGACTTGTCTCATTTTACAATTTGCTTGCAAATCGGTATGTTGATCGACTAGAATATGAGCCATGGTGTGGTTTTGGTAATGACGGAGTAGATTATGCGTTCAAAAAGAAATGAAGTGACTAATCAACGTAAAGTTGAAGCTATGCGTAAGCTATCAAAAGCTTGTAATATTGCGATTAAAGCTGGTAAAGCAAAAAAAGCGATCCTGAACCCACAATAAATTAATAGCTTTATATTTATCTTAAAAAAACTGACTCTTATGTCAGTTTTTTGTTTTTAAATATCGAAAAATTATTCTTATATGTGTCTAGGTCTAGAGAATAGATTTTTTGTATTTAAACTGCACGTAATATGTGCTCTTTAGTCTACGCTTTAGTACTCAAGTTGAACAAAACTTATTAACCCACGCGCACTGCGTCAAACTACCTCTGCATTACTCTGTCTTTATTCTCTTTCTATTTAATTTATATTATTTAAAAAATGAATTTATAGAATATCACTTTACAGCTCTAAGCTGACAATGAAGTAACCGCATTTTTATATTACTTAGTACAGTTATTTACAGAACTCCAAGTAAGACCTTTTTTGCCATTCTGGCAAATAGTGAACTAAAGGTTGTTCTTGGCTTTGAGACTTTATTGGATATGAGCTAAAGCTAAATTAAGATCTTTAGCTATTTGAAATGTTGTATTTAACTACAGTTTTATTTATTGATGATAGCTTTAGCTAACTCGTTCTAGCTTTAGGTTATGCCTTTTCTACCTTCCATGAATAGTGCCTTGTGATTATAGCTTTACCAGCGAACCACAATCCTTTTACTTTAAGTATGAGTTCACCATCGTAATAGTTTTGTAAGCACTTGCCCGTTTCTTCTCATTTATAAAATCTTTTCTAATTACAAATAATAAAGCGAGTAACATAAATTTACTCGCTTTATTATTTTGATAGCTGATAGCTGATAGCTGATAGCTGATAGCTGATAGCTGATAGCTGATAGCTGATAGCTGATAGCTAGTTCTTAACCATCACTAGTAATTGTAGCGATAAGCTCGCTCAGTACCTGCTCAGCTTTGTTTGTTTCTACTTGGCAAGTACCAGCATTTAGATGGCCGCCGCCACCGTATTTAAGGCATAACTCGCCAACATTAGTATTGGAGCTGCGGTTGGTGATTGATTTACCAATGGCGTACACCACGTTTTGCTTTTTAAGCCCCCACATTTTATGTATTGAGATATTACATTCGGGGAACATGGCGTAAATAACGAAGCGGTTAGTAGCGTAAATGGTTTCTTCTTCGGTTAAATTGAGTACCACTAAGTTGTCGTGTACTGATGAGCAGCGGTCTATTTGCTCTTTAGCTTGTGCGTTGTGCTCGTGGTATAACGCAACACGCTCGGCAACATCTTCCATTGCTAGTATTTGTTCTATGCTGTGATCTTTACAGGCGTCAATTAACTTCATCATTAACTGGTAATTAGAAATTTTGAATTCACGAAAACGGCCAAGTCCTGTGCGCGCATCCATAATAAAGTTCATCAGTACCCAGTCTGTTGGGTTTAAAATTTCGTCTTTTGTAAATTGTGCCGAATCCCCTTTATCAACCGCTTCCATCATGTCAGTTGAAATATTAGGGAATTTCTCTGCGCCACCATAATAGTCATAAACAACGCGTGCTGCAGAGGGCGCATCTGGGTCAATAATATGGTTTTTTATATCGCTTTCGTTACGAACGGTTTCACTTAAGTGGTGATCAAATGCAATATGACAACCGGCAACATAGGGGAGGTTAGTGGTAATGTCGTTGCTGGTAATGGCTATTTTACCGTCTTGCATGTCTTTTGGATGCACAAATAAAATATCGTCGATTAAATCTAAATCTTTAAGTAATACGGCACACACTAGGCCGTCAAAATCGCTTCGAGTGACAAGTCTATATTTATTATTGCTCATTTTCGGTCCATTTTTGTTTGTTTATTAATCTGAGTGTAGCAGTTTAAACTCCATTTTATATACCAGTTTTTAACATAAAAAAAGCCAAAACAATGGTTTTGGCTTTGAGTAGCAAGTGTGTATTAGTGATGTGTTATGCGCCTGGGCCACATTCCATACAATGGTTAATAATGTCTGGGCCAAATTTTAATTTAGCGTTTAAATCACGTAGTGCAGTGCGTAGGCCTTCTTCAATAACAGGGTGATAAAAAGGCATATCAAGCATTTGTGGTACAGTCATTTTGTTTTGTACAGCCCATGCAAGTAAGTGTGCTATGTGCTCTGCTTGTGGGCCTATAAATTCCGCACCTAAAAATAAGCCGGTGCCGTGCTCGGCATACACACGCATGTGGCCTTTGTTTTTTAGCATAACGCGGCTACGGCCTTGGTTTTCAAAGCTGACTTCGCCTATTTCAAAGCACTCACAGCTGCCTAATCGTTCGCTAATTTCTTTAAAGCTTTCACCAACCATGGCTATTTGTGGGTCGCTAAACACAGCGGCAATTTTAGCGCGGCGTAAACCCGCACGTACATGAGGGTAGCGGCCTGCGTTTTGCCCTGCGATTGTTCCTTGATCGGATGCTTCGTGAAGCAGTGGGATCATGTTACTGGCATCGCCAGCAATAAATATGTGAGAGTTGCCACATTGCATAGTGTGGGCATCAGCGAGTGGTACGCCACGCTCATCAAGCTCTATGCCGGTGTTTTCTAACCCTAGTTTATCGGTGTTAGGTACTCGCCCTGTTGCAGCCAGAACATAGTCAAACTGCTCGGTATGTTTAACATCTTGTTTGTCGGTATAGGTTAGCTCTGCTTTATTACCTACCTGTTTCATATCTGAAACGTTTGAGTCGGTATCAACATAAAATTCTTCTGCAAATACGGTGTTAGCGTAATCTTTAACTACTGGGTCGGTTAGTGGGCCTATGGCACCACCTACACCAAAGAGTTTTACCTTTACCCCTAATCGGTGCAACGCTTGGCCAATTTCAAGGCCTATAACGCCTGGGCCAAATACGGCTACTGATTCTGGTAAATCATCCCAGTCGAATACATCGTCATTAATAATCAGTCGGTCGCCAAAGTTATTAAATACGCCAGGGTAAGATGGGCGTGAACCTGTTGCTATTACAAAGCGTTTAGCAGTGATTATGGTGTGCTCATCTATTTTCACGCGGTTGGCGTCTAAAAATTGTGCATAGCCACGAATTTTATTTTCGCTAGGTATTTCATCTACCGCTTCTACTACGAATCCTGCAAAGCGATCGCGCTCACTTTTTACTCGTGCCATAACGGCTTTACCGTCAATTACCGGTTTTGAGCTGTGAACTCCAAAGGCAGGTGCCATTTCTATTGAGTGCGCGGCTTCTGCTGCAGCAATCAATAACTTACTTGGCATGCAACCAACACGTGCGCAGGTTGTACCGTATGGGCCTGATTCAATCATAAGTACGTTTTGAGTAAATTGTTTTGCATTACGGTAGGCACTTAAACCAGCGGTACCTGCACCTATAACAACAACGTCGGTTTGCAATTCTTTCATAGTGTTTTTCCTTTAATAAACAGGGGCGTTGCAGCCCCTGTTTTATTTACTTAATTAAGCAAAGTATTTTTCTAGGTCGTCTGAGCCACCAATGTGCTTACCGCCAATAAATACTTGTGGTACGGTTTCACGGCCTGATACTGCTTTAAGGCTGGTAAGTGATGCGCCAGCACCCATTACAATTTCTTCAAAAGCAAAGCCTTTAGCTGTAAGTAGCTCTTTTGCTTTTTTACAGAAAGGACAACCAGGCTTAGTAAATAGAGTAACCGCCTCTGGTTTTACTTGAGTTGGGTTGATGTAATCAAGCATAG
This sequence comes from Pseudoalteromonas sp. Scap06, assembly GCF_013394165.1. Classification (NCBI taxonomy): domain Bacteria; kingdom Pseudomonadati; phylum Pseudomonadota; class Gammaproteobacteria; order Alteromonadales; family Pseudoalteromonadaceae; genus Pseudoalteromonas; species Pseudoalteromonas sp. Scap06. Next base: position 2,491,027 of record NZ_CP041330.1, on the reverse strand, counting down.
TGTCAGCGTCTGATACTTCAAACGGGTCGCCTGGTAAATCTGGCTCGATGAACATTTTCTCTACTACGCCATCTTTAACCAGCATAGAATATCTCCAGCTGCGCTTACCAAAACCTAAATCGTTTTTATCAACTAGCATACCCATGCCGTCAGTAAATTCGCCGTTACCATCTGGTAGTAAGGTAATGTTTTGCGCTTCTTGATGTTCAGCCCATGCGTTCATTACAAAGGTATCGTTTACTGATACACAAACAATGTCGTCAACGCCATTTTGTTTAAGTACACCAGCTAACTCGTTGTAGCGTGGTAGGTGAGTTGATGAACACGTTGGTGTAAATGCACCAGGTAGTGAAAACACAACGACTGTTTTGCCTTTAAAAATGTCATCAGTAGTTACTGATTTCCATTCGTCGTTTTGACGCGTTGCAAATGTAACGTTAGGGATTGTTTGACCTTCAATATTGTTTAACATGTTTTTAGTTCCTCTTGATTTGTTGATAGCCATTATGGCGAACAATTAAATATAGTTCCAATCGTTTGTTTGTATTAAACTGATAGGCATAAGCTATCAGGTTGAGTGTGAATATGAACTTAAAAGATTTAGAATATGTAAAAGCCGTTGCGCATTTTAAACATTTTCGTAAAGCAGCCGATGCCTGCTTTGTAAGCCAGCCCACCTTGAGTGGGCAAATTAAAAAGCTAGAACAAGAATTAGGGGTTATCTTATTTGACCGTTCAACTAAGCACGTTACCTTAACAACCCAAGGTGAACGTTTGTTGACACAAATCACTCTTATATTAGAACAAACTCAAATATTAAAAGAACTGGCTGCTACTTCTAACCAACCGTTACAGGGCAAGCTGAGTATTGGTATTATTCCTACTATTGCCCCGTATTTACTTCCTACACTGCTTACATCAATGAAAGCGGCATTTACTCAAAGTCAGTTTTCGTTTATTGAAATGCAAACTTCTACCATTTTAGCTGCGCTAGACAGTGGCGAGGTGGATTTTGCAATTTTAGCGGATGTGCCTGAGCTAAAAAATTACCATACGATTAATGTATATAAAGAAGACTTTTTAGTTGCGGTATCTGCTGATAACGCTTTAGCTGTAAATAAAAAGGTAGCACTGCAAGATCTTCAAGGTAGTAACCTATTAATGTTAAGTGATGGCCATTGCTTTAAAGATCAAGCCCAGCAGTTTTGTTTTTCGGCAGGAGTGGATGTTTCTAGCCAGTATCAAGGTAATAGCTTAGAAACCTTATTAGCGCTGGTGGCGATGGACGATGGGGTTACGTTTGTGCCAAAACTTGCTGCAATCCCCCGAGAGGGAATTCATTATTTGCCTATTTTTCCTAATCAGCAACGTAATATTGTATTGGCCTGTCGAAAGCACTACCCGCATTTATCTGGGGTTGAGCAGTTAGCAGATTGGTTAAGCGCTCACGATAATTTAAAAGTTAAGCTAACCCAAGCACTTTAGGGCGTTGCAACTTCCACAATATCGTTAATTTGTACGCCCGGTAAAGGCTGATCATTAATACTGACGGCAATGGCGCTATGCTGATATAGCTGCTCTACACGAATACGGTTCAAAGTGGTTATAGTATGCGGCATGGTGTTGCCTTGCGCATCGGTTAAATAATTATGATGAGCAATACTCAGCTGTTGGCCTTTTTCTAAGCCATGTGCCTTTCCTAAATTAATGACGAGTTTATTATTTTCCATGTGCATAATTTTGCCTTGGGTGGGTAGGCACGCCATGGCTGCTTGCAAATCGTAACTTAGGGTTTGGTTTATCTCACTAATACTTTGACCAAAAGGTGACTGCCAAAAACGATTACTGTTTACATCAATAATAGTTGTTTTTTCAAATGGCCAGATAGCTTGGCTTTGATAGCTTTGTTGCCACAAGGGTTCATAAGTAGTGCCATTAAATAAACTAAACTCTATTTGATAGTGACGCTGATAGCTTTCATCTTGCCAAAATGCATAGTCGCTATTGAGTTTATCGCTGGTGGATAAACTGGTAATTTGGCTTAACAACACATATTGCGCGTTACTGCGCGATGAAATTTCCTCTAACTGGCTATTAGAGTAGTCATGTTGTTGATTAAAGTAGGTATCGACTTTTATCGCTTTATTGAAATAGGCAACAGGGACAGCACTCATTTTTGATTTTTGCAGTGCCGTGTAGATGTTTTTGCTTACGGCTTTATTAATGTCAAATATTTGACCCATTCTAGCGTGTTCGCGATTAGTTAATTGGCTTTGCGTCACGGCTATAAATTTATTGAAGTTGCTTTGCGGGCATTGTTCGGTTTGTGCAAAAATATCTAGGCGTAAGGTAATCGCAAATTCATCACTGCTGCGGTTTTCGCTAACGAGTTCTATTTTTTGGATTTCGCCTTGGCTACTTATTTTTAGTTGGTCTTGAGTTAATACGCCATCTACAAGGGTTTGCACTGAACTTACACGAGCCCCAGAAAATACTAAGGCTTGGGTTATCGCATCTTTTATGGCTGCGGCTTTTGCACTAGGAATATCGCTATTTTGAATAACTGCATGGCCGGTAGACTCATACCACTGAGCGTGAGTAAAAGGTGAAAACGTTAATACCGCAGTGGTACTTAACCCTGCTAATACAGCCTTTAAAAACGATTTCATACTTTTACTCCAATTAAACGTTAGCGTTAATCAACTTCAGCAAGTAATGTACCACTATTTTTTGTTATCTATTTAAAGGCATATCACTGGCACTAAACATGCATAACTGAGTTTAATTAGTTTTTAAAGGCCCAGTATGATGCGAGTAATGCCATTAATGATCACATTAGGCTGCTTAACTTTAAGCGGTTGTAGTAATATATTTGATAAACACGTTGAGTATAAATATGTTGAGCCAAATAATTACCCAGTATTAAAAGCGGTTGGCTATGCGCCCATTAGTTTGCAGTCGGGAAGTAGTGATACGCAAAAACAACTTATGGCGATTAAGGCTTCAAAGCTCGAGGCTTATCGCGAACTAACAGAGCAAGTATACGGGCAAAAAATTACCGCAGGTACAACAGTCGCTGGGTCTGTTGCCCAAGATGATTATTTACAAAGCAAAGTACAAGGTATTATTAAAGGCGCACAAATTATAAAAACATATGCCGTTAATGATATGTATGTAACCGAGCTTGAGCTTAATATGAAACGCGTTCACGACTTGTACATCGGTGAGATAAAACCACGGGAAGTGAAAAAAGTCACTTATTACTAAGCGACAAATTATTACCCATAAAAAACGCCTAAACGAATTATCGTTTAGGCGTTTTTTATGGGTATTTTTTTAGGCTTTTAGGTTACGCACAATGCTGTTATCGGTATTTACGACGCTACCAGCTTGGTCGTAGGTCATTGATGAAGGTGCACCAATTAAAATACTTTTTAGCTGCTTTACACTTAACTGTGCCTGATGAGCTGCATGAGCATTAACTTCATTTTGTTTTTGACATTGCTCAAGCTTAGTTCTGGTCAGCTTTATTAAGTCATTGTTTTCATCTGTTTGCTGATCATTACTGGCAATCAGGTTACTGAGTTCTTTATCTAGGGTGCTTATGCTGGTTAAAAAAGACATTTTCTGTTGGGCAATTTCTTTCAAACCTTCGCCTCTACGTGAGGCAATAGCATTAAGCTCTTGAGTAAGAAGCTCACTCAAGGTTGTTAAACAATTTATTTGTTCGTTTAGTTTAATCGTAATTAAACTATTGTGATCAGCCATAAACATTAAACTCGAAGTCTGCTAAATTTTTGGCAAGTTTCTCACTGTCTATTTGATACTTGCCTTCGGTAATGGCTTTTTTAAGTTCAGCAACTTTGTTACTGTCAAAACCAGAAGACTGCTCTGCTTTTTCTTGTAAAGATTTTAATTGCTTAGCTTGCGGTGTTAGGCTCACCGAATCGCTTGCCGCTTTAGGCGAAGGCGTTTGCGCAGCCTGCGTATTTGCATTATCTCTTTTTAAATCAACTTTTTGCTGTTGAGTGTTTGTTAAAACACCAGGCTGTTGATTTGATTTGTTAACTTGACCGACCATGATAAAAACCCATTTATTACCCAACTGATGCCTATATATCGGCATTTACTAAAGATACTTTAGCATAAATTACATTAAATATTTACCTGCACAGACTCTACACCATCTACCCGTGCATTTAAAACTTTACCTGTTTTTTTGTTTTCTACTCGTACTTGTTCACCTAAGGTTCCATCCTCTAATGCAACACCCGTTGTTTTTACTCTTAACCCTTTAATATTGGCAAAAATGTTGACAGAGTCGCCTTTGCAAACCATACAAATTTGATTGAGTAGTACTGGCATACCTTCACGAATATTACGTTTACTGCGGCTACCAATAAGTTGTGCAGGATCATCAAGATACTGAACGCGTATAAAGTGCGCAGGGCGCATATCAATACTTAAATGGGATGGAGTAATCACTTCACCTCGTGCTAAATTAGTCGTTGCGACTACAACGGGTGCTGATTCAGTAATTCTGACATGAACGTACTGTGCCCAGTTATCACTATCGTTACATTTTATTTGAATGGTGACTTGACGATTAAAAGGGGGCTCACTTGGCGTTACTAGCTCTGGCTCAGAGTTACAATAGCGATCAGGTATGCGGCTATCTAACGGTAATGCGCTAAACTGTATTTTGTTATCATTTGTAGTCACTGCTTTTTGTGCAACATAAGATACAGCCATTTCTTGAAGTGATTCTTTACTAAATACTTGAGCCTTTAGTGGCAAAGTGAAGCAGAGGCTAGCAAGAAAATAAAAAACACTGTATCTTCTGATTTTTTTTAACAAACTCATAATGTTTCGACTATGCTTATGGTTGCAAACAGGGTATAAATATTTTGCGTCAGAATTTAGACGCCCCCGTTGTGTTATGACGCTTTATTAATTGAAAGCAATTATCGTTCCTTATATTTGTTTTCTTAGGAGATTTAAATGGCCGGTATTTTAGACTCAGTAAACCAACGTACTCAGTTGGTTGGGCAAAACCGCTTAGAATTATTGTTATTTAAGCTTAACGGGCGTCAGCGCTTCGGCATAAATGTGTTTAAAGTAAGAGAGGTATTACAATGCCCGCCTCTTACTAGTATGCCAAAGGCTAATGCTTATATTCGAGGTGTTGCACATATCCGTGGCCAAACTATTTCGGTGATTGACTTATCTATGGCTGTAGGTGGCCGTCCTATAAAAAATATAGAAGAAGGTTTTATTATCATTGCTGAATATAACCGTTCAGTTCAAGGATTCTTAGTTGGTGGCGTTGAGCGGATTGTTAACATGAACTGGGAAAAAATACTGCCTCCGCCATCAGGTGCGGGGCGTTATTCTTATTTAACAGCCGTGACTGAAATTGAAAATGAGTTAGTTGAGATTCTCGATGTTGAGCAAATTTTAAACGAGATTTGTCCAGTAAATACAGAGGTTAGCGCAGATGTTGCGGCTCAGGCTCAAGGTAGTATGCAAAAAGATTTGGGTGAGCGTATAGTATTTATAGCCGATGATTCGGCCGTGGCACGAAATCAGGTTAAACGAGCGTTAGAGCCTTTAGGCGTAACTACTGAACTTGCTAAAAATGGTAAAGAAGCTTTAATAAGACTAAAAGAAATTGCAGAGCTTGATTGTGTTAACGATATTACAGAGCGAGTAGGGTTACTTATTTCAGATGTAGAAATGCCCGAAATGGATGGTTATACGCTCACTGCAGAAATTAAAGCAGATCCCAAACTTGCACCACTGCATGTGATTTTACATACTTCATTAAGTGGTGTTTTCAATCAAGCAATGATTGAAAAAGTAGGGGCTGACGATTTTATAGCGAAATTTAATCCAGACGAGCTTGCTACAGCCGTTAATAAGTGGGTTCATTGTGATTAATAAACATAGGTGTTATTGATTTGACTAATAAAGATTTGCAGCAAACAGAATACGATCAATTTCGCTTATTTTTAGAACAACAGTGCGGTATTGTTTTAGGTGAAAATAAGCAGTATTTGGTTAAAAGCCGCTTGGCACCATTAATGTCTCGGTTTAATGTTGAATCGTTATCTGAACTGGTTAGCAAAACACTTGGCGTACATGAGCGTCAATTGCGCGCTGCTGTTGTTGATGCCATGACAACCAACGAAACATTGTGGTTTAGAGATCAATACCCATTTGAGTTGCTCAAAACCAGATTATTCCCTGAATTTAAAGCGCTAAATAGACCATTAAAAATATGGTCTGCTGCGAGCTCTTCAGGGCAAGAACCTTATTCAATTGCTATGTCAGTGGCTGAGTTTCAATCAAGTAGCCCTGGTGTTTTAAAAATGGGTGCACAAATAGTGGGTACTGATATATCAAATACCATGCTAGATATGTGTAAAAACGCTGAATATGATGCATTGGCACTGGCTCGCGGGCTATCTGCTGATCGTCGTAAGAAATTTTTTAAAGATAGCGGCAATGGTATGGCACAAGTGGTTGACTCTTTGAAAAAGCAAGTGAGCTTTAGGCATTTAAATTTGCTCGACTCGTACGCCTTGATGGGTAAGTTCGATATTATATTTTGCCGTAATGTTTTAATATATTTTTCACCTGAGGTGAAAGCCAAAATAATTGCACAATTTTCTCAAGCACTTAACCCTAAGGGGTATTTATTTTTAGGTGCGTCGGAATCTATGTCTGGTTTGAGTACCGAATTTGATATGGTACGTTGTAACCCCGGCATTATTTACCAAAAGAAATAACGAATATTAAGATATACCCCCTCCTAAAAACGGCGCTGTAGCGCCGTTTTTTGTTTTTATCATCACTACTTTCATTGCTGGCTTACTTATTGCTTTACTGATACTAAGTCAATTTTTTGGAGATAGTTATGGCTATCAGTTTTGATAAAGCATTAGGCGTGCATCCGCATGCGATGTTGATCCGTTCGCAAAGAGCAGAAATGCTCGCCACTAATATCGCAAATGCTGATACGCCCGGCTATAAAGCAAAAGATATCGACTTTGCCTCAGCATTAAAAACGGCAAAGTCTAACCAACTAAGCGGCAATACGATGGTAAGAACCAACGAAAAACACATTGCCGGTGGTACCCGTTTTGTAGGTGGAGATGAATTATTTCGTACGCCAAATCAAACAGATACAGGTGATGGTAACTCTGTTGATATACAAGTGGAACGGAACTTGTATACACAGAATGCTATGGAGTATCAGGCCAGTGTCCAGTTTCTTAATGGTAAATTTAAAGGCCTGAAAAAAGCCCTCGGTAGTCAAGGAGCCTAATTATGAGTTTATATAATGTGTTTGATATTGCAGGTTCGGGTATGAGCGCGCAAAACGTGCGATTAAATACCACCGCAAGTAATATCTCTAATGCCAATACAATTAGCTCTTCACAAAATGAAACGTACCGAGCGCGACAACCTGTATTTGCTGCGGAGCTAACAAAAGCGTCAGCGTCAGCAAGCAACCCACAGGGCTCTGCCGTTGGTGTGAAAGTGTTAGGAGTGGTTGAGAGTGATAAACCACTACAAATTGAATATAACCCAAACCACCCGAGTGCGGATGAAAATGGTTACATTTATAAACCCAACGTGAATGTTGTTGAGGAGATGGCAAATATGATTTCTGCATCTCGCTCTTATCAGACAAATGTTCAAGTTGCTGATGCAGCTAAGCAAATGTTAAGTAAAACACTGCTGTTAGGTCAGCGGTAACTGAGGGTAGCTCATGAGTAACGATATTAGTACTTCTTCATCCTACATGGACTCTTTACGTTGGCAAGATAAGCAAGTGCCACAAAAAGAAGACAGTGATGCGTTAACCCAAGAAGATTTTTTTTCGTTGTTAACACAGCAGTTGTCATATCAAGATCCCAGCAAACCTGCTGATAACGATCAGATGATTGCACAAATGACAAACTTTACCATGGCTGAAGGAATATCAAATTTGAACTCTAACTTTGATTCCTTAGCTGCGTCGATGACATCAAATTCGGCATTGCAAGCATCAACACTGGTTGGCAAACAAGCTTTGTTGGAGTCGGATACACTGGAGCTTAATGAGTCGGGTGAATCAAGAGGTTCTGTTGTAGCTGAAAAGCCAGTCGATAGTTTAATGATCCGCATTGAAGATGCATCCGGGCAGTTGGTTAAAACTATAGATTTAGGCACTCAGCCTGCAGGAGCCATCCGTTTTGCATGGGATGGTAAAAATGAAGCGGGTGAACGGCTACCACCTGGTGAATACAACATCAAAGCAGAGGGTAGTACAAATGGGGAATTTTCAAGCCTCCCATTAGCTACATTCAAAAATATTGAAAGTGTTAATATTAACGGCTCAAGCGGCATTATTATTAATACTAAAGAAGGTGCGGTTAGGCTGACTGATGTCGCAGAAATCGCGTAATAGATTTTATGTATTTTTTTAGCCATCAGGCTAAATATTTTTAGGTTAGAGGTTAATTATGAGCTTTAATATTGCATTAACAGGCCTTGCTGCCGCACAAAAAGATTTGGATGTTACCGCCAATAACATTGCCAACGTAAACACCACTGGTTTTAAAGAGTCTCGCGCCGAGTTTGCTGATGTATACGCATCATCAGTATTTAGCGCCGGTAAAACAAAAAATGGTGATGGTGTGCAAACGACCATGGTTGCCCAGCAGTTTCATCAAGGGTCGCTGCAGTTTACTAATAACTCACTGGATTTAGCGATCACGGGTGAAGGTTACTTTGCAACTACTCAAAGTCTGGATTCACAAGACCAAACTTTTACACGTGCTGGAGCATTTAAGCTTAATAAAGACAATTTCGTTGTTGATGCCAAAGGTAATTTTTTACAGAGCTTCCCTGTTGATGAGGTTACCGGAGATACAACCTCAGTAAGTCTTAGTACTTCATCTGCATTACAAATACCAGACTCTTCTGGTTCACCACGCTCTACAAGTAACGTATATACTTCTTTCAACCTTGACTCACGTAAAGATGTTGTGGCAGTACCGTTTGATGCAACAGACAGCAGCACATATACTGCATCTACATCGACTACAACTTATGACTCTTTAGGTGAGCCACATGTTTTACAATTCTTTTTTGTAAAAACAGCGCCTAATGAATGGCAGGTACATGGCACGCTAGATAAACAACCGTTTGATGCTACTGGTGCTGCAACGGCAACACCAAGCCCTCTAAGTACCTTTGGGTTTGATGCAAGTGGTTTGCCTGCAACTACCAATGGCGTTCCAAATGTCGGTCCAACCTTTACTGATGTTAATTTAACCGGGGCTAATTTAAGTGGCCTATTAAGTAATGGTGCTCAGTTTAGTGATATAGCTATTAACTGGCGCGACGAAGCGAATACATCAAATAAAGTTCCAAGCCAGTTTGCGAGTCGCTTTGAAGTAAAAGCACTAGAGCAAGATGGTGCGACAGTAGGTCGCTTAGCGGGTATTGATATTGGTACTGATGGAAAAGTAGTTGCATCGTACAGTAATGGTGACTCAACTTATTTAGGTCAAGTAGCCATGGTTAGGTTTGCAAACTCACAAGGTTTACAACAGGTGGGTGATACTTCATGGAAAAAAAGTTTAACCTCAGGTGAGCCGATTGCGGGTGAGCCGGGAACAGGGACTTTAGGCAAAATTAATTCTTCAGCCCTCGAGCAATCAAATACAAACTTAACCACAGAGCTGGTTGATTTGATTAGTGCGCAGCGTAACTTCCAAGCAAACTCTCGTGCGCTTGAAGTGAATTCAACACTGCAACAAAATATCTTACAGATCCGATAATCATATTTTGACTTATAAAGGCTGCTTAATGCAGCCTTTTTTATTCCTCTCTTAAAATCTTATTCATGCTTTAATTTAATTTGGCACTTATATTGCATTTACTCATATATAGATTTCTTAATGAGTCGATGTTATGGATAAAATGGTCTACATAGCCGCATCTGGCGCTAAACAAAGCATGCAAGGGCTTGCTCTTAAAGCCAATAATTTGGCAAATGCAAACACCACTGGGTTTAAATCTGATTTTGCGCAAGCGCGCTCAATGCAGGCTTTCGGTGAAGGTTTGCCGACTCGTGTTTTTGCTATGCAAGAGCGTCCAGGATCAAACATGACATCGGGCGGTGTTGTCGAAACAGGTCGCAGCCTTGATATTGCTATGAGCGATAACGCCTGGTTGAGTGTTCAGGACGCCTCTGGTAATGAAGCTTATACAAAAGTGGGTTCGTTAAATATAACGGCTGAAGGTATGCTAACTACCAGCGACGGTCGTCAAGTTATTGGCGAAGGTGGGCCAGTCATATTACCTGTACCGATTGAAAAAATTGAATTTAGCAAAGATGGCACTATTCAAGTTCGCCCTCAAGGTGCACCGGCTAACTTTTTAGAAGAAGTTGATCGCCTAAAAGTGGTTGATGCAAACAACGCCACGCTTGAGAAGGGTAACGATGGTTTATTTAGAGCTAAACCAGGCGAAATAGTTGAAACATCAGCCAATGTACAAGTATTAGGTGGCACATTAGAAAAATCGAATGTAAATCCTGTGCATGAAATGGTCGATATGATCAGTCACCAACGCCAATTTGAATTACAAGTAAAACTGATGAAAACAGCTGAAGAGATTGACGAACGTCAAGAGCAGCTGATGCGCATCGTTTAACTTTAACGTGAGGGTATTATTATGAATCCAGCATTATGGATAAGTAAAACAGGGCTTGACGCTCAACAAACTGATATATCGGTTATATCAAATAACTTAGCGAACGCCAGTACAGTAGGTTACAAAAAAAGCCGCGCTATTTTTGAAGACTTGCTTTACCAAAATATTAATCAACCAGGCGGTCGATCATCGCAAGATACCGAAATGCCGTCAGGCTTAATGCTCGGTGCGGGTACTAAAGTAGTAGCTAACCAAAAAAACTTTTCGCAAGGTAATATGCTCACTACTGAAAATTCATTGGATTGGATGATTTCTGGTCCTGGGTTTTTTGAAGTACTGCAACCAGATGGCAATATTGCATATTCGCGAAACGGCCAATTTACTACTGACGGCGACGGGCGTGTTGTGACCTCGGGTGCTGGTTATGTTGTTCAGCCTGAAATGAATGTACCTGACGATGCACAGTCGATCACCGTATCTCAAGATGGTGAAGTGTCAGTTCGCGTAAAAGGTCAGGCCGAAAACGTGGTTATTGGTCAGATCACGATTAGTGATTTTATTAATCCGTCTGGCCTTGAGCCTATAGGGCAAAACTTATATACCGAAACCGCTGTAAGTGGTGCGCCTGTTCAAGGTAATCCGGGGGTTGAAGGTTTAGGTACGATTATTCAAGGTTCACTTGAAACATCAAATGTAAATGTGACCGAAGAGTTAGTTAATTTGATTGAAACGCAGCGCGTTTATGAGATGAACTCAAAAGTGATCTCAGCCGTTGATGAAATGATGAGTTATATCAATCAACAGTTATAGTTTTGGGGGATTGTATGCGTAATATTATGTTATTTACAGTAGGGACTTTACTATTAAGTGGTTGTGTAGCTACACAAAATAATGAGGTAGTACAAGACGATCCCTATTATGCACCTATGTATCCAGAGCCTAATATGGAGCCAGTAGTCGCAACCGGCTCTTTGTTCAGTACTCAATTATCGAATGATCTTTATGCCGATAAAAAAGCACTGCGAACAGGCGATATCATTACTGTTAAATTACAAGAGTCAACCCAAGCGACTAAAGCAGCTAAAACAGAAACGGATAAAGAAACCGATGCCAGCCTCGACCCTGTGATTGGCTTAGGTGGTTTACCGGTAAATATTGGCGGCGATAGCATTCAATTTGGTATTGGCAGTGACTCCTCATTTAAAGGTGACTCAAAATCAAATCAATCAAATAGCTTAGTTGGCGATATTTCGGTTAACGTAATGCGAGTACTACCAAATGGTAATTTAGTGATTCGCGGTGAAAAATGGCTAACGTTAAACACCGGTGAAGAATTTATTCGCTTAGAAGGGTTAGTGCGTCCACAAGATGTCAATGCCGATAATACCGTTGAGTCTAATCGAATTGCGAATGCGCGTATTCAGTACTCAGGTAAGGGCCAAACACAAGAGGCACAAAGCCCAGGTTGGTTAACGCGTTTCTTTAGTAGCTCATTGTTTCCCTTTTAGAGGACATTCGACATGAATGGTTTTAAAGTTTTTTGTTTTATGGTGCTACTAGGCTGGCAATTTACTGCCAGTGCTGAGCGAATTAAAGATGTGTCTATGGTCGAAGGGGTGCGCTCAAACCAATTAGTGGGCTATGGCTTAGTTGTTGGTTTACCAGGCACCGGTGAGCAAAGCCGTTTTACCGAGCAAAGCTTTAAAGGCATGCTTAATAGTTTTGGTATTACGTTACCTTCTAGTTTAAAGCCAAAAATTAAAAATGTTGCAGCGGTTGCTGTTCATGCTGAACTCCCCCCATTTAGAAAGCCAGGGCAAACCATAGATATAACTGTATCATCGATTGGCAGCGCAGGCAGCTTGCGCGGTGGCACATTACTACAAACATTCTTAAAAGGGGTTGATGGTAATGTTTACGCCATCGCTCAAGGCAGTTTAATTGTAGGTGGCTTAGGCGCTGAAGGCCTTGATGGTAGTCGCGTTGTGATTAATACGCCAACGGTAGGACGTGTACCAAATGGTGCAACCGTTGAACGTGCTGTTAAAAGCCCATTTATGCAAAACGACTATATTACCTTTAATTTAAACCGTCCTGATTTTACTACTGCTAAACGTTTAGAGAAAACCATTAATGATTTAATTGGTCCAAATAGCGCTCAAGCACTCGATGCAGCTTCTATTCGCGTTATTGCACCTCGTGATGCCTCGCAGCGCGTATCGTACTTATCAACTCTTGAAAACTTAGAATTTAAACCAGCGGATACTTCGGCAAAAATAATTGTTAACTCACGTACCGGCACCATTGTTATAGGTAAAAATGTAAAATTACAACCTGCGGCAATTACCCACGGTGGTTTAACAGTAACGATTGCGGAACAACAAAATGTAGCGCAGCCAAATCCTTTAGCAGAGGGTGAAACCGTGGTTACTCAGCAAAGTATTATTGATGTTGATCAGGATGACTCACGCGCTTTTGTATTTGACCCTGGTGTAAGTCTTGATGACTTAGTACGTGCAATTAATGAAGTTGGCGCTGCCCCTGGCGATTTAATGGCGATTCTTGAAGCACTTAAAGAAGCTGGTGCAATTAACGGTCAGCTTGTTGTAATTTAACCTTTAAAAAACACCGTTTAATATTTTATTGCGGTGTTTTTTACTTTTTTTTCCTGCTTACTCCCACCTTTGAAAATCTCGCTGGCTCAATTATTGCATTATCTAGATATTATTAATTATTGTGTCAAAAAGCTGATGGAAACAAATCATCTAGATAAGCAAAACTTTTTTGATTTAGGCAACTTAGACTCTTTGCGTCGAGATGCTTTAAACAGCGGTGACGCATCAACCGATGCATCTAAAGCGGCGTTAAAAAAAGCGGCGGCACAATTTGAAGCTATATTCACCCAAATGCTGCTTAAAAGTATGCGTAAAGCCAATGAGGCTTTCGAAGATAAAGAAAGCCCGTTTAATGCTAGTGGCGTTAAGTTTTTTGAAGAAATGCACGACCAACAAATGGCCACAGAGCTTTCATCAAATGGCTCTTTGGGTCTTGCAGATTTAATTGTGCAGCAATTATCGCCAGATGGAAAAAACTTTATGCCAGGCTCTGTTCTTCGCACAACGTCAGATTTCTTTAGTGACCAACGTGCGGGTAGCACCTTACCTCATCAAGAAAATCAAAAGGTCACTGAAAAAGTGCCGCTCGTTGATTCAACTGAAAAAAGCGAACAAAACATAGCGTCTGGCACATTTGAAAGTGCTGAGGAATTTGTGAGCACAGTGTGGGAACACGCAAAAACAGCGGCTAAAAAAATTGGTTTAAATCCGGCGGTTATGGTCGCACAAGCGGCATTAGAAACTGGCTGGGGTAAACATATTATTAGTAAAGGTGATGGTAATAGCTCAAACAATTTATTCAATATTAAGTCAGATAAAAGTTGGCAGGGTGAAAAGGCCAGTAAGGTCACTTTAGAATTTGAACAAGGTGCTGCAGTTAAAAAGCAAGCAAGCTTTAGAGCGTATGACTCGATAAAAGATAGCGTGAATGATTTTGTGGATTTTTTAACACAGAACCCGCGCTATCAAGATGCATTAAACAATACGGCAAAGCCGCATAAATTTTTAGACTCTTTACAGCAAGCTGGTTATGCAACCGACCCTAATTATGCAGACAAAATAAAAAGAGTGCTGAACAGTAACGAATTGAAGAATATCGCCACAAGCGTGATCCGCCAGGGAGTAGAGTAACATGTCGTTTAATTTATTAAACATTGCTAATTCAGGAATAAGAGCAAACTCTGAGTTATTGCAAACGACAAGTAAAAACATCGCAAATGTTAATACCGAAGGGTATGTACGTGAGCGCACCGAGTTTACCACCATGATTGATAATCAGGTAGGCCGTGGCCAAACGTACCGGTTATTGAATGAGTTTGCGCAAAAGCAATTAAATCGAGATACTTCAAATAAAAGTTTTTTTGATCAATTTGTTAGTGAAGCGAGTCGGGTTGATCAAATTTTTTCAGAAAAATCAAACAGCTTATCAACTAGTATCAACTCAATGTTTAATAACGTGCAAGAAGCCCTTAATCAACCTTCATCAACGGTTGCTCGTTCATTGGTGATGAGTGATGCACAAAACCTGATTGACCAAATGGATCGGCTTGCAGGTATCGTATCAGAGCAAAAAGCAGTGGTTAATGAGCAATTAGAGATTTTTTCAGAAGAGGCGAATACGTTAATCGAAAGTATTAGTTCGTTGAACCAAGAAATTGCGGGTGTTCATGGTACCAAAAACGAAGCTGATGCGAGCTCTGCTTATAATGAGCGTGATAAAGCAATACGTGATTTATCTGAGCTAATTGATATAGAAACACTTGATGGCCCTAATGGTGAAAAACAAGTGTTTATGGGCACAGGCGAAGCCGTTGTTATGCAAAATGGGTCATTTAACTTGTTTTCGATTAGTGGCGATCCTGATGCTAACTTTAAAGAGCTACGCTTAGATGTAAATGGCGGTAAGGCTGTGCCACTCGATATAGACCCTACTAAACTCAAAGGTAAAATTGGCGGTTTATTAGCATTTAGAGACGATATTTTGGTGCCGGCACAAAATCAAATTGGCCAGATGGGTATTGCGCTTGCTGATTCGTTTAATCAGCAAAATCGTTTAGGTATGGATGCAAACGGTGAACTCGGAGGGGATATTTTTGATATCCCAACAGTCAGTGCTTTTGTTTATCAAGCCAATACCGGAACAGCTAATATGTCAGCAACCGTTGAGGCTGGTAAAGGCAGTGAACTGCCAGCCAGTGATTTTGTGATCACCTATACGGGTAATCCTAACGAAGTAAGTATTCAGCCAATTGATAATAAAGGTGAACCTTTAGGTGCAGCCTCTTTAGCAATTATTCCACCCAGTGGCATTATCGACTCAGCTGCTATTACTAGCGGAGAGGCGTTTGGCTTAGAGCTTAATATAACGGGAGCTGGTAATGCCGGTGACCAATTTCAGGTAAAACTTAACAGTGGCGCGGCTGGCAATATATCGCTGACAACAGGTCGAGGTGAGGACATTGCATTGGCCTCCCCAATTAGAACAGCAGACGGCCTTGATAATACAGGTACAGGGACTATTTCACCGGGTAATGTTACCGATGTAACCACTGGCAGCTTTAGTAATCCTTTGGGTTTAGCAAATGGCCCTATTAGCATTGTTAAAACAGCCAATGCTAACGAATATCAACTTACTGATGGTAATGGCACAACTACGTTTACAGTTACACCGCCTGCTAACAATATACTCGCTCAAGCCGGTGCACCATACGATGGTTATGGTTTTGACTTTAATATTGAAGGCGTACCAGCAATGGGCGATACCTTTAATTTAGAATTTAATGAAGGCGGTTTTGATGATAACCGCAACGGCCAAAAACTTGCTGACTTACAGAATACCGATTTAGTACGTCAAAATGTAGTAGCGAGCGCATCAGCTGATAATCATAAAACATTGAATCAGGCCTATGCTGGATTAGTCACCGATGTTGGTGTGGTAACCAGTCAAGCAAAAACCAATGGTGCTGCATTTGATGCTTTAGCACAACAATCAGAAGCCTGGTACGAATCGTTGTCGGGCGTAAACTTAGATGAAGAGGCGGCTAATTTGCTGCGCTTCCAGCAATCCTATGCTGCTTCTGCACAAGTATTAACTGCAGCGAGAGCTATTTTTGACACCTTATTGAGTGCGGCGAGGTAATTATGCGTTTATCAAATAATTTAATGTATCAAAATAACATTAATAAAATACTTGAGAATCAACAAAATGTAGCTGGTGCGCAGGAGCGCGTTAATACAGGTCAAAAATATTTGAGTACCTCTGAAAACCCTGCTGCTATTTCGCAAGGTATGTTGTACACCAATAAAATAGAAACTAATGAGCAGCTGACGAAGAATATTAATCAGCTAAAAGGGCGTTTAGAAACCGAAGAAAGTTTATTGCAAGGTATGAACGACACTATTTTAGAAGCGCAAATGTTAACTATACGAGCGGGCAATGGTTCGTTAGATAAAGGTGATTTGGCTTCAGTTGCCAGTGAACTAAAAGAATTGCAAAAATCACTGCTTAATTTAATGAATAGTCAATCTGAAGGAGGGAAATACCTTTTCTCTGGCTATCAAGACGATATTCAAACTTATACATTTAATAGCACCAATGGCAAATACGAATATCAAGGCGATCAAGGCCAACACGAAGTGACGATCGCAAAAGGCGTTGAGATCAAATCAAGCGATAATGGCTTCAATGTATTTGAACGAGTTGATGCGCGACTCGATGTAGTTTCAAACGATGGAACGCCA
The DNA here is from genome assembly GCF_013394165.1 of Pseudoalteromonas sp. Scap06. Classification (NCBI taxonomy): domain Bacteria; kingdom Pseudomonadati; phylum Pseudomonadota; class Gammaproteobacteria; order Alteromonadales; family Pseudoalteromonadaceae; genus Pseudoalteromonas; species Pseudoalteromonas sp. Scap06. The sequence continues at coordinate 2,473,958 of NZ_CP041330.1, read as the reverse complement.
ACAGGCGGCATTACCGCTGGAACTGTTTATGTTGAAAACCAAGGCGAGTTTGACCGTTTTCATAAAGATAATTATAACTCAGATCCAGATCCGCTTATTTCTCCAACGATCAATACCTATAATGTTAATGTGATCCCTGGGGCGACCCCTTCAGCGCCAGATCAATATGAAATATTACGTGATGGTAATCCTCTTGTACCACCCGTTACGGGTGAAGTAACCGATGAACCGATTGAATTTGCAGGTATGGAAATTCAACTTGAGGGGGCAGCACCAGGACAGCTTGATTTTACTCTTGAAAAACCAGGCAAAGAAAATGTACTTAATACGCTAGAAGATTTGATCATTAGCCTAAATGACGAACAACTTGATGAAACGCAAATTAACCAAGCATTATCTGATGGTTTAATTCAGCTTAAAAATGCTAGTGAGCAAATTGTGTTTACTCAGGCTGGTTTAGGTGGGCGTATGAATGTAGTTGAGCGTGTTACCGACTCAAACAGTGCTCTAGATATTAATAATCAAGAAAACAGATCTAGCCTAATTGAGATTGATGCCGCTGAAGCCATCAGCGATCTCACTAAACATGAGTCTGGTTTACAGGCTTCACAAGCGACTTTTGGTCGCTTGGCTAAACTTTCATTATTTGATTATTTATAAATACCATCCAAGGCAGGTTATTACTATACGAGAAAAGTAGGTAATAACTTGCCTTAACGAAGCGGCAAAAAACTGTCACCCCCCTTTTTTCTCCTGTCAAAAAAATGCTAACTTCTGATTTTAAGTATCAATAAACGCTATTTATTTATTAAAAAACAGTTATTTAACTATTTTTTATTAGTTGGCACAACTAATGCATTCAACTGGTTATAGAAAGTGTGGTTTTTGCTTAAATATTTTGAACCACATTCTGATTGAAACTAGGAGATGGTAAAATGGCTTTAAGCGTAAATACAAATGTTGCATCACTTAATGGGCAACGCAATCTATCTAAATCTAGCATGGCACTTGAAACTTCAATGCAGAGACTATCATCTGGTTTGCGTATTAATAGCGCAAAAGACGATGCTGCAGGTTTACAAATTGCCAACCGACTAACGTCTCAGGTTAATGGCCTAACGGTTGCTCAGCGTAATGCCAATGATGGTATTTCTATGGCGCAAACTGCTGAAGGTGCGATGCAAGAGTCAGCAAACATTTTACAACGTATGCGTGACTTATCACTGCAATCAGCCAATGGGTCAAACAGTGCAGTTGACCGTGCATCACTGCAAAAAGAAGTAGCAGCCCTGCAACAAGAGCTTACTCGAATTGCAGACACTACCAAATTTGGTGGAACCAGCTTACTTGACGGTACATTTGGTACAAAACAATTCCAAGTAGGTGCAAATGCGAATGAAACCATTAATGTAAGCTTACGTAATGTAGCAGCAGACTCAATTGGTGCGCATGAAATTAAAGGACCTGGCAACGCCGCAGATGCAAATACTAAGCTTGGCGATGTACAAACTGTTAACTTAGCAACAAATCATGGTACAAGTGCGGACACGGTTAATATTAACGGTACAGATATTGTTATTGCTGGTGGTTCTGGTGCGGCTGTTATTGCAGATACTATCAACAAGTCAGGCGCCGGTGTGGTTGCAGAGGCTAAAATTGATACCACTTTTGCTGGGATCACATCGGACAGTAAAGGTGTGATTGAAATTAAGAAAAATGGCTTAGTTGAGAAGTCATTTGACTTAGGCAATTATGGTGGTGAGATGGAGCGATTAACAAATGACATGCAACAAGCAGGTTATGATGCCATTTACGACCCTGCAACTGAAGAGATTGCTTTTAAAGCCACAGATGTTGATGGTATTGATATCACAGGCACTGATCAAAGTGGCTTTACTATAGGTGGAACTGCAGTAACCAGCACAGCGAACTCATTTAGTGTGTCCGCAGAGCTAAATTTATCATCAGCGAATAAAATAGGTATTTCAGGGACCACTGCGAATGAATTATTTGGTACAGGGGCTGCTGCAATACAATCATCAGGCGGTACTAGTTCATTAACAAGTATTGAGAGTGTTGATATTTCAGGCGCGACTTCAGATGGTGCGCAAGACGCGATTAAAGCAATTGATGCAGCATTAGCGCAAATTGATGCTCAACGAGCTGACTTAGGTGCGGTGCAAAACCGCTTTGGTTTTACTATTGCCAACCTTGCTAACGTATCTGAAAACGTATCGGCTTCGCGTAGCCGTATTCAAGACACTGATTATGCGCTTGAAACTGCAACGTTGACTAAAAATCAAATCATGCAACAGGCAGGTACTACTATCTTGTCGCAAGCAAACCAGTTACCACAGGCTGCATTAAGCTTGTTAGGTGGTTAATAATAATTAAAATTAAAAAAGCCAAGTATTTATACTTGGCTTTTTTGTTTGTATTTCAATCAACTAAAAGTTTTTACTGTTTTTTTAAAAAAAAAGCTAAAGGTAATTTTATAACAGCCGTTAACTTAATTAGAACGGAGCTTGAACAGGTTTTTATTGTGATGGCTCTTGGTTAAAATCAATTAGTTACATTACGAAAGTAATCAGGAGTTATAACATGGCTTTATCAGTAAATACTAACGTTGCATCAATAAATGCACAAAGAAACTTATCAAAATCTAGCGATGCGTTAGGCACATCAATGCAACGTCTTTCATCTGGTATGAAAATTAACAGCGCGAAAGATGATGCGGCTGGTCTACAAATTGCTAACCGTCTATCTTCACAAATTAATGGTTTAGGTGTTGCTCAGCGAAACGCTAATGACGGTATCTCAATGTCGCAAACCGCTGAGGGTGCGATGACAGAGTCATCAAATATTCTACAACGTATGCGTGACTTAGCACTACAATCAGCGAATGGTTCAAATGATGCTGATGCACGTGCGGCCCTTCAAAAAGAGGTAGGCGCATTACAACAAGAATTAACGCGTATTGCAGAAACTACTAAATTCGGTGGTACTAGCTTATTAGATGGTTCATTTGGTACTAAGCAGTTCCAAGTGGGTTCAAACGCTAATGAAACAATCAACGTAAGCCTTCGTGACGTATCTGCTGATGCTATCGGTGCGAATGAAATCAAAGGTGCGGCAACATCGACAGTTTCTGCGCTTGGGGATGTTCAAACGGTTAACCTAGCCGGTAATATTGTAACTTCAGCAGATACATTAAGTATCAATGGCACAGATGTATCTGTTGGTGCTAACCAAGGTGCGGCAACAATTGCTGATACAATAAATTCATCTGGTTCTGGTGTAAATGCCGAAGCTAAACTTGAAACTACAATTGGTGCTATCAAAGCTGGAAGTTCATCAGTAATTGAGATTAAAAAGGGTGCCACTGCAGTTGATTCATATGACCTAGGTGACTTTGGTGGTGATATGGCGCGTCTTGCTAATGAGATGCAAGCTGATGGTTATGATGCTGTTTTTGATGAAGCTAAAGATGAAATTACGTTTAAAGCGACAAATATCGATGGTATTGATGTTACTGGCGCTGGCGATACAAGTGCTTTCACTATCGGTGGTCAAGCTGTTGCTAGCACCGCAGGTTCGCTCAGCGTTTCAGCAGAGCTTAACTTAAGCTCTGCAGATAAAATTGGTATATCTGGTACGAGCGCAAATGAACTGTTTGGTAAAGGTGCTGCAGGTGCTGATATTGCATCTACAGGTGGTACAAGTGAGTTAACTTCAGTTGAGTCTGTGGATATCTCAGGTGCGACTTCAGCTGGTGCGCAAGATGCGATTAAAGCAATCGATGCTGCTCTTGCTCAGATTGATGCACAGCGTGCAGATTTAGGTGCGGTACAAAACCGCTTTGGCTTTACCATAGCAAACCTTTCAAACGTATCAGAAAACGTATCAGCTTCTAAAAGCCGTATACAAGATACCGATTACGCTGCAGAAACAGCTAAGCTAACGAAAAACCAGATTATGCAACAGGCTGGTACAACAATCTTAGCTCAGTCTAACCAGTTACCGCAGGCAGCACTTAGCTTATTAGGTTAATTTAACAATAAGCTCTATACTTTAACTACTAAGGAAGGGGTAACCCTTCCTTTCTTGTATAGGTATAAAGCTTTATATCGCTTTATAGTAGGAGCGAATTATGGAAACGCAAAGTTTAAATCTAAACATCAACTCAGCTCAAAAAGGTGAGGTTACCTCAAGTTATCAAGCCCCATCTCAAGTTAAGCAAAATGTTGATGAACAGAAGAATACAACCACCCCTACTGCTGCAAGTAGAAACGAAGTCTCTGAAACTGAGTTATCACCTGAAAAGCTAGAAAAGGTGGTACAGCAATTGCAGGATTTTATGGGTGAAATGAACCGCAGTCTTCAATTTAAAGTAGACGAAGACTCTGGCCGTAATGTAATCAAGGTTATCGATAAAGAGAGTGGTGACTTAGTTAAGCAATATCCGTCAGAAGAAGTATTAGGTATAGTGGCCAAATTAGCAGAAGCCACGGGCGTATTGGTTGATTTTAAAGTTTAGTATTTCAGTAATTTAAGAGGGCAACAATTATGGCTATTTCATTTACAGGTATAGGTTCAGGACTTCAAGTAAACGAAATTGTAAGTGCTTTAGTCAATGCTGAGAAGTCCCCTTATCAAGCTCGAGTAACAAAACAGCAAGCTAATTTCACGACTGATATATCTGCTGTTGGAACACTAAAAGCGTCTTTAGAGGAGCTGAATGGCTCATTGGAGTCACTATCCTCTGTTGAGGAGTTTCAAAAGAGAACAATTAGTGGCAGTGATGATTTTGTTACTTTAAGTTCTGAAAAAGATGCACAAACCAATAATTACTCAATTAAAGTTAATAGTTTGGCCGAAAACCATAAGCTAACATCAGATGCTATAGCTGGCGATGAAGCTGTGGGTGAGGGTAAGCTAACGATCAGCTCTGGTTCTAACAGTTTTGATATTACTGTGTCAGATACAGCAAAGCTTGCCGATATTCGTGATGCGATTAATGATTCAGTTGATAATGACTCGGTAAACGCCACCATTATCACTGATGACACCGGTCAGCGATTGGTATTGTCGAGTAAAGAAACCGGCGCGGAAAATGCTATAAAAATAGTAGTCGATGATGCTGGTGACGGTGGCAATACGGATCTTTTAGGTTTATCTCGTTTGGCGTATGATAGTGATACGACTTCAACAACGTATGCCGAAAATTTAAATGAGGTAACTGCAGCAACCGATGCTTCTATCACTATAGATGGTACGCTTGTGGCTTCAAGCAGTACTAATGAGTTTAAAGATGTTATTGAAGGCGTCACCATTAATGCAAAAAAAATGCATGGCACTGACGATGATTTAAGTAAAGCTGTTATAACTGAAAATAACAAAAATATTACAACAGGTTTGAACTCATTTGTAGACAAATTTAATGCCTTTATTGATTTATCGAAACAGCTGGGACGCTCAAGTGCTGAAGAGGGCGTAGGGGCGCTTGCCGGAGACTCTTTATTAAGAGGGTCTGTTAATCAGGTGCGCTCATTGTTAACTTCAGAATTTAGTACGGGAAATGGTAACACTGATTTTTTAGCTAATTTTGGTATTAGAACGGAGCGCTCTGGTAAATTAAGTATTGATTCTGACGCATTAAAAGCTGCGATAGAAAAGGATCCTCAAGCCTTACAAACCTTTTTTGTAGGTGAAAAAGATAAAGGCGGTTTTGTTGCACAGCTTGATACTGTTATTAAGGGTTATACGGCTTCTGATGGTATTATTAGTTCACGTATAGAAGGTCGTGAATCACAGCTTTCTAAACTAGAAACTGATGTAGAAAAATTTAATATTCGTATGGCCAAATATGAAGAACGATTATATAGCCAATACAATGCAATGGATTTATTAGTGGCCAATTTAAATTCAACAGGCAGCTATTTACAACAACAATTAGCTAACCTACCAGGGGTGGTTAAGAAATCAAGTTAAGCGGAGTGAACTTTGGACGCTAATCAGCAAGAATTAACAAAAATGATGTTGCAAGCAACCCTGCTTGCAAATTTAGCTCTACTTCAAGAGCAAATGCCGGCTATTTATGAAACATTTAAAGATTACACGCCAAGCGATACTGGTGTTGCAATCGATGAAATGGGCAATGCTAACTTGTTTAACAATAATGAGTTCGTTTATCAAGATGAGCCTAGAGAATTCGCTAAACAGCAAGTTATTCAGTTTCTAGAAAACCCGCTTTACTTCAAATATCAAATAAATCACCAAGATGACACAAATATTGTTTTTGAACATGCTGCGCTATTAAAATCAATTTACAACGTACGTACCGCTGAAACAGATAATAAAATAAATAACCCTGCTGAAGAAAAGCGCCTCGACTTTGTTTGTTTTTTAGGTGGGGGGTTAGGCTATCAGATAGAAGAGTTACTCAAGAAAAAAGATGTACTTAATGTGTTTTTATTTGAGCCGAGTAAAGATACCTTCTATGCACTTTTACATTGTATCGAATTAAAGCCGCTTTTTGATAAATGCACTGCCAATGGTGGGCAATTTTCAATACGTGTTTCTGGTGGTGAAGATGGAGTGATTAACGAAATTTCTAAGTTTTTGTTTAATCAGGGTCATTTTAACCTCAGTCAAATTCTTTTCTTAAAGCATTATAATAGCCCACTGATTGAGAAAACAATTGAGCGTATTAAAAGTATCGGACATCGTTGGTCTGCAGGCTGGGGTTTTTTTGAAGATGAAATAATAGGTGTATCTCATACTCTGGCTAATTTAAATGAAAAGTTTCCAGTATTGAAAAAGCCTGAGTTAGTAAATAACACTCTGCAAGAACATTCTGTATTTATTGTTGCTAATGGTCCCTCTCTTGATGATGCGATTGAGTTTTTGAAAAAAAATCAGGGTGACATCATTATTATTTCTTGTGGTACAGCATTAAGAGCCTTACTTAGTAATAATATTAAACCTGATATTCACATAGAAATGGAGCGAGGCGCAGGGCTGCTAGAATGGGTGGAGTCAATAGATCGCGTCTCTGGACTAAAGATAAAATTAAATGAGATAAATATTGTTGCACTTAATACGGTATACGATAGCATTTTAAAGCGCTTTAAAAGTGCGCATTTGTTATCAAAATTAAATGATGCAGGCGGTCGTCTTATTCGTGCTTTGGATACAAAAAAGCAATTTACCTACCCTGACTACAGTAACCCAACAGTATCGAATACAGCACTTGCTACAGCTATTGAGTTGGGGTTTAAGAAAGTATATTTAGTTGGTACTGACTTAGGCTTTGTATCTAAAGAGCATCATCATTCAAAACATAGTATCTATTTTGATAATGACTTTAAGCATAAAAAAGTGGTTGAGCAAGGTATTGAGGGAGCATTTATTGTTAAAGGTAATTTTACCGAAGAGGTCTTTACGATTCCTATATTTGACTCATCAAAGGGTAACTTAGAGTTATTACTCCAAAAAAACCTCAATGTTAAAGTATTTAATACGGCCAATGGTGCATTTATAAAGTATTCTGAGCCTAAACGTATTGAAGATATTACTGATATGAAGCCAATTAGTAATAAGCAAGATAAAATAACAGAGCTACTTAATAGGGCTACTTCTTTAGAGCAATTATCTGCTGGTAACGTTAACTATAAAATGGAAGCTATAAAAGCTAGAACCAAAGATGTTCTTGAGCAGCTGTTATCAATTACTTCTCAACATTTTGAAACACGTGAGCAGCTTGCTGATGCGTTTAATTTACAAAATAAAATATTACTTACATTACGTAATAGCACCGCAGACGATAATGTAGTTTATTGGCTGATTCAGGGAACTTTTAGATATTTTCAAGCTTACATTATGACAAGTAGCTATTATTACAATGATTTAGAAATGCGTACAGGATTTATAAATGCATGTATTGATGCGTTTCATGAGCATGTAAAAGGTATTTATTTAGAGTTTATTGAAAACTATAATAAACCGGCCAAAGCTTAGCTTTGGCCTTTTTTGGTAAATAACTTACTTATATTAGGGTTTAATATTAAACAAAGAGAGTTGGATTAGATCACTTGGTTTTCCATTCAATATATAATGATTTTTAAGTACACACTCTTTGCTATAGCCAGCCTTTTTAAAGGCTTTAAAACTTCCAATATTGTCGGTGTAAACCCAGGCGACTAGTTTTCTAATCAATAACGTTTCGAAAGCATATTGGTTAATTAGCTTGATAGCTTGATTTGCATAGCCTTTCCCCCAACTTTCTTTTTCGCCAATAAACAGACTCACTTGAGCAATATTATGAATCCTATTTATATTTCCAACTTTAATATTCCCAATGTGTTTATTATTGTTGGTTCTAATCGTAAATAATTGTTCAAGCGGGTTATTTAAATTAGCTGAAATATAATCCTTAACTGAGTTAAGATCCTGTTTACTAAAACGAGTTTCTAAGTACTGATTTACTAGAGGATCATTAAGCCAAGCAACATAATTTTCATTTACATCGTCTAAAGATATACTTTGCAAAAAAATATCTTTCACCTCATTACTTGTTACTTTAACTAGATTTTTCATCAATTAGCTCCCATTTAGCAGCTGTTCCTCTTGTTATATTTACAGAAGTTTTCTTACCAATCAGCGTATCGTAATACTTACAGGGGAGACCGTAGCCTGGACGTATTCTTTTTATGTGTTTTTTTGTTATAACTGTACCTGCTGGTACGTCTTCAATAAAATAAATAGAGCGTCTAAATTTTAGGTTTTCGCTTTCGGCTGATTTTACTTCATACCCTGGATTACCTATCGATTTGTACACTTCTTTGCTTTGACTAACAATTGATTTAAGCTGCTCAGGCTCAATTGAAAATTCTGAATCAGGCCCTTTTTTAGATCTATCTAAAATAAAATGCTTTTCAATAAAGCATGCTCCTAAAGCCACTGATGCAATTGCTGCCGTTGTGCCTAAGGTATGATCAGATAAGCCTGTAATAACGTTAAAGCGTGTTGCAATATCCGAGATTGTAGCTAAATTAGCTTGCTCGAATGGCGCAGGGTAAGCACTTATGCAATGCAATACAATTAGTTCATCACAACCATTATCTCTTGCTGTGCTAATCGCTTCCTCTATCTCTGAGATATTAGCCATACCAGTAGACATAATGATAGGTTTACCTGTTTCAGCAACTCGCTTGATGAGAGGTAGATCGGTTAATTCGAAAGAGGCCACTTTATAAGCTGGGGTGTTTAATGCTTCTAGCAGCTCAACGGCTGTTTCATCAAACGGTGTTGAAAATAAAGTGATACCGACTTCTTTGGCCTTTTCAAACAGTGCATTGTGCCACTCAAAAGGAGTATGGGCCCACTCATATAATTTATATAAATTATAACCATCCCATAATCCGCCTTTAATCTGAAACTCGTCCTTATTACAGTCGATAGTCATTGTATCGGGCGTATATGATTGAATTTTTATTGCATCGGCTCCACATTTAGCGGCTTCTTCAATTGTTTTTAGGGCTTCTTTAAGATCGCCGTTATGGTTAGCTGAAAGCTCAGCAACAATGTAAGGTTCATAGTCTAAACCTATTCTTCGACCATCTATTTCTACAAATTTATTTTTCATGATTACTCAAGTAAAGTTAATTTTATATTGGCAGTTAAAGCGTCGTTGCTTTTTTTGGCATTTGTAAACTCAAGCTTATACTTTCCATGTTTTATGTATGCTTTTGGATAACTATCGGCATCTAACATGCGAATATGATCAAAGATATCATCCAGCTCTAAGTTCGTATCAATAACACTTTGGCTTGGATTGCGTCTTGAAAATGCTGTTACAGGGCCTTCTTGAGGTGTTACTTCAGGATTATCGTTAACAATAAACTCAATCATATCAAAAGTTAAAGCTGAACAGCGTAAAAATATTTGTTGCGCTGTGCCCTCCAAAGATAGAGCCCTTTTTAGATAAATAGGGCCTGTATCTATACTTTCTTCCATTTTTAGGGCACTTAACTTTGTGGTGGTATGGCCAAGAGAAATTAAATTCTGCATTGGGCTTCCGCCCCGTCCATAAGGCAAATCAGTCATATGAAAGCAAACGCAATTAAAGTTGTTAATTATTTCTTCGGGAACAATCCAGCTCCAATGAGGAAAAAATATATATTTAGGGTTTAGATGTTTTAAGTGATTATAAGTGAGCTCTTTTTTGTCAGTAATTAAATGCCAATTTCCATTATAAGCTGGCGTGCGTTTTTTATATTGGGCAATATTCCAGTCTTTAATTGTAGCTACAATGTAATTGTTCATATTCAATCGCTTATCGGTTTTAGAGACGCTATCTCATAGTCAAATTAATAGTTATTCAGCTTCAGGTAAATTGCTACTCTATGACTTTTAGCACTTCGTTGGTGACTCTTACAGTGCCTTTGCCATCACAAATATTAATACAATTTTTATGAACATCATTACTTAATTTTAACCTATTTTGCCAAAATTCAATTTCTTTAATTAACTTGTCTTCAATCTCTGCAATTGAAATAAAGCGGATCACTTCAGCTAATTGAAGCGCGTTAGCGATCTCTCGCTGATTGTCTGCTTGTACAATAACAACAGCAGGAAGGCCTAAAGCGCATCTTTCCCATGATGTTGTTCCAGCTGCACCAATCGCTATTGTTGCCGTTGACATAATTTCCGCAATATTACTCGGCGATATATGTAAAAAGACTTTTTTATGACATTGTGCAAAGTTAAACACTGATTTCACGTTTTTTGCTGTTTTATTTAGGATTACATTAATTCTTTCAAAGTATTTTAATTTGATTACTCGCGCTAATACTTGAAGAGTCAAATTGTCAGGATCTGTTCCTCCAAACATTATGAGTAAGGTGCGCTCTTTTTTTACAATTGATGCTTTTTGAAAATCTAAAAACTCAGGCCTTAATAAAGCAAAGCTTGAGCCAAGTAGGAGTTTTGTATGGTTATTTATCAGATGCGAGTATTTAACTGTTGGGCATTGGTAGGTTTGATCTAATAACAAGTCACAATTGTGTATTCGGTTCGCTAGATCGTCAATAACCATAATTTTTTTGGTTATGCTTTTTACTTTATTATGCCAATGGTTATCAATAGCATAATGATCTATTACGATTAAATCGTAATTTTTCCCCGCTGTTAATTTTAGAAACTCTTCACAGTCATCATCTATGCTAGTACCCAGCCATGAGCTGTAGTTTTTTAAGTCGATGGTATTTTTTGGAGGAGCCATTCTAACAAGCTCAAACCCAGATTGGATTATATTTTCATTACTATTACCGGCGGCATCGCGACAGAAAAAAGTGATATTAACATTGGCAGCCTTTCTAATTGCTGTCGCTAGTGTGAGGCAGCGCATCACATGGCCTGAACCAATATTTAAAGAAGCATCAACTCTAAAAGCGATGTTGAGTAATCGAGTCGGAGTTTCGGTATTACTTTTATTTATATTAATGCTCACCATCTAGAGCCTCTTTACGGATGTAAATGAAACATTTTTTATTTTCTATTGTTGTTTCTTTTTCACGTTTAAAGTTACAGGCTTCGAATAATTTAATAGATGCTATATTTTCAATTAAAATAATCGCAATAAATGTACTATTTTTATTTTTTTCTATTAGTTTTAGCGCTTGTTTTAACATTTTTCGACCGTAACCATAGCCTCTACTGCAAGGAGATAAATGCGTGTCTATTTCATATGTATTAAGATCTGTTTGATTAAATCTGACTTGTCCGATTGGTTTGTCGTCAATAGATGCAATATAAATTTTACTATTAAGAGACGCTAGTTGCTTATTAAACCAATTTAAGTGATTTTGTAAGGTAATTGGGGCGTCTTTTAATGCGCAGCTGCGAATAACAGGATCATTAGCCCACTGGTATAAAGTAGTACAATCACTTTGCTCGGCTTCCCTTAATGTTATCATTTTATTTTCTATCCTAAATTAGGTATTAAAACCGCAACTTTATAACGAGCGTAATAGGCCTAATCTATAAAGCGTTCAATATAAAATGCTTCAGCAAGTGGAGTGCCTATACACATGCCTCTAAATTTAGCGAGTGCTTGAATATTCTCAAGACTTCGAGTGTGTGGTGCTTCTCTCATTTCATCTTTATAAGCTGTAAGAGCTTTTATTTTTTTACTAAATACATGCTCGATATTGACAAAATAGTTCGGTTTGAATGCCTCGTAACGATGACTTGCCCATTCAGTGCTTGATAGTGTTTCGAAGCAAAATATTTGCTTTACTGATTGCATGGGTTGCGGCCTGCAAGCTGTTAAAACAGCTTCATAAGTTTTTCGATGATCAACATTTAAATCGCTATGATAATGGGTATACACGCGTGCAATTATATTTTTAGATAAAAATAGTTCGATGGCTTGCGCTATTTTTAAAAGTGGTATGGTATCGAATTCATTATCAGGAAAATCTAATGATGTTAGATTATTAGGTGAAACGCCTAAATGTTGGGCGGCATTTAAAAAGGCTGCTTGCCGGGTTTGAATCTCTGCTTCAGTATATTCTAGGCGCGAACTAACCCCATTAGAAAGTGTTAAAATATATACTTCATCACACTTTTCAATATGGTTCGCGATTGTGGCACCACAGCCGAGTGTCTCATCATCAGGATGGGCGACAATTACTGCTACTTTCATACTTACTATCCTCGATAAATTTAACTAAGAGAAGAGTTGTCTTACATTAGTTGTCATTTATCTAACTTTAAAAACTGGCTCTAAAAGATGTCCTTTAAAAACATCATATAAATTTTGTGTTTCTATTGTATTTTTTAAAATAAAAATAACTTCATCGTATGCATTAAGTAATTTTTCTATATCATCATGTGTATGGGCATAGCTAAGGTTATGACTACCACCAATTAAAATACCTCTAGAGCACATCTCTTGAATAAATAAAGATTTTAGCTCTAATGAGGAGTATTTTTGAGTGTCTTTAATAATAATAAAAGACCATGACGGATGACCTGCAGTGCTCAGCCAATCTTTTACTTTGTGTTTTTCTATTAATTTATTAAGCTCACAAATTAATTTTTCACCTAAAGTGTGAATATGTGTCAGTACTCTTTCTTGCTGCATTTTTTTTAATGTTGTTTTTGTAGCAATTAAAGACATGGTTTCGCCCGCAAAGGTACCGGAGAAGAAAATATCTTCCATCAATGACATTATTTTTTGTTTACCTACGACAGCTGAGATAGGGAATCCGTTTGCCATGCCTTTGCCAAAGGTTGCTAGGTCGGGTGTAATATTAAATAAGCCTTGAGCACCATGTAGATCGAACCGAAAACCGGTAATTGTTTCGTCAAAAATTAGTACAGAGCCATGTTTTTTACAAAGTGCTTGTACTCCTTGAAGAAATCCCGTTTCTGGAAAGGAGACATTCATTGGCTCCATAATTACAGCTGCAAGCTGTTCAGGGTATTCAGTAAAGAGCCTTTCTAATGAGCTAAGATCATTGTATGTAAACGCATGGGTAAGCGCTCTAACACATTCAGGGACACCTAAATTTCTGGTTGTTGAGCCAATATACCAATCTTGCCAACCATGATAACCACAGACAGCAACATGCTCTCT